>NZ_CP092968.1:2440000-2742000 GCF_027571405.1 Methylocystis parvus OBBP
CTCGCCGCCATCCCCTCGGCGGTCATCCTGCGTCCGTCGGTGATCTTCGGCATCGAGGACCACTTCTTCAACCGCTTCGCCACGATGGCGCGCTACTTCCCGATCGTGCCGGTCGTCGGCGCGGACGCCAGGTTCCAGCCGGTTTATGTCGGCGACGTCGCGGAAGCGGTCGCCAAGGCGGTCGCGGGCGAGGCCAAGGCCGGCGCGACCTATGAGCTCGGCGGCCCGGAGGCGAAGAGCTTCGCATCGCTGATCGACTATGTGCTGAAGGTGACCGAGCGCGACCGCCGCGTCGCCAAGCTCTCTTTCGCGACCGGCAAGCTCGTCGCCTCGGTGACCGAGCTCTTCACCAAGCTGTCTCTCGGCCTCTTCCCGACTCTGCTGCGCATGACCGGCGATCAGGTCGAGCTGCTCAAGCACGACAATGTCGTGAGCGAGGCGGCGATCAAGGAAGGCCGCACGCTGCAGGGGCTGGGCGTTCAGCCGCAGTCGATCGAAGCCGTCGCGCCCACTTATCTCTATCGCTACCGCAAGACCGGCCAGTATCAGGCGCAGCGCCTCGGGGCCTGACCGCATTTTTGGCGGGCCGCGTTTCCTAAAGCAGCGTCCCGCCTTAAGTTGCGCGCTATGAGCGAGAGCAAATCCTACCGCATCGTGCCGGATTCGCTGGGCCCGCGCCGTGATTTCCGCATCACCGTGGGCCTTCGCGAGGGTTGGGATCCGGAAGGCCGCGTCTACGACGTCTCGGAGGCGGTGCGCACGGCGCGCCGCTGGATGCGGCGGCGGCTCGAGGACGGCAAGCCCGCTCTTTCCGGCATGGCGGCGCGCGCCGAAGTCACCTACGCCTGGCGCAGAGAGGACGGCTCCATCGCCTCGGACCGCGAACCTGTCGCGATTTTCACGGGCGAAGCCGTCCACGCCTATCTCGGCCATCTCCCCGACGCCGAAATCGAATCCCTGCTCAACGAACTCGCCGTCGAGCTGGGCGAGGCGCTGGGCCAGGAGCGCATCTATGTCGCCTTTTGCGATCGAACGTGGATTTTAAGCTGCGAGTCCGATCCCGCTTGAAACGCCGGCGCCCGCCCCCGATATGCGGCGGGTCGGTCATGTGACGGGGCCGCGCTCCTGCTCCTTGCGGAATTCGATGTTAATGTGTATAACATTAACATCGGCGACCGTGGAGAGGAGCCCTCGCAACGGCCGGCCGACCATCAACTGGAGCCCAACATGAGCTGCGACCGTAATTCCCGAATGTCCTCGTCCTCCCCCTGGGGACATGACGCCTTCGGACGTCACGGAGGATGCGCGCATTGGAGGCCGTTCGAAGTCGCGGCCGTCGTCATCGGCTTCTTCATCTTCTGGCCGATCGGCCTTGCGCTTCTGCTTTTCAAGCTGTGGGGCAAGAGCTTCGGCTATGAGGGCGATCTCTTCTCCCTCGCCGCCGAGCAGGGAGCCAAAATGCGGTCGGCCTTCGGCGACGTTTCGCGCGATGGCGGGCGCGGCTGGGCGGGACCGTCCTTCATGCGCTCGACCGGCAATGTCGCCTTCGACGAATGGCGCGAGGGCGAACTCGCCCGGCTCGAGGAAGAGCGCCGCAAACTCGCCGAGGCCGAGCGCGAATTCGCCGAGCACATCGCCGAGCTGCGCCGCGCCAAGGACAAGGACGAGTTCGAAAGCTTCATGCGCGCCCGTAAGGGGAACGCGCAGTAAGCCGAGCCCGACAATGCGCGCAAAACCTTTCATTGAGGGCCGGCGAAAAGCCGGCCCCTTTCTTTTGGGCTCGCTGCGCCACACGCCTGAAGAATTTGCAAATTAACTAAGTTTTTCGACGCCCCGTTAACGGGCCGTTCGTAATTCTTGGCGGCATGTTCGGCCGCCTGTCCCTCTTTCTGCTCTTCCTGGCAGCGACGCTTGCCGGTTGTTCCGGGCCGCTCAAGCCACAGCGGCCCGCATGGCGCACCCAGGCCGAGAACGCCTGCGTCGCGCAAAGGCGCGTGCAAGCTTCCGAATGGATCGCGCTCGCGAATGAAGTCGACGGGCCCGGCATTTGCGGTCTCACCAAGCCGTTCAAGGTGACGGCGCTGCAAAGTGGAAGCGTCTCGTTCAATTCGACGGCGACGCTTGATTGCTCCATGGTCGCGGAGCTCGACGCCTGGGTCGCCGATACGGTGCAGCCGGCCGCGCAGGCGCGCTTCGGCCAACGCGTCATGCGCATCGACTCGATGGGCTCCTACGCCTGCCGCGGCATGAACAATCAGCGCGGGGCCCAGCTCTCCGAACACTCCTTCGGCAACGCCCTCGATATTGGCGGCTTCGTGCTGGAGGACGGCCGCCAGATCACGCTGGTGCGCGACTGGTGGCGCGGCGACGAACAGGCGCGGGCCTTTCTGATGGACGTGCATCGCGGCTCCTGCGGGCATTTTTCAACCGTGCTCTCGCCGGGCTCCAACGCCTTCCACTACAACCACATTCACGTCGATCTGGCGCAGCATGGGCGCGCGGGCCGCTCCATCTGCAAGCCCGCGCCGCAGGAAACGTCGCCGCCGCCCGATCAATCGCCCCTCGTCGCGATGCAGAACGCCAAGCCGATGATGGGCGAGGAAACGGACAACGACACGACGGGCAAGCCGCCAGCCGCAGCCTATGAGGGCGGGGATTCGCTCGGGCCGATCAACGCGCCCGATGCGCCGCTGCCGCCGCGCCGCGACGATCCGACGGCGGGAGAGGCGGATCTGACCTCGTCGATCCGGCGAAGGTGAGCAAGGGCGATCGATAGCAATCGGCCGCGACCCTTAGAATTGCGTCGCTTCGTTCGCAATGACGGCGCTACTTGAAATCCCCCGAGGCCGGCGGCGCGGCAAGGATGAGCGCGCGCCTCACTTGCGCCCGCCCATATTCAACAGCCTCAACACGAACCACGCCGGAATGACGATCGCCGCGCCGGCGACGACATAGCTTGCGAGCTCTCGGACGGCGTCGAAGCCAAGCCTGTAGATACGGTCGATAAAAGCCTGCACGCCATGGATGATGTCCATCGGCTTGATGTCGAGCCACATCAGCAGCGCGCCGACGACGAGCGAGATGAAGAGAAGCCTGATCGCGACGCTGAGCGGCGAGCCGCCGAGAAAATCTTCGAGCGCGTTCTTTGACGCCATGGAGAAATGGTCCCTGTTCGATTCCGTTTCAGAAGGAAGCAGCAATAATTCGCGCTCGGCGCGCGGCGGCTTTTTGTCGAGATGCGGCCAGTTGGCGAAGGGTCCCCGATCGGTCATGCGCGCGTCGCCAATGGTTCAGAGGCTGCCGCCGGAAGGCGCTTCTTCCTTGAAGAGCCGCATTATGCGCCGCAGGAATCTCTCGGTAAAGGACAGCGCCTTCTCGAACTCCTGCTCGCTCGGCAGCGTCGACGGACGCGGCGGCGCGGCGGCGGCTTTCAGCCTGGCGTTTTCGGCGCGCAGCCGCTCGATCTCCGCTTCCAGCGCGACGCGCTCTTCGGCGCCGAGGCGGCATGTCGCGACGCCGTCTTTCGCCGAACAGAAGGAGACGGCGCCCGTGTCCTTGTTCATGCGCAGGAAACCGCCTTCGGCTGGCTGCAAGGCGAAACGATCGCCCTCGGGCGCGACGATCGACGGCGTCTCCTCCGCAAGAGCCCAGCTCGGCGCAAGCGACAGCGCCAGAAGCGCGAGCCGGACCGTGTGAGGAAACATGACGCGAGCCCCCGCGCGAGGAAGGATTTCCCGCAGATGGGCGCCGGCGCGGCTTGCGTCAATGGCGTCCGGGACCTCGCTCCCCGCTTGATTGCCGGGCCGCGCTCGGCCATAAATCGAGCGCCGGACGCCGTTCGCGGGTCCCGCAGCGTTCGAGGCGCCAGAAGGGCTTCATCATGTCGCGTCCGCCGCTCAATTCGCCGTTTCTCCTGGGTTTCGACGAAATCGAACGGGCGCTCGACCGGGTCGCGCGCAGCGGCACGGACGGCTATCCTCCTTATAACATCGAGCGCATTCCGCGCAGCGAGACGGAGCCCGAACGGCTGCGCATCACGCTCGCCGTCGCCGGCTTCACGCGCGAGCAGCTCGACGTCTCGCTGGAGGAAAACCAGCTCGTCATTCGGGGGCGTCAGGTCGACGACCGCGAGCGCCATTTCCTGCATCGCGGCATCGCCGCGCGCCAGTTTCAGCGCGCGTTTTTGCTGGCCGAAGGGATGCAGGTGCTGGGCGCCGATCTCGTGAACGGGCTCCTGTCGGTGGATCTGGTGCGGCCGGAGCCCGCGCGGGTGATCAAGAAGATCGACATCACCGCGCGGGATTGATTGCGCGCGCCGCTACTCCGCCGGCGCCCTTACCTGCGGCCTCCCGCCCATCGTCGCGAGCTTCGTCGTCGCCATGATCGCGGCGATCGTCACCGCATAAACCACGACCTGCATTTGCGAGGGCTGGTCGGCATAGCCGATCAGCGTATGCAGCACGCGGCCGGGGATGCTTTTATCCGAGAGAATCCAGGACGTGTCCCACAGCGTATCGGTGAGCGACGTGATCGCGCCCGCCTGCTGCAGGAAAGCGACGGCCTGCGCCGCGAGACCCGCCGCGAGCAGCGTAATGAGCCCTGTCGTCACGGCGAAGAGTTTCTTCGGCGGAATCGAGACGAGGCCGTAGAAGGTCGCGACGCTGGTCAGCGCGCCGAGCGCGAGGCCGCCCGCGCCGCCGATCAGCACGCTCGCGCCGGATTCGCCCGAGGCCAGCACGCCATAGAGAAACAGCGCGACTTCGGCGCCTTCCCGCAGCACGGCGAGGCCGACGACGGCCGCGAGCGCAAAGAGGGTGCGGTCGCCGCTCGCCACCGCCTTGCCGACGGCGGAAAGCTCCTGCGCGAGTTCGCGCCCGTGCTTCGCCATCCAGATGTTGTGCCAGGCGAGCATGGCGACGGCGAGCGCCAGCACGCCGGCGTTGAAATATTCCTGCCCGCTGCCTTCGAAGGCTTTGGAGAGTTGCTCGGCGAAAGCCGCGACGACCGTCGCGCCGAGCGCGCCCGCCGCCACGCCGCCCGTAATATAGAGGCGCGACCCCGCGACGCCGCGCGTCACCGCGGCGACGATGCCGACGATGAGGCCCGCCTCTATGGCCTCTCGAAAGACGATGATCAGCGCGCCCAGCATTATTCGACGACCACTTCGCCCTTGGCGCTGTCCTCGTGGAATTCGCCGAAGAATTTGTAGCGGCCGGGCTTCATCGCGCGCAACTGGAAGCTCGCCTCGCTATTCGCCGGAACCACCTTCTCGATGCGGAAAGGCTTCGACTCGAATTCCTCGGGCGTGGCGTCGAGATTTTTCACGACGAGCGTCGCCGCCTTGTCGGCGGGAATTTTGAGCTCGACAGGCTCGAACTTATGGTCCTTGATCGTCAGCGTATAGGTTTCGGCGGCGGCTGCGCCCGCGAAACCCGTGACGAAAATCAAAATCGCCGCCGCGTATTTGTTCATTGCTGGTCCCATTCTGGCCGAATACTTCCTGCAAGCAACGTAGGGACCAGCAGCGCAGCCGTCAAAGGGCATAATCTGGATTATTTCCAGAGTGATGCGATGGCGTTTTTCTTACGTGACCTTGTCGGAATTCTTACGCTGCGTCGGGCCGCGCGTCACCCGCCCGGATAGCCGTGACGGGCCTTGGAGGCGCGCACGAGCGAAATCGCCTTGGCGTCCTGCCCCGCGGCGCAAGCCGACGCCGCCTCGGAGATTTCGCCCTGGATCTGGCCGTAGACGCCCTGATTGACATGCCCCATGGCGAGATCGTTTTCGATCACCGCCTTATAACGATTGACCGCGCCCGAGCAGCCCGCGCCTTCGGGAAGCTGCAGGCTCGACGGCGCGGGACGCGGCGGCCCGACGGGATCGACGACCGGCTGCGGCTGCCGGTTGGCGTTGCAGGCGGTGAGGGCCGTTGCGGCGGCCAGGGCGATAATGCCGGAAAGGCGCATTCTCCAAATCTCCAATGCGTCGCATGCGACGCAAGTCTTAACCGGAGGACCGGGGGACGAGCAATGGCCGCTGGTTCAGGCGTTCATGGTCGAGAGCGCGGTAGCGGCGGCGGCGCCCCACGCTCAATCCCTCCCCGCGAGGGGGAGGGAAGCCGCTCGCGATCGAGATGCCAGATGTTGCAGGCCGATGCTGAGCCCGGATCGCCTCGACCATGATCCCGAACGGCGCCATCCCTCCCCCTCGCGGGGAGGGGCAGGGGTGGGGCGGCGGCGCTAAAGAAATCTCTCGGAAGAAAGCACGAACATCATCGCGCCGTAAAAGCCCGTCGCCATGGCCGTCGCGAGGACGTTCACAACGGCGCCTTCCAGATCGAAATCGCGGGACATCTCCGCCTCCCTCATTTGGTTGATGGAAGGTTAGCGGGGGTGGACGATGGGGAATGTGCGGGGGCGCATGCGCTCGTCATGCCCGCGCCTGTCGCTGGCGTCGGCCTCGCGGATTTTGCGTTGAGTGCGTGGATGGCCGGGGACGAGTCCGGCCATGAGGACCGGTTTTTGATAGAAGGGAGTCGACCGTAAGAACGGATTGTCCAATGCCCCTCCCCTCGCCCGCTTACTTCACCCCCGGCCTCGACGCCGATCCCGAACTCGCCGCCGCCATCAATGGCGAACTTGCGCGCCAGCGCGACGGGATCGAGCTGATCGCTTCCGAAAACATCGTCTCGGCGCTGGTGCTCGCAGCGCAGGGCTCCGTGCTCACCAACAAGACCGTCGAGGGCGCGGCATACGCCCGCTATTATGGCGGCGCGGAATATGCCGACGCGATCGAGGCGCTGGCGATCGCGCGCGCGACAAAGCTGTTCGGTTGCCGCTTCGCCAATGTGCAGCCGCATTCGGGCTCCAACGCGAACGCCGGCGCGTTTCTCGGCCTTCTCAACCTCGGCGACGCGATTCTCTCCATGAATGTCGCGGCGGGCGGGCATATCAGCCATGGCCATCCCGCGACGCTCACCGGGCGCGATTACAAGATCACGCATTATGGCGTGAATCGCGTCAGCGAGCGGATCGATCTCGATGAACTGCGCGATCTTGCGCGCGCGGCGCGGCCGAAAATGATCGTCGCGGGCGGCTCGGCCTATCCGCGCGCGATCGATTTTGCGGGGCTGCGCGCCATCGCGGACGAAATGGACGCCTTTCTTCTCGTCGATATGGCCCATTTCGCCGGCCTCGTCGCGACGGGGCTTTATCCGAACCCCTTTCCGCACGCCCATGTCGTGACGACGACGACGTATAAATCCCTGCGCGGCGCGCGCGGCGGCATGGTCCTGTGGAACGACGAACGGCTCTCGAAACGCATTGACGCCGGCGTGTTTCCCGGCGTGCAGGGCTCGGTGATGCTGCACGCCGTCGCGGGGAAGGCGGCGTGTCTCGGGGAAGCGTTGAAACCTGATTTTCACGCCTATAACGAGGCCGTGCTCGACAATGCGCGCGCCCTCGCCGCGACGCTCGCCGATAAAGGCCTGCGCATCGTGACGGGCGGCACGGATATGGGATTGATGCTCGTCGATCTCGCATCGACCGGCGTCACGGGCGACGTCGCGGCCGGGGCGCTGGAGAAAGCGGGCCTCGCCGTGAACAAGAACATGATCCCCTTCGATCCGCGCCCGCCGGAAGCGCCCTCGGGCCTGCGGCTGTCGAGCAACGCCGGAACGACGCGCGGCTTCGGCGTTTCGGAATTCGAGAAAATCGGCGACTGGATCGCCCGCATTCTGCGCGACCCGTCCGATCTGCGGGCGATCGCGGAGACTCGCCAAGAAGTGCTGGCGCTCTGCAGGGCTTTTCCTATTTACTAGGGGCCAGACGAAACTGCGGCGGTCATGGCTGAGAAATTCACGGCGCGCTTCATTCAGTCGCTCGACAAGGTCGATGCCGCGGCATGGGACTCCTGCGCCAATCCGACGTCTCCTCCGGAGAGCGACGGCGAGCGTTTCAATCCTTTCATCGCCCACGCATTTCTGAGCGCGCTGGAGCGTTCCGGCTCCGTCGGCGCGCGCACGGGCTGGTCGCCGGTTCATGTGCTCGTCGAAGACGAAGACAAACGCCTCGTCGCCTGCGCGCCCGCTTATCTCAAGGCGCATAGTCTCGGCGAATATGTCTTCGATCAAAGTTGGGCGCAGGCCTATGAAAGAGCCGGCGGCAGCTACTATCCGAAGGTGCAGGCGGCCGCGCCCTTCACGCCGGTGACGGGACGACGCCTGCTCGTCGCGCCCAGCGCGCCCGAAGCCGCGCGCGCGGCGCTCATCGCCGCCTTGCGCGGCCTTTGCAAGGCGACGCAGGCTTCTTCCGTCCATGTGACCTATCCGACCCCCGCGGAAGCGAATGCGCTGCGCGACGCCGGGTTCATCCTGCGCGCGGGCGAGCAGTTTCACTTCGTCAATGAGGGCTATTCGAGTTTCGAGGATTTTCTCGGCGACCTCTCCTCGCGCAAACGCAAAGGTCTGAAGCGCGAGAGGCGGGAGGCTTTGGGCGACGATCTTTCGATCGAACGCCTGAGAGGCGCCGAGATCGCGCCCCATCATTGGGACGCCTTCTTCGCCTTCTACATGGACACCGGCGCGCGAAAATGGGGGCGGCCTTATCTCACGCGCGCTTTCTTCGATCTCATCGGCACCGCGATGGCGGATCGCATTCTGCTCGTCATGGCGAAGCAAGGCGGGGACTATGTCGCGGGCGCGATCAACTTTCTCGGCGACGACGCCATTTACGGCCGCAATTGGGGCGCGCTGATCGAAAGGCAGTTCCTGCATTTCGAGGTCTGTTATTATCAGGCGATCGATTATGCGATCGAGCGCGGCTATAAGCGCGTCGAGGCCGGCGCGCAGGGCGAGCACAAGCTCGCGCGCGGCTACCGCCCGGTCGTCACATGGTCGGCGCATGATTTCGCGGATGCGGGCTTTCACGCGGCGATCGCGGATTATTGCCGCCGGGAGCGCGCGGCGCTCGACGAGATGATGGCGGAGCAGGAAGCCGCCCTGCCCTTCAGGAAAGACGAGAAGGACAAAGAGGAGACGACATGACCGACGCGCCCCGCCCGCCTCTGCCGCCTTTCACCCGCGAGACCGCGATCCGGAAAGTGCGCATGGCCGAAGACGCCTGGAACATGCGCGATCCGGAACGCGTCTCGCTCGCCTATACGGCGGATTCGCGCTGGCGCAACCGCGCGGAGTTTCCCGTCGGGCGCGCGCAGATCGTCGAATTTCTGAAACGCAAATGGGCGCGCGAGCTCGACTACCGGCTCATCAAGGAGCTGTGGACCTTCGCCGACAACCGCATCGCCGTGCGCTTCGCCTATGAATTTCACGACGACGTGGGGAACTGGTTCCGCTCCTATGGCAACGAGAATTGGGAGTTCGACGAGAACGGGCTGATGCGCCTGCGTTTCGCCAGCATCAACGATCTGCCGATCGAAGAAAGCGCGCGCAAATATCGCTGGCCGCTCGGCCCTCGCCCGGCCGATCATCCCGGCCTCTCCGATCTCGGACTTTGAGGGAATCCTGGCAATGTCGACCGTCCGACTCCTGAACGACGACGAACTTTCTCCGCAAGCGCGCGAAGTCTTCGCCGACATACGCGCGACGCGCCAAAGCGACGTCGTGAATAATTTCTGGCGCGCGCTGGCGCATGATCCCGTCACGCTGAAACGCACATGGGAGAGCGTGAAGGCGGTGATGGGGCCCGGCGCGCTCGACCCGAAGGTCAAGGAGATGATCTATATCGCCGTCTCGGTCGCGCATGGCTGCCCCTACTGCATCCATTCGCACACCGCCGGCGCGCGGGCCAAAGGCATGACCGATGCGGAATATGCCGAGCTCGTCGCCGTCATCGGCATGGCGTCGGAGACAAACCGTCTGGTGACGGCGCTGGGCGTCCCGATCGACGCGGCTTTCGAGGTTTCGTGAGGCGGGTCGCGCTCGAGCTCGAGCTCGAGCTCGGCGTCGGGTCGGCGATTGAGGCGGATAGCGAAGCGTCGCCCCGCAAACCGTTTCATGGATCGCGCATGACCCGGCGCTTTCGCTCGCAAACGAGCCGTGCGGCTTGAAGCCCCGCCGGCGGCCATCATCTAAGCAATCAATTTCAACCAACTGCGAGGCCGGACATGCGGATGGCGATCAGACGGGCGGAGGCGCGCGGCGCCGCCAATTTCGGATGGCTCGACAGCCGTCACAGCTTCTCCTTCGGCCAATATTTCGACCCGGCTCATATGGGCTTCGGGCCGCTCCGCGTGATCAACGAGGATCGCGTCGCGCCGGGCGGGGGCTTCCCCACCCATCCGCATCGCGACATGGAGATCGTCTCCTATGTGCTCGAGGGCGCTCTGGAGCACAAGGACAGCCTGGGAACCGGCTCGGTGATCCGGCCCGGCGACGTGCAGCGCATGACCGCTGGGACCGGCGTGACGCATAGCGAATACAACGCCTCCAGAACCGAACCGGTGCATTTCCTGCAAATATGGATTCTGCCGGAGCAGGAGGGCCTCGCCCCCGGCTATGAGCAGAAGCGCTTCGAGCCGCAGGAAAAGCGCGGCCGCCTGCGCCTCGTCGCCTCGCGCGACGGTCGCGACGGCTCCGTGAAAATCCATCGCGACGTCGATCTCTACGCCACCCTGCTGTCGCGCGGCGAAAGCCTGACGCACGAGCTCGCGCCCGGCCGCGCCGCATGGGTTCAGCTCATGCGCGGGGAAATCGTCGTCAATGGCGAAGCGCTGGAGCCGGGCGACGGCGTCGCGGTGAGCGACCCGGACGAGTTGCGCCTCGAGGGGCTGATCGAAGCCGAAGCGCTGGTTTTCGATATGGCGATGTGAAGCGTCGCCGGCTTGTCCGATCCACGCGCGCCATGCCATGACGCGGCATGTCGCGCAAAACGGATCAAGGCGGCCAGACGCTCGTTTTCGGGGAAGACGCGGCGGGCTACCGCGCCTTCCGCCCGCAATATCCGCAGGCGCTTTTCGAATGGCTCGCCGCCGCCGCGCCGGCCCCCGCCCTCGCTTGGGATTGCGGAACCGGCAGCGGCCAGGCGGCGCTCGGCCTCGCCGCCCATTTCGACCGCGTCGTCGCGACCGATCCCGACCCGCGCCAGCTCGCGGCCGCGCCGAAGCGCGCCAATATCGACTACCGCGTCGCCGCCGCCGAAGCCGATCCCGGATTTTCGGGCGAGGTCGATCTCGTCGCCTGCGCCTGCTCGGTCCACTGGTTCGATCTGCCGCGCTTCTACGCCCGCGCCCGGGAGGCGCTGAAGCCCGGCGGCGTCATCGCCGTCTGGACCTATGACTGGCCCCGGACCGGATCGGCCCCGGTCGATGCCGTCCTGGAGCGGCTGAAGACCGACATTCTCGGCCCCTTCTGGGGCGAGAACGCCCGCTATTATTTCAGCGGCTATAGGGAGCTGCCCTTCCCTTTCGAGGAGCAAAACGCCCCGGTCTTCCGCTCGCGGATTGCGGAGTCGCGCGAGGAGCTGCTGCGGTTCCTGAGCACATGGTCCGCGGTGACGAAATATCGCGAGCGGCATGGGCGCGATCCGCTGGAGATTATCGCCGAGGATTTGGCCATGGCATGGGCGAAGACCGAGCCCGAAAGGCCGGTCGTCGTCCCGCTGCATATGCGGTGCGGAAAAGCTCCGCGCGACTTTCGCTGCGTCTAAAGTCGAAGGACGATAGATCCCTGCGCCAGCCTGAGCCTGAACAAAAAAAGAACTTGGCATTGAGAACAAATCATGCACAATGCCTGTCAGACATTGCCCCCGCCCTTGAAATCATGCCAGAAGGGATTCTCAGCCGTGAGCCAAGCCAATCTCCGCCTCGTGGAAGGATCGTCCGTGGACAAGACCAAGGCGCTCGACGCCGCCCTGTCGCAGATCGAACGCGCCTTCGGCAAGGGCTCGATCATGCGGCTCGGCAAGAATCAGAAAGCCGTCGAGATCGAGACGATCTCGACCGGCTCGCTCGGGCTCGACATCGCGCTCGGCGTCGGCGGCCTGCCGCGCGGCCGCGTCGTCGAGATTTACGGGCCGGAATCCTCCGGCAAGACGACCCTCACGCTGCATGTCATCGCCGAGGCCCAGAAGATGGGCGGCGTCTGCGCCTTCGTCGACGCTGAACATGCGCTCGATCCGGTCTACGCTCGCAAGCTCGGCGTCAATCTGGACGAACTTCTGATTTCCCAGCCCGATACGGGCGAACAGGCGCTCGAAATCACCGATACGCTGGTGCGCTCCGGCGCGGTCGACGTGTTGGTGGTCGATTCGGTCGCGGCGCTCACGCCCCGCGCGGAGATCGAGGGCGAGATGGGCGAGGTCCAGCCGGGCCTGCAGGCGCGCCTGATGAGCCAGGCGCTGCGCAAGCTCACCGGCTCCATCTCCCGCTCCAATACGCTCGTCATCTTCATCAACCAGATCCGCATGAAGATCGGCGTCATGTATGGCTCGCCGGAGACGACGACAGGCGGCAATGCGCTGAAATTCTACGCCTCCGTGCGCCTCGACATTCGCCGCGTCGGCGCGATCAAGGAGCGCGACGAGACGATCGGCAACCAGACGCGCGTCAAAGTGGTCAAGAACAAGGTCGCCCCGCCTTTCAAGCAGGTCGAGTTCGACATCATGTATGGCGAGGGCGTCTCCAAGCTCGGCGAACTCATCGATCTCGGCGTCAAGGCCGGCGTCGTCGAGAAATCCGGCGCCTGGTTCTCCTATGACAGCCAGCGCCTTGGCCAGGGCCGCGAAAACGCCAAGTCGTTTCTGCGCCAGAATCCGCAGGCGGCCGCCCGAATCGAGCAGGCGATCCGTGAAAACGCCGGCCTCATCGCCGAAAAGATTCTCGACGCCGGACCCGACGCGGGCGACGGCGACGAATAAGGCCGCCTTGAGGAAAGATCGCGAGAAAGATTGAATGGAGGGCCCGCGCGTCGGGCCTTTTTCATTGCCCAAACGGTTATGGACTGGCATATCGCCGGAAACCGGCGACGCTGGCGGCTTCCGGCCCCCGCAGACGCCTCCGGGCCGCTTCCGCCCGGCGTCCTTTTTCACCATATGATCGGGACAAGAATCCGGTCACGCCCCAGAGAGACGCATAATGAGCAGCGTCAACCAGATACGCTCCGCCTTCCTCGACTATTTCGTCCGCAACGGGCACGAGAAGGTCGCGTCCTCTCCGCTGGTCCCGCATAACGACCCCACCCTCATGTTCACCAATGCGGGCATGGTCCAATTCAAAAACGTCTTCACCGGCGTCGAGAAGCGTCATCAGGCACGCGCCGCCTCCTCCCAGAAATGCGTGCGCGCCGGCGGCAAGCACAACGATCTCGACAATGTCGGCTATACGGCGCGCCATCACACCTTCTTCGAAATGCTGGGGAACTTCTCCTTCGGCGACTATTTCAAGGAAGGCGCGATCGAACTCGCCTGGAGCCTGATCGCCAAGGAATTCCAGCTTCCCGTCGATAAGCTCCTCGTCACCGTCTATCACGACGACGACGAAGCCTTCGATTTTTGGAAGAAGATCGCCGGCTTCCACGACAGCCGCATCATCCGCATCGCGAGCTCCGATAATTTCTGGAGCATGGGCGACACCGGCCCCTGCGGGCCCTGTTCCGAAATCTTCTACGACCAGGGCGAGGCGCTCGCCGGCGGCCCGCCCGGCGGCCCCGACGAAGATGGCGACCGTTTCCTCGAGTTCTGGAACCTCGTCTTCATGCAATATGAGCAGGTCGCGCCCGGTCAGCGGGCGCCCCTGCCGCGGCCCTCGATCGACACCGGCATGGGCCTCGAGCGCATCGCCGCGCTGATGCAGGGCGTGACCTCGAATTACGACATCGATCTCTTCCGCGCGCTCACATCCGCGGTCGCCGATCTCACCGGCGCGGCCTATTCCGGCGCGCAGGCGGCGAGTCATCGCGTCATCGCCGACCATTTGCGCGCCTCCTCCTTCCTCGTCGCGGACGGCGTCACGCCGTCCAATGAGGGCCGCGGCTATGTGCTGCGCCGAATCATGCGCCGCGCCATGCGCCATGCGCAGATCCTTGGCGCGCAGGACCCGCTGATGTGGAGGCTGGTCCCGACGCTCGTCGCCGAAATGGGTCAGGCCTATCCGGAGCTCGTCCGCGCTCAGGCCCTCATCGTCGATACGCTGAAAACCGAGGAGACGCGCTTCCGCGCGACGCTCGCCCGCGGTCTGGCCATTCTCGACGAAGAGACTGTCGGCCTCGGCGAAGGCGCCAAATTCTCCGGCGAGACGGCTTTCAAGCTTTACGACACTTACGGCTTTCCGCTCGATCTCACGGAAGACGCGCTGCGCCCGCGCGGCGTCGTCGTCGACAAGGACGCCTTCAACGCCGCCATGGCGCGCCAGCGCGCCGAGGCCCGCAAGGCCTGGGCGGGCTCGGGCGAGACAGCGACCGAAACGCTGTGGTTCGCCTTGAAGGAGCGCGTCGGCGCGACGGAATTCCTTGGCTATGATTCGGAAAAGAGCGAAGGCGTCGTCACCGCGCTCGTCCATGACGGCGCCGAAGCCTTCGTCCTGAAACAGGGCCAGCGCGGCGCGGTCATCCTCAACCAGACGCCTTTCTACGGCGAGTCGGGCGGTCAGGTCGGCGACGTCGGCGTCATAAGAGCGAAGGGCGTGCGCTTTCGCGTCGAGAACGCCGCAAAGAAACTCGGCGACCTCATTGTGCACGAGGGCGTCGTCGAGGAAGGCGAGATCGTCCCCGGCCTCGCGCTGGAGCTCGACGTCGACCATAGCCGCCGCAAAGCGACGCGCGCCAACCATTCGGCGACCCATATTCTTCACGAGGCGCTCCGCCAGGTGCTTGGAGACCATGTCGCGCAGAAGGGCTCGCTGGTCGCGCCGGAGCGGCTGCGTTTCGATTTCACGCATCCCAAGCCTCTCACCGAAGACGAGTTGTCGCGCGTCGAGACGCTCGCCAACGAAATCGTGCAGGACAACGCCGCGGTCGACACGCGCGTCATGGCGCAGGACGAAGCGATCGAGTCCGGCGCCCGGGCGCTGTTCGGAGAGAAATATGGCGACGAAGTGCGCGTCGTCTCCATGGGCCGCCCCGACCCCGGCGTCCATCACGCCTTCTCGGTCGAGCTTTGCGGCGGCACCCATGTGTCGCGCACCGGCGATATCGGCCTGATCGCCATCGTTTCGGAAGGCGCGGTGGCGTCCGGCGTGCGGCGCATCGAGGCGCGCACCGCCGAAGGCGCGCGCACCTATCTGTCCGCGCAGGCTCGCGCGCTGCAGGACATCGCGTCGCTGATGCGCGCCCCCGTCGAGGAAGCGCCGAACCGGCTCGCCCAGCTCATGGAGGAGCGCAAGAAACTCGAGCGCGAACTCGCCGACGCCAAGCGCAAACTCGCCATGGGCGGCGGCGCGGGCGATGGCGCCGGCCCCGAAGCCCGCGATGTCGGCGGCGTGAAGCTTCTGACCCGCGCGGTCGAGGGCATCGACGCCAAGGACCTCAAATCGCTGGTCGACGACGCCAAGAAGAGCATCGGCTCGGGCATTGTCGCCATCGCCAGCGCCTCCTCCGACGGAAAGGCCGGCATTGTGGTCGGCGTCACCGACGATCTCACCGGCAAATACAGCGCCGTGGAATTCGTCCGGGTCGCGAGCGCCGCGCTTGGCGGCAAAGGCGGCGGCGGACGGCCCGATCTCGCACAGGCCGGCGGGCCCAATGCGGCGGCGATCGAACAGGCGCTCGCCTCCGTCGAGGATGCGCTGCGCGGCAAGGCCGCCCAATGATTCGAGGCGACCGGCGCCACTGGTATTTCCGGCTGCGCCGTCGCGTCCACGTCATATTGGACGGCGGCGCGCATGACCGCGTGACGCGCTTCGTTCACCGGGCGCTGATCGCGCTGGTCGCCCTTTCGGTCCTTTCCGTCATTCTCGAATCCGTGCCGGAATATGACCGCAAGTTCCACGCGCTTTTTCATTTCGTCGAATATTTCGCGGTCACGATCTTTTCAATCGAATATTTGCTGCGCCTGTGGTGCGCGCCCGATCACACGCCCTATTCCGACCGGAGCGCGACCGGCGCGCGCCTCGCCTTCATCGCCTCCGGCTCCGCAATCGTCGATCTCCTGACGATCCTGCCGGTCTATCTGTCCTTCTTTTTCGCCGCCGATCTGAGAGTCTTCATCATTCTGCGCCTGCTGCGCTTCTTCAAACTGGCGCGCTATTCCGCCGGCATCCGCACGCTGGTCGCGGTGATGGAAGCCGAACGCAAGGCGCTGGTCGCGACGGGCATCCTTCTCTTCGGCGCCGTGCTGTTTTCCGCAAGCGCCATCCATATCGCCGAACATGACGCGCAGCCGGAGAATTTCGGCTCCATCCCGGCCGCGATGTGGTGGGCGATCGTCACCATCACGACGGTCGGCTATGGCGACGTGACGCCGCTGACTCTCGCCGGCCGCATGATCGCGTCGGCGACGATGGTTATCGGCTATGTGATGCTGGGCCTGCCCGTCGGCATCGTCGCGACCGCTTTCGCCGAGGAGATTCACCGCCGCGAATTCGTCGTCACATGGAGCATGGTGGCGAGCGTGCCGCTCTTCCGCTCGCTCGACGCGACGGCGATTGCGGAAATCATGCGTTATCTCAACGCGCAGTCGATCCCCGCGGGAACGCTGATCGTGCGGCGGGGCGACATGGCGCAGAGCATGTATTTCATCGCGGAAGGCGAGGTCGAAGTCGAGCTGCCCAGCGAATCCGTGCGCCTCGGCGTCGGCCAGTTTTTCGGCGAGATCGCGGTGCTGCACCAGACGTTGCGCACCGCCAACGTTCGCGCCGTCGAGCCGACCAAGCTCCTCATTCTCGACGCCTATGATCTGCAAACGCTCGTCTCGCGCAACCCTGCGATCGGCGACGCGATACGCGAGGTCGCGGCCGGGCGCTCCGAGCTCGCGCCCGAAGAACGGCATGGCGACATGATCGAGGCCGAGCTGGAGACCCAGGCGGCGCCTATCGGTCCCGAAGGCTGACGGCGGGCGCGAAAGCGCTGGCGCGCCACAATGCGCTGTCCATCGGTCCATAAAAAAAAGCGCCGCGTATCGACGACGCGGCGCTTCAAAATTTGCGGAAGCCACGGCCCCCGTCAGGCGACCGAGGCGCGCATCTCTTCAAGCTGCGCGAGCTTCACGCCGGCGGTCGCGCGCGCCTCGTCGGACTTGGCGTCGGCGAGATCTTCCCTGGCGTTCTTGATGTCGGCGTCGAGCTTGGCGACGTCGATGTCCGCAAGCGGCACCGCGAGTTCGGCGAGAATGGTGAAGCCGGCGGCGTTGACGTCGGCGAAGCCGCCGCGCACGAAGAGCTTCTCGACTTTGCCGTCGTCGCCCGCAACCGTGACCACGCCGGATTTCAGCGTCGTCATCACCGGCGCGTGATCCTTGAGGACCGTGAACTGGCCCTCCGCGCCCGGCGCGACCACGCTTTCGACATCGCCCGAAAACAGAAGCTTTTCGGGAGAAACGAGTTCGAAATGGAATGCGGTCATTTCTTCATCCGTTCGAGGCTCGATGGTTCCACCAAGATGGAAACGTCGATTTTCTCGCCTTTTTCGACCGCGGTGAACTCGACTTCGACGAGTCCGTGATCGGCGTCGGCGACGTATCTAACCTGCTTCCCGACGCGCCGCTGCAAACGCTTGACGGCGACGCTTTCGAGATTTTCGACGAACCAATCCTCGAGGCGGACGAGAATCAATTTCTCGCCCGGCTCGAAGGGAACCAATTACGCCGCTTCCTTCGCGAGCTTGGCGGCCTTCTCGATCGCCTCTTCGATGGAGCCGACCATGTAGAAGGCGGCCTCGGGGAGGTGATCATAATCGCCGTTCACGAGGCCCTTGAAGCCCTTGATCGTATCCGCCAGCGCGACGAGCTTGCCGGGCGAGCCGGTGAAGACTTCGGCGACGTGGAAGGGCTGCGACAGGAAGCGCTCGATCTTGCGGGCGCGGGCGACGACGAGCTTATCCTCTTCGGAAAGCTCGTCCATGCCCAGGATCGCGATGATGTCCTGCAGCGATTTGTAGCGCTGAAGCGTCGACTGCACCTTGCGGGCGACGTCGTAATGCTCCTCGCCGACAATGGCCGGGGAGAGCATGCGCGAGGTCGAGTCGAGCGGGTCGACGGCCGGATAGATGCCCTTTTCCGCGATGGAGCGCGACAGAACGGTCGTGGCGTCGAGATGGGCGAAGGAGGTCGCCGGCGCCGGGTCGGTCAGATCATCGGCCGGCACGTAAATGGCCTGCACCGAGGTGATCGAGCCCTTGGTGGTGGTGGTGATGCGCTCCTGCAGCGCGCCCATGTCGGTCGCGAGCGTCGGCTGATAACCCACCGCCGAGGGAATGCGGCCGAGAAGCGCCGACACTTCCGAGCCCGCCTGGGTGAAGCGGAAGATGTTGTCGACGAAGAACAGCACGTCCTGGCCCTGGTCGCGGAAATGCTCGGCGACCGTCAGACCCGTGAGGGCGACGCGGGCGCGGGCGCCCGGCGGCTCGTTCATCTGGCCGTAAACCAGCGCGGCCTTGGAGCCGGCGGTCGAGCCGTTCTCGGGCTTCTTGTTGACGTTGCCCTCGATCATCTCGTGATAGAGGTCGTTGCCCTCGCGGGTGCGCTCGCCGACGCCGGCGAAGACGGAGTAGCCGCCATGGGCCTTGGCGACGTTGTTGATGAGCTCCATGATGAGCACGGTCTTGCCGACGCCCGCGCCGCCGAACAGGCCGATCTTGCCGCCCTTGGCGTAAGGCGCCAGCAGATCGACGACCTTGATGCCCGTCTCGAGAATCTGCGCCTCGGTCGCCTGCTCCGAATAGGACGGGGCCGGCTGGTGGATGGCGCGCTTGGCGGCGGTCACGATCGGGCCGACTTCGTCGACCGGCTCGCCGATGACGTTCATGATGCGGCCGAGGCATTCGTCGCCGACCGGAACCGAGATCGGCGCGCCGGTGTCGGTGACTTCCTGGCCGCGGGTCAGGCCCTCGGACGTGTCCATGGCGATGGTGCGCACGGAATTCTCGCCGAGATGCTGCGCGACTTCGAGAACGAGGCGCGAGCCCTGGTTCGTCGTCTCGAGCGCGTTGAGAATCTCCGGCAGATGGCCGTCGAACTTCACGTCGACGACGGCGCCGATGACTTGGGTGATGCGGCCCGTGGGCTTGTTGGCGGCCATTTTACGTCCTCGTCTATTTTAACGATCAGAGCGCTTCGGCGCCCGAGATGATTTCGATGAGTTCCTTGGTGATCATCGCCTGGCGCGACCGGTTGTAGAGGGTCGTCTGCCTTTTGATCATGTCGCCGGCGTTGCGCGTGGCGTTGTCCATCGCGCTCATGCGCGCGCCCTGTTCGGAGGCGGCGTTTTCGAGCAGCGCGCGGAACACCTGCACCGAAATGTTGCGCGGCAGAAGGTCGGAGAGAATCTCGTCCTGGCCGGGCTCATATTCGTAGGACGGCTGCGGGCCTTCCTGCGCGGGGGCGTTCTCGTTCGCGGCGATCTGCGCCGGAATGAGCTGCTGCGCCGTGGGGATTTGCGAGATCACCGACTTGAACTTCGAGAAGAACAGCGTCGCGACGTCGAATTCGCCCGCCTCGAAAAGCGCGATGACTTTCTTGCCGATCTCGTCGGCGTTGTCGAAGCCGATGCTCTTGAGGCCGCGCAGCTCGATCAGCTCGATGATTTCCTTCTCGAACTGACGGCGAAGCTGGTCATAGCCCTTCTTGCCGACGCAGAGAATCTTCACCGTCTTGCCCTGGCCCTGAAGACGGTGGACGTGGTCGCGGGCAAGGCGGACGATGGAGGAATTGAACGCGCCGCACAGGCCGCGCTCGGCCGTGGCGACGACGAGGAGATGCACCTCGTCCCTGCCGTTGCCGGAAAGCAGTTGCGGACCGCCGGTGGAGACGCCCGCCGCGAGATTGGCGAGCACGGATTCCATGCGCTCCGCATAGGGACGCGCGGCCTCGGCCGCCGTCTGCGCGCGGCGCAGCTTGGCCGCCGCGACCATCTGCATGGCCTTGGTGATCTTCTGCGTCGCCTTGACGGAAGAAATCCGGTTTCGAAGATCCTTCAACGAGGGCATGAGCGTGCTTCTTCTCGGTTTCTATCCCCTCTCCCCGCTCGCGGGGAGAGGGCTAGGGTGAGGGGCGGGCCGCAGCAGCGCGCTTGTGGCTTTGCCCCTCACCCCAACCCTCTCCCCATTGCATGGGGAGAGGGAGAAGGATTTACGCGAAGGACTTCGCGAAGGTCTCGACGACGCTCTTGAGCTTCGCCGCCGCGTCGTCGGAAAGGTCCTTCGACGTGCGGATGCTCTCGAGAATGTCGCCGTGCTGCGAGCGCAGCAGGGCCAGCAGGCCGTCCTCGAAGGCGCGGACGCGATTGACCGGCAGCGGATCGAGATAGCCGTTGACGCCGGCATAGATCACGCAGGTCTGCTCTTCCATCTTCAGCGGCGAGAATTGCGGCTGCTTCAGGAGTTCGGTGAGGCGCGCGCCGCGGTTCAGAAGCCGCTGCGTCACCGCGTCGAGGTCGGAGCCGAACTGGGCGAAGGCGGCCATTTCGCGATACTGGGCGAGCTCGCCCTTGATCTTGCCCGCGACCTTCTTCGTCGCCTTGGTCTGCGCGGACGAACCGACGCGCGACACGGAGAGGCCGACATTCACGGCCGGACGAATGCCCTGATAGAAGAGGTCCGTCTCGAGGAAGATCTGGCCGTCGGTGATCGAAATCACGTTGGTCGGGATGTAGGCCGACACGTCGTTGGCCTGCGTCTCGATGACCGGCAGGGCGGTCAGCGAACCGGCGCCGCGATCGTCGTTGAGCTTGGCGGCGCGCTCGAGAAGGCGCGAATGCAGATAGAAGACGTCGCCCGGATAGGCTTCGCGGCCCGGCGGACGGCGCAGCAGCAGCGACATCTGGCGGTAAGCGACGGCCTGCTTCGAAAGGTCGTCATAGATGATGACGGCGTGCATGCCGTTGTCGCGGAAATATTCGCCCATGGCGCAGCCGGCGAAAGGCGCCAGGAACTGCATCGGGGCCGGGTCCGAGGCGGTGGCCGCGACGATGATCGAATATTCGAGCGCGCCGCGCTCTTCGAGCACCTTCACGAACTGCGCGACGGTGGAGCGCTTCTGGCCGACGGCGACGTAGACGCAATAGAGCTTCTGGCTCTCGGGCGCGCCTTCGACGTTCAGCGGCTTCTGGTTCAGGATCGTGTCGAGCGCGATGGCGGTCTTGCCGGTCTGGCGGTCGCCGATGATCAGCTCGCGCTGGCCGCGGCCGATCGGGATGAGCGCGTCGACGGCCTTGAGGCCGGTCGCCATCGGCTCGTGCACCGACTTGCGCGGAATGATGCCGGGAGCCTTCACGTCGACGCGGGCGCGCTGGGTCGCCTTGATCGGACCCTTGCCGTCGATCGGATTGCCGAGCGCGTCGACGACGCGGCCGAGAAGCTCCTTGCCGACCGGCACGTCGACGATGGCGCCGGTGCGCTTGACCGTCTGGCCTTCCTTGATGTCGCGGTCGGAGCCGAAAATGACGATGCCGACATTGTCGCTTTCGAGGTTCAGCGCCATGCCGCGCACGCCGTTCTCGAACTCGACCGTCTCGCCGGCCTGGACGTTGTCGAGGCCGTAGACGCGGGCGATGCCGTCGCCGACGGACAGGACCTGGCCGACCTCGGTGACCTCGGCCTCATTGCCGAAGTTGGCGATCTCGTTCTTGAGGATCGCGGAAATTTCTGCGGCGCGGATATCCATCAGCCGACCTCTTTCATGCGTGTGCGGATTGAGTTGAGCTTGGTGCGAACGGAAGCGTCGACCATGCGCGAACCGAGTTTGACGACGATGCCGCCGACGATCGACGGATCGGTGCGAACGTTGAGGCTCACCGACTTGCCGCCGGTGACGGCCGAGAGCGCCTGGCGCAAGGCCGCTTCATGATCCGGCTTCATGGGAGCCGCGACGGTGACGTCGGCGCGAACGAGGCCCTTGGCCTTGTCGTGCAGCGCCTGATAGGCGGCGATCATGTCGGGAAGAACGAAGAGACGGCGCTTGGAGGCGACGAGGCGGATGAAATTCGCGGCGACGCCGGCAATCCCGGCCTTGGCGAGAATGGCGTCGAGCGCCTTGACCTGCTCCTGCGCGGTGAAGACCGGGCTCTTCACGAGGCGCTTGAGGTCGGCGCTTTCATTGATGAGGCTCTGAAACGCGGCCAGCGCCGCGGCGACCTCGTCTGTGGCGTTCTTTTCCGACGCCAGTTCGTAGAGGGCGAAGGCGTAACGGCCTGCGACGCCGGAAAGCGAAACTCCGTCTTGAGCCACTTGGATCGCTCGTCAAATTCGCATCGTTCAAAGCGGCGCCGAGACGCGTTGACGCGTTCGCGGTTGTGCGGCCGGCTTCGAAGCGACGGATGCTGCAGGGGCAAGGAACTGAGAGCGGCAACGCCCCAGTCCCAAGGCGATGGGTCCCTAACACAGCGAATTTTGCGGCGCAACCCTGTCAGGCGCCCAGAATTCGCGCGCTAAAGCCTGCGGGCCGGCGTGATTTTGCAGCGCAACGAGGTTCTGAAAAAGACCGCCCGGCGCGCCATTCGCGTTTCGCCGCCGCGAGTCGCTTGTTTTCTGGGCAGCGCCGGGCGGCGCCGCGAAACTAGTCAAGCGAAGCCTCGGGCGCGCGGCCTGCGCGCCTGCGGCATTTTGACAAAAATGCGCGGCGTCCGTTTTGCCTCCGTGTCGCAATACGGATAAGTTGCCACCCTTTCCACCTGCAATCAGGAGGTCGCGATGACGCGGGCGGTCGTCGGCATTATCGGCGGATCGGGCGTTTACGATCTGCCAGGGGCCGAGAATGTGCGGCGCGAACGCGTCTCGACGCCCTGGGGCGAGCCTTCCGACGAACTCGTCTTCGGCGAGATCGGCGGCACGAAAGCCGTCTTTCTTCCTCGCCACGGACGCGGCCATCGTCTGTCGCCGTCATCGATCAACTATCGCGCCAATATCGACGCGATGAAGCGCGCCGGCGTCACCGACCTCATCTCGGTCTCCGCCTGCGGCTCCTTCAAGTCGCAATTTTTTCCCGGGCTCTTCGTGCTCGTCGACCAATTCGTCGACCGCACCTTCGCCCGCCAATCGTCCTTCTTCGGCGATGGCTGCGTCGCGCATGTCTCCATGGCGCATCCGATCGCGCCGAAACTCTCCGCGCGCATCGCCAGGGCGGCGCGCGACGAGGGAATAGAGATCGCCGTCGGCGGAACCTATGTCTGCATGGAAGGCCCGCAATTCTCGACCTACGCCGAATCGCTGCACTACAAGGCCTGCGGCTTCGACCTCATCGGCATGACGGCGATGCCCGAAGCGAAGCTCGCGCGCGAGGCCGAGATTTCCTACGCGACCATCGCCATGGTGACGGATTTCGACTGCTGGCATCCCGAACACGACCATGTGGACGTGGCGTCGGTGATCCAGATCGTGCGCGAGAATTCCGCCAAG
This sequence comes from Methylocystis parvus OBBP, assembly GCF_027571405.1. Classification (GTDB taxonomy): domain Bacteria; phylum Pseudomonadota; class Alphaproteobacteria; order Rhizobiales; family Beijerinckiaceae; genus Methylocystis; species Methylocystis parva. The sequence continues at coordinate 2,463,495 of NZ_CP092968.1, forward strand.
GCGGCGCGTCTCGTGGGGCGCGTGCTGAAGGATTTCCCGCAGGAGCGCGAGCCCTGCCCCGTCGGCTCCGACCGCGCGCTGGACAACGCCATTCTGACAGCGCCGGAGGCGCGCGATCCGGAGTTGTTGAAAAAGCTCGACGCGGTGATGTCGCGGTTGAACGCGCCGTCAGCGTAAGTCCGCGCTCGCTGCGATGAAACGGGCTGGGCGCGCCGCCGCCGCGGAGGGCGCGGCCTCCTCGACCGCCAGCACGGAAGAGAGGATCGCCGTAAAGGCGAACAGGCGCAGGAGCGGGAGGAGAAGCAGCGTTTTCATGACGACCATTCCCGCGCCGCGTAATTTCGAAAAGCTTACGGAAGTCGGTTACGGAAAATTAAACCGCGGGCTGTCTTAAAAAACCGTTGCGAACGACCCGGGGGCGTTCGGCTCTCGATCGCCGCCAGTCATACCGCCAGCCATTGCGCCGCCAGCCATTGCGCCGCCAGCCATTGCGCCGCCGGCCCTGCAGCCGCAAGGGCGGCGCGGGGCTGCGGCGGTCAGCCGAAATCCTGCGCAAGAGCGGGAGAAACAAGGCGAATCAGAAGAGCGGCGAGAACGCGCATCGTTTGAAATCCTTGGAGCGAAGCCTGCTTGAGTGTATGCAGCTTCGCTGCGCGCGCCAGCGCGAACTCAACTTATAGTTGAGTATTAAGCAAGTTGCGACCCAGAGGTTCATGATGCCGCTTCGCGCCGCCATTCGCACCATTCCGGACTATCCCAAAAAGGGCATTCTTTTCCGCGACATCACCACGCTGCTTGGCGACGCCAAGGCGTTCCGCAAGGCGGTGGACGAGCTGGTGCAGCCCTGGGCCGGCGCGAAGATCGAGAAGGTCGCCGGCATGGAGGCGCGCGGCTTCATCCTTGGCGGCGCGGTCGCCCATCAGCTTTCGGCCGGCTTCGTTCCGATCCGCAAAAAAGGCAAATTGCCGCACCAGACTGTCTCCATTTCCTACGCGCTCGAATACGGCGTGGACGAGATGGAGATGCATGTGGACGCCGTCGCGCAAGGCGAGAAGGTGATCCTCGTCGACGATCTCATCGCGACGGGCGGCACGGCGGAGGGGGCGATCCGGCTGCTGCAGAAGATGGGGGCCAACGTCGTCGCCGCCTGTTTCGTCATCGACCTCCCCGATCTCGGCGGCGCGAAGAAGATCGAGGCGCTCGGCGTGCCGGTCCGCACGCTTGTCGCCTTCGAGGGGCACTAGGCGCGCGGGACCGATTGCCAGCGGGCGGGCGAGCCAATAGGATTGAACTGCAAAGCTTATGAAGCCGCGTTCCACCTATCTTCTCCTGACCGCCATCGCGATTGGCGCGCTCGCTCTGGGCGTCGCGGCCTTGCGTCATTTGCCCGCGCCCGGCCGGACCGGCGGCGGCGCGGCCAAAATGGCGGCGGCGCAGCATCCGGCCGGCGGCTCGATCCTGCCCGGCCTGCGCCGCGCCGCCCAACAACAGGCGCCCGCGCCCATGGGGGCTCCTCCAACCGCCCCGGCCGCGCCCGCGCCTGCTGCGGTCGCGCCGCCCGCCGCCGCGCCGACCCCGACGCCCCCCGCGCAACCGCAGCCGGCGGAGACGGCCGCCCTGCCGGCGGCGCCCGCCGCGCCCGACAAGCCGGCTCCCGTCCCGGAAACGCCGCCCACGCCCGAGGCGGACGCCGGCGTCGAGGGCCTCATTTCCTTCCCGCCGGTCGCGCCCGTTCCGCCGCCGCGCCCCGCCGACATCGGCCCGGCCCAAGCGGTTGCGCCGCTGCCCCCGGTTCGCCCGCGCGACCTCGCCTCGCTCGAAACCCCGCCCGAACCGGCCGCGCCCGGCGCGCCGCCGCCGGCCCAGCCCCCCGCTGCGCCGCCTCAAGCCGCCCAGTCTCAAGCCGCTCCCTCTCAAGCCGCGCCGTCTTCCGGTTCGTCCTGGTCGTTCCCGCAATGGCCGTCAGCGGCGACGGCGCCGGGCGACGCGCCGCAAGCGCCGGGAGCTTCGCCGAATTACGTCGACGCGCCTCTGCCGCCCTCGCGTCCGGCGGATCTCGAGAGGCTCGCCGCCCTCGTCCCCGCCAAGGCGGCGGCGACGGACGCCACGCCCCCCGCGCCCGCCGCGGCGCCGGCGGCCGCCCCGAGCGGCGGCCAGCAGACCGCGCGGCTGGAGGAGCCGACCCTGCGCCCGGCGCCCGACGACGCCTTTCAGGCGCCGCCGCCGAAAATCGGCATGGGCGATCCGGTCTTCGTGCGCATCTTCAAACAGGAAGGACAATTGGAGCTGTGGCTCAGGAAGAACGGCCGCTACGCGCTCTACAAGACTTTCCCGATCTGCAAATGGTCCGGCCGTCTCGGCCCGAAGATCAAGGAAGCCGATTACCAGTCGCCCGAGGGCTTCTACAGCGTCTCCGCCAAGCAATTGAACCCGCATTCCAATTATTATCGCGCCTTCAATGTCGGCTATCCCAACGCCTTCGACCGACAGAACGGCCGCACCGGCGGTCTCGTCATGGTGCATGGCGCCTGCAAATCGGTGGGCTGCTTCGCCATGACCGATCGCGGCATCGAGGAGATCTACGGATTCGTCGAGGCGGCGCTGAAGGCGGGGCAGAAGGACATTCCCGTCCACATCTTCCCCTTCCGCATGACGGAAGCGAACATTGCGCGCGAGACGGGCGGCGGCTGGCTCGCTTTTGTCGGCGGCGGCGGCAATCAGCAATGGGCCGGCTTCTGGAAAAACCTCAAGGAAGGCTACGACCACTTCGAGCAGACGGGCCAGCCTCCCGTCGCCTTCGCCTGCGGGGATCATTACGAATTCGACGGCGGCTCCAGCGCCTGCAAGCGCGTCGCGGGCTGGTGACGTTCAGCCAAATTTCAGCCGGCGCCGCTAAGCTTTCAATCGATGAAGGGGCCCGCGCGACCTGCCCGGGCGCCCGTCGGAAGGAAACGCCATGCCCGCCTCCAAACGCTTCGCCCTCTTCGCCGCCGTCGCGACCGCGCTCGCTGTCTCATCCGCTGCGCAGGCCGGCCCGAATGTCGCCGTCTGCGTCACGCTTCAGAACAATTACAACGCCTGCATGGTGCAGGCGCAGCGCCAGCAGGGCTGGGGCGGACAAGGCTATGGCGGCGGCTGGGACGGCGGCTATGGCGGCTATGGCGGCTGGGGCGACGACGACGACTATTATCGCCAGCAGCGCCGGCAGCGACGCGCCGTCTCCAAACAGGCCGAATGCGCCCGCTGGCTTTACGCCATTCAGCAGAATGGCTGCGTGAGGTGAGGCGAGCGGCGGTCGTCTAAGCTGGCGCACGCGCGGCGACTATAGCGCGCCGCCGACCCTCTCCGCCATCGCGACCAAATCGTCGCGCGTCGACAGCTTCGCGCCCTCCGGCTCCCAGACGATCGCGCCGAAGGCCTCCGCGAGGGCCGCGCAGACGGCGATGACGGCGTAATGTTCGCGGGGGTCCCCAGCCCAGCGAAAATTCATGGCGACGTCGCGGGGGCCGAGAAGGGCGGCGAGATCCGGCGCGGGATTTTCGATCTCCGCGAAGCGCAGATCGAAGCCCGCATCCTCGCCGTCGAGCGTGCAGGACACATAGCCCTTTGTCGCGAGAGGCCTGTATGAATCCTCCACGACGAGCTTGAAGCCGAGCGCCTTGATCGCGGCCTGAAGCGCCTTGCGGTCGGGAACGCTCGAACGTTCGAGATAGGCCGTTTGCGCGCGCGCCATCGTCAGATTTCTCCAAAGTTTCGAGCGCGGTCTCGCGCGTTCACAAATCCACGAAGACGAATTTATTCGCCTTGAGAGCCGGGTAATTCTCACGCAGGGCCTTTGCGAGCTTACCGACCAGCGTCTTGTCGCCAGCCGCGGAGGGGCCGACGAAATCCGTTCCCGCCATCCAGGTCTCGAAATAGCAATGCAGCGTCGCGTCATAATCGACGCCGGTCGGACTCGCCGTCTTGTCGGCGAGATCGGCGACGCCCTCCGCGCTCACTTCAAGGCGCCAGTCGCGATCGTCCGCCACCGAGCCGATGAGACGCGCAAGCTCCGCGTCGGTCCATTCGCTTTTCAGATCGAGGGTCATGATTGTCGCACTCCGCACGCTCGTTTGAGGTCTGTCGCGGACCAAGCACGGCGCGGGCCAAACGCCGCGTCACGCGGCCGCGCCGCGTTGCGCGACGAAACGGCTGTTCGCCGCAAGCGAGAACTCCCGCCAGGCGGCGGCGACGTCGCGCAGCGTCGTCGAGACATAGTCCTTCGAGAGACGATGTTCCGAGGGGAAGTTCGACAGCGCGCATGAGGTGCGGTTGAACTCGATCACGGCGTCAAGAAAACTCTGGATGAAGCCGTCGAAAGCGGCCTGCACTTGCGGCGTCAGTTCGGAGCGGCCGCGTTCGACCGCGACGCGAGACGGATCGAAGGGAAGCGCGTCGATGACGGCGAGCGCCTCGGCGAAAACCGCCTCCATCGCGCCCAGCATGGCGCGCTGGGTGAGCTGATCGCGCTCGCCGCGCGACAAAGCGAGATTGAGCCGCTTGCGATAATCCGCGAAGACGGTTTCGCGCCGCGACGCCGCCCATTCGCGAAAACGATCGAGCGCGACGTCGTTGACGCTTTCCGTTTCGTGCATAGCCGTTTTGTGCATGGCGGTCATGCTGGCTCCTTTTCCCGCAATCTCGCCCTCGATGCGCGACGCGGCGTTGAGCGCGCCCTCGACATAGCCGCCGCCCTCGCGCGCGGTCTCCGAAGCGCCGAAGTGAAGCTTGTCGTCCCAGACGGGTTCGCAAAGCGGCGGCGCGCCGTAATCGGGATGAGCGTCCGGCGCCGCGTCGCGGTCGGCGGCCGCGCAGGTGAAGGGCTCGCGCGCCCAGTCCTGAATATGCGACTCGCCTTGCGCCGCGGATTTGCCGAAGAGCTCGGCGAACTGGCTCGCCGCGAGCATGGCGAGGCTCTCGCGGAATTTCTCGCGCAGGTCGGGCGCGAGCGCGAAGAAGCCGCCGAGCGCCGCCTTTTCTCCGCGCGCGTCGCAGGCGTCGAAGACTTCGCCCAATATCGCCAGCTCATGCGTGACGAAGGCGTCGCCCGACTGGCCGAAGGCGCGCCAGACGGGCGGCGTTTCGAAACCCGTCACGGCCTTGGCGCTCGCCGCCATCCAGGTCGGCGTCTCCGCCATGGCGGCGGAAAGATCCTCCGGCAGCGGCGGCTCGAATTGAACGCATTCGGCGAGAAGGCGCGGCGGGATGGCGAGCGCGACGCGGCGGGCGGCGACGCGGATCGCCGCGCCGTCCTTGTCGAAAAGCAGATCGACATGATCGCCCGCATCCCTTACGGCGCTCAGCCGATGGGCGAGATGCAGCGCATCCGGCGGCAGAGCGGCGGCGAGCGCCTCGACCAAGGACGCCATGCCGCCGGAAAGCCGCTGCGCGCCGCCATGCAGATCCGGAGCGGCGCGGATCACAGGGGCCGCGTTGCGCGCGCCGAGATAAAGGGCCGCGCCCGGATCGTGCTGATCGAAGGCCTCGAGCCCAAGCTCCGCGACGAGGGCGGCGATGGCGGGCTGTGTCTGCGGCCAGAACCATGTGGGGCCGAGATCGAGACGCTGGCCGCTTGTCCGATTCTCGACAGAAAGCACGCGCCCGCCAAGCCGGTCCCGCGCCTCGAACAAGGCGAAGGAAAGGCCCCGCCGCGCGAGACCGCGCGCGAGCGCCAGCCCGCAAACCCCGCCGCCGACAATCGCGACATCCAGCATGACGCGCTCCCCTTCGGATTGCGCGTCGCAAGGGATGTGCCGGGGCTAAGTCGGCTTGCCTTCACGCCGGCGGCGATCGCTCCTCCGAGAGGGATTCGACCCGAGGCGGGCGCGGTCTTGCGGCCGCGCCCATTGGCGGCCCGCTATTTGCCGTAGGCCGAACAGGGACCGTCGGACTTTTTGGCGGCTTTCGCCGCCCGGCGCTCGCAATCATTGCCATATGTCTTGCCGTCGCAGCCGCAGACCGGGATGAATTCCCTCGTGCAGATCGTCGGAACGCTGACGCATTTTCCGGCGATGTCGGCGCCGCCGCATTTATCTGGCTCGGGGTCGCACCAGAGGTCCTTCTCGCAAGGGACGCCGGCGATCCCGCCGCACATTTCGCCGAGTTTGGCCGCGGCGGGAGCGGCGGTCGCGGAGAAAGAGACGGCGACAAATCCGAACGCGGCGACGGCCGCGCGTAAATTTTTCATCATGGCGAAATTCCTTTTCGGCAACGGCGGAAAGAACCGCTTCTGCTAACGTCCGACCCCGCGCGGACGTTCCAGCCATTGACAGGAGCCGGCCAAACGGGCTATTTCTCAACCGCTAGGCGCGGCGGTTCTGCCGCGCTTTTCGTTTTGCGCCTTCTGGCGCAAGCACCGGTTCAACTGCCAAAAAGCCGGCCCGCAGGCGCGACGCCAAAAGGTTGCAAGACCTTTTGGATCACGTTTCGCCCAAACAATGCGAGAGCCGGGTTCGAACACAGGAAAAAACGATGTTCGCAGTCATCAAAACCGGCGGCAAGCAATATAGCGTGTCCGCTGGCGATATCATCACGGTCATGGCGCTCGACGGCGCGCCGGGCGACAAGGTCTCCTTCGACGAGGTGCTGATGATCGGGGGCGACTCCCCCAAGATCGGCGCTCCGACAGTTGAAGGCGCATCGGTCGCCGGCGAGATCGTCGAGCAGACGCGCAGCGAGAAGTCGATCGCCTTCAAGAAGCGCCGCCGCCAGAACTCCAAGCGCAAGCGCGGCCATCGCCAGGACTTGACGCTGGTCAAGATTCTCTCGATCTAAACAATCGGCATTCGCGGGCGGCCCGGCCGCCTGAAACGGAACAGTTCGGAGCAGGACAATGGCTCACAAAAAAGCGGGCGGCTCGTCGCGCAACGGCCGCGACTCGGACGGCCGGCGCCTCGGCGTCAAGAAATTCGGCGGCGAATCGGTCGTGGCCGGCAACATCATCATTCGTCAGCGCGGAACCAAGTGGCATCCCGGCCGTAATATCGGCATGGGCAAGGACCACACGCTGTTCGCCCTTACCGACGGCGTCGTAGAGTTCAAATCGGTCCGCGGACGCTCCAGCGTATCCGTGGTTCCGGCGGCTCAGGCCGCAGAGTAAGGCGGACGGATCGCAAGCGACCCGCCGCCGGTCCTTCCCCGGCGGACAGGTCGTCTTTGAGACCCGCTCACGGAGCGCAAAAGCGCCCAAGCGAAATGTCCGGAAAAGGCCCAACTGGGCCGATAGGGGGAAGCGGCCGCCGCTTTCCCCTTTGTCGCGTCCGGAGCCCTTTGCTCATTCGCTTGGAGCCTTTTATGTTTCCAGAGATTACCCATGACGATATTTTCCGGCTGGAAACGGAGCGGCTCTGGCTGCGCTGGCCGCGGAGCGCGGATGCGGAGACCCTCGCCCGGCTCGCCGGCGATCCGGACGTCGCCTCGCAGACCGCCAATATCCCGCACCCCTACAATCTGCGCGACGCCGAACAGTTCATCCGCAAGGCGCGGGCGGAAAACGAGTCGGGGCAGGGACTGGTGCTGGCGCTGGCCTTCAAGCGCCAGCCGAACGAGCTCATCGGCGTCATCGGCGCGCATGGCTCGCAGTTTCGCGGCACAGCGGGGCTCGGCTACTGGCTCGGCCGCGAATTCTGGGGCCAGGGGCTGATGACCGAAGCCGGCCGGACCTTCATCGACCTGATTTTCGGCGTCACCTCGCTCGCCGAGATCGTTTCGGACGCGCTTCCCGGCAATCTCTCCTCGCGGCGGGTGCAGGAGAAGCTGGGCTTCGCCAGTCTGGGCGAGATGGAGATCGAGGCGCCCGCCCGCGGCGGCAAGGTGAAGGTCGCGCGCACGCGGCTGACGCGCGGCGCCGCCCATACCGCCTTCGGCGCGCGGCGCCCGCGACTGACCTCTACGTGAGTTGACATGAAGTTTCTGGATCAGGCCAAGGTCTATGTGCGCTCCGGCGACGGCGGCGCGGGCTGCGTCTCCTTCCGCCGCGAGAAATTCATCGAATTCGGCGGGCCGGACGGGGGCGACGGCGGCCGCGGCGGCGACGTCGCGGCGGAGTGCGTCGAGGGGCTGAACACGCTCATCGACTATCGCTACCAGCAGCATTTCAAGGCCAAGACCGGCATGCACGGCATGGGCAAGAACCGCGCCGGCGGGCGCGGCGCCGACGCCGTGCTCAAAGTGCCGGTCGGCACGCAGATTTTCGAGGAGGACGAGGAGACGCTGATCGCCGACCTCACCGAGATCGGCCAGCGCGTCGTGATCTGCAAGGGCGGCAATGGCGGCTTCGGCAACGCCCATTTCACAACCTCGACCAACCGCGCCCCCCGCCGGGCCAATCCCGGCCAGCAGGGGGAGGAGCGGACCATCGTGCTGCGCCTCAAGCTCATCGCCGACGCGGGGCTCGTCGGCCTGCCCAACGCCGGCAAATCGACTTTCCTCGCGAGCGTCACCGCCGCCAAGCCGAAAATCGCCGATTACCCCTTCACGACCCTGCATCCCGGCCTCGGCGTCGTGCGCCGCGACGGGCGGGAATTCGTGCTGGCCGACATTCCGGGGCTGATCGAGGGCGCCCATGAGGGCCACGGCCTCGGCGACCGCTTTCTCGGCCATATCGAACGCTGCCGGGTGCTGCTCCATCTCGTCGACGCGACCGGCGAACACGCCGGCAAGGACTACAAGACGGTGCGCAAGGAGCTCGCCGCCTATGGCGCGGGCCTGGAGGAGAAGCTCGAAATCGTCGCCCTCTCCAAGGTCGACGCGGCCGATTCCGACCATCTCAAGAAGCAGCGCGAGCGCCTGAAGCGGGCCATGGCCAGCGCCGGCCCGCCCGCCGAGAGCGCCGCCGCGCCGCTCGCCCTCTCCTCCGCGACGGGCGCCGGCGTCGCCGAGGCGCTGCGCGCCGTGAGCGCCCCCATAGAGGGCGCGAAATCCGAGGAGCGCGCGCAGGAACAGCCGACCGAGTGGCGGCCCTGATCGCAAGCCCTGCGGCCATTGCGCCATTGACCTTGACATGGTCAGTGACTAGCTTTGATCCGTTATGAACCCTCGCAGTGAAAATTCACGGCATTTCGGCTCGACGGCGGCGACGCTGCTCGTCGCCTATCTGCTTATCCTGCAGGGTATTGCGGCCGGCGCCGTCGCCAGCACGCGCGGCGCGGCGCTTTTCGCCGACGCCATCTGCCTGAGCAAATCGTCCGGCGCGCTGGACGGCGCGCCCGGCGCGCCGATCCGCTCCTCCCGTCATGGCGACGCCTGCTGCGTCGTCCAGATGGCGGGGTTCGGCGGCGCGGCCGCGCCGTCGCCCTTTATCGGCGAAACGCCGCCGGCGCTCACTTATGTCGAGGCGCGGCTCGCTTTCGGGCATGCGCTGCCCAGCGCCGAAGCCGCGACGCCGCCGCTCGGCTCGCGCGCGCCTCCCGTTCTGATCTGAAGACCCGCCGCGTCAAGCGGCGTCCACTGTCCCGACCCCTTCGCGGGGAGAGGGAATGTGTAGACAGCGTATCCACCGGAAGTTGAGCTTGATCATCAGCTCTCGCAGCAGGCGCAAGCCTTCGCATCTCATCCGCACGAAAGCGGCCGGCTGGAGCGCGCTTAGCGACTTCGGATCATGGAACAGAAAACTCCCTCCGCGCGAAAGCCGGTCAAAACCGTCTCTCGCCTCTCGGCCCGCGAGCGCCGTTGCTCGCAAAACGGCAAGCTGACCGCCGCGATCGACGGCTCCATTCGCGTCGCGCAGGAGCCCCTCCGGCCAGCGCCGGAAAAGGGCCGCGTCGAGGTCGTCGAAATGTATTTCGACGCCGAGGGGAAGCCGATCAAACGCAAGGGGCTCGGCGCCGCGCGCGTCGCCCGCGCCTATGACGCGCAGGGCAATCAGGTCGAAGAGGCCTATTTCAACGGCGACGGTAAGCCGACCGCGCCGAAAGACGTCGGGGCGGCGCGCATCGCCTGGCGCTATGACGAAAGCGGCAACCGGGTCGAGGCGGCCTTTTACGCGGCCGACGGATCTCCCATCCGCCGGCGGGCGCCGGGCCGCAAGGGCGCCCTCGAGCGCGTCTGAACGGGCGTTCTGGACGGCCGGGGGAGGAGGGGCGGGAGATTCCCGCCCGCCCGGTCGCCAAAGGAAGACGATCGCCGGCGGGACCTCACGCCTTCACCCGCGCGATCAGAAAGCCGTCCCATCCTTTGGAGCCGACCGTCTGGATCGCCGTCGCGGCGACGCGCGGTTCGGCGGCGACGAGATCGAAGAGCCTGCGTCCGCCAAGACCGCCATCGTCCGTCGTCTCCGGATCGGCGACGGCTCCCTCGCGCACCACATTGTCCACGACGATGAGCGCGCCCGGACGGGAGAGTTTCAGCGCCCAGCCGAAATAAACGGCGTTATTGGCCTTGTCCGCGTCGATGAAGGTCAGGTCGAACGGCCCCAGACCCTCGGCCTCGATCTGCGGCAGGACGTCGAGCGCCGCGCCGACGCGCAGATCGACTTTCGACGCAAGGCCCTCTCTCGCAATATTGGCGCGCGCGATTTCGGCGTGGCGCGGATCGAATTCAATGGTGACGACCTTGCCGTCGGTTCCGAGCGCGCGCGCGAGCCAGATCGTCGAATAGCCGCCGAGCGCGCCGATTTCGAGAATGCGCCTCGCCCCCGCCGTCGCGGCGAGAAGGTGCAGCAACTTGCCCTGCGGCGGCGAAACGTCGATCGCCGGTAGACCGGAAGTCTTGTTGGCGTCGAGAGTTGCGGCCTGCCTCTCGGCGGGGGCGATCAGCTTCCCGGCGATATAGTCGTCCACCCTGCGCCATTCGTCGGTCATTTTGCGCTCCTTCTCCCGCTGAGAGCCAGTTTAGATGAGCTCGAATTTATTTGACCTCCGGCGAGGCTTCGTGCGAAGTGCCGGCGTTCTGTTCGCTTTAAGCGGCGGAACAGGGAAGGCGTGACGGCGCATCCTCGAGCCCAGTCTTCCCTGTGGTCGACATGCCCGCCGACACGCCCAAATTTATGGGAGCGAAACAGATGATCAAGCTTGCTTCGACCACGGCCGTCGCGCTCGTGGCCCTCACGGCTTCGGCTTTCGCCGCCGGCTACAGCGTTACGGAAATCTCGGCGGTCGGCATCAAGCGCGCCAACGGCACCTGGACGCTGTCGACCGAAGGCGACAAGGTCTCCGGCAAAGCCGAACTGCAGCTCGATAACGGCACGCCGGTCACCTACAAGATCGACGGCAAGGTCGAAGGCGGCGCCTATACGCTGAACCTCTCCGACCGCACCGACGGCAAGAAGGACTGCGTCTGGACCGGCAAGCCGAACGAATCCGGCAAGGTCTTCGAGGGCCCGGTCGTTTGCGGCAGCGAGAAGTTCTCGATCCGCGCCGGCGTGCAATAAGTCTTATCCACTGCTTCGACGATCAAACGCCGGCCTCGCGCCGGCGTTTTAATTTGTGCGTTGCTTGCGCGTCGACGCCCCTCCTGCGTCGAGACGCCTGCTTTCTCGACGACGCTCTCAAGCGCCACATCCTGAGGCGCGAGAGCCCGCGTCTTGATGGACGGGCGACCCAGACAGACAACAGCCGTCACGGCGTCCCGTCGACAAGCAGATCGTCGGCGCGCTTGGCCTTATCCCACCCTTCGATCCAAAGCTTTCGCCGGTCGTCCGCCACTGGGTAGGGGCAATCGTCGCGCGCCTTGCCGCGTTCAAAGGCGTCGATTCCCTCTTCAAAGGCGCTTTTGGCTTTTTCCATTCACGCGCCTCTCGCTGCGATGAACGAGGCTCACGCTTCCTCCATCGCCTCCAATTCGCCGATCAGGCCCTCGATCATCTCGAGGCCGATATTCCAGAAAGCGGGATCGCGCGCGTCCAGGCCGAAGGGCGCCAGAAGCTCGTTATAGGGCTTGGCGCCGCCGGCCTCGAGCAGCGCGAAATAGCGCTCGGCGAAGCCCTCATGCGCCTTCTGATAGACGCCATAGAGCGAGTTCACCAGACAATCGCCGAAGGCGTAGGCGTAGACATAGAAGGGCGAATGGATGAAATGCGGGATATAGGCCCAGAAGGTCTCGTAACCCGGCCCGAGGCGGATCGACGGACCGAGGCTGTCGCCCTGCACGCTCATCCAGATCTCGCAAATCTGATCGGCGGTGAGTTCGCCCTCGCGGCGCGCGGTGTGGACCTTGCGCTCGAAAGCGTAGAAGGCCATCTGCCGCACCACCGTATTGAGCATATCCTCGACTTTGGAGGCGAGCAGCGAGCGGCGCTGCTCCTTGTCGCCGGCCTGCGCGAGCAGCGCGCGGAAGGTGAGCATCTCGCCGAAGACGGAAGCCGTTTCCGCAAGCGTCAGCGGCGTCGGCGCCATCAGCGCGCCCTGCCGCGCGGCGAGCACCTGATGCACGCCATGGCCAAGCTCATGGGCGAGCGTCATCACGTCGCGCGTCTTGCCCTGGAAATTGAGCAGGACGTAAGGATGCGCCGAGGGCACGGTCGGATGCGAGAAGGCGCCCGGCGCCTTGCCGGGACGCACTGGCGCGTCGATCCATTTCTTGTCGAAGAAATCGCCCGCAATATCGGCCATGCGCGGCGCGAATCCGTTATAGGCGGAAAGCACGACGCCGCGCGCCTCCTCCCATGAATAGCGCTTGGCCGGCGCGGCCGGCAGCGGCGCGCTGCGGTCCCAATAGTCGAGGGCGTCCTTGCCGAACCATTTCGCTTTCAGCCTGTAATAGCGATGCGAGAGCTTGGGATGCGCGTCGTTCACCGCTTTCGCCAAAGCCTCGACGACCTCGCGCTCGACGCGATTGGAGAGATGGCGCGAATCGGCGACGTCCTGAAAGCCGCGCCAGCGGTCGGAAATTTCCTTGTCCTTGGCGAGCGTGTTGGCGATGAGCGAGAAGGTGCGCAGACTGGCTTTCAGCGTCGCGCCGATCGCCTGCGCCGCCTCCTTGCGCTTTTCTTCGCTCGTGTCCTGCATCAGATTGAGGACGGGCTCGATCGCCAATTCCTCGCCGCCGACCGTAAAGCGCAGCGAGGCGATGGTCTCGTCGAAAAGCCGGTTCCAGGCGGCCGCGCCGGAAATATATTTTTCATGGAAAAGCTCTTCGAGCTTGTCGTCGAGCTCGTAGGGCTTCTCCTTGCGAATGTCTTCGAGCCAGGGCTTCCAGCGCGAAAGCGGCGCTTTCCCCGCAGCCGCCATCAATGTGGCGTCGTCAATACGGTTGAGTTCGAGCTGGAAGAAGAGAAGCTGCGCAGAGGCGTTCGTCACCTTCTCCTGCACGTCGCCGTAAAATTTCGCGCGCGCCGGATCCGTGGTGTCGCCGCTATAGAGAAGCCCCGCGAAGGACATCAACCGGCCAAGGAGATCCTGCAAGGCTTCGTAGCGCTCGAGCGCCGCGCCGAGGCCGGCGCTGGCGCCCGCGCCCCCGGCGAGCGTCGCGAGCCGGCCGCGATAGTCCTTTCCGAATTGCGTCACCTCTTCCGACAGGCGGGCGAGGTCCGACCGCAGCTCCGGCGAATCGGTTCCGGGATAAAGGTCGGCGAGATTCCATTCGGGAAGCGCATCGGCGAAGCCCGCCGCGGCTTCGTTCGGCGAGCAGGTGACGTGCGGGATGGGGCGCATGGGAAAACCGTTCGAAAGTTTGGAAAGACGCCTCTGGGGCCGTAACCCTTTCATATGTGCAAAGCCCAAGCGCAATCAACCTGAAGCGCGCCGGCTCGCGTCGGGCGGCCGGCGCTTCACAATGGAAATTTTCAATTCCGTCACCCTTTTGCGTCTCATAATGACGCGCAAGACCGCCTGGGTTAACCCGCTTTTTACCCTGTTTGGCAACGATGGCGCGCTGACAGATCGACCCGGCATGGCGGCCTAGACAAAAAGCCGGGCTCCAGGAACGCGATGACATCAACGATTCTGATTGCCGACGACGACCCGGTTCAACGCCGCCTGCTGGAGGCCATGGTGACGCGCTTCGGCTATGCGGCGGAGACGGTCGAGGGCGGCGAACAGGCGCTCGAACGCCTGACGCGTTCCGGCGCCGCGCCGATCGCTCTTTTGATTCTGGACCTCGTCATGCCCGATCTCGACGGCATGGGCGTCCTGACGCGCATGCGCGACGCCAAGATTGGCGCGCCGGTCATCGTGCAGACCGCTCACGGCTCGATCGAGGCGGTGATCTCCGCCATGCGCGCCGGCGCCCATGATTTCGTGGTGAAGCCTGTCGGCGCCGAACGCCTGCAGATCTCCATCAAAAACGCGCTTTCCGCCGACGCGCTCGCCGGCGAAATCCGCCGCATCAGCCGCCGCGCCCAGGGCAGCCTCACCTTCAAGGACCTCGTCTCGCGCAGCCCCGACATGCAGCGGGTCATTCGCCTCGGCGAACGCGCGGCGCATTCCAACATTCCCGTACTGATCGAGGGCGAATCGGGCGTCGGCAAGGAACTCGTCGCGCGCGCGATCCAGGGCGGCTCCGACCGCAAGGGCAAAGCCTTCGTCACGGTGAATTGCGGCGCCCTGCCCGCCAATCTCGTGGAGTCGATTCTCTTCGGCCACGAGAAAGGCGCCTTCACGGGCGCGACGGAGAAGCATACGGGCAAGTTTCTGGAGGCGAATGGCGGCACGCTCTTCCTCGACGAGATCGGCGAATTGCCCCTCGACATTCAAGTGAAGCTGCTGCGCGCCCTGCAGGAGGGCGAGATCGATCCAGTGGGCGCCAAGCGCCCCGTGCGCGTCGACATCCGCCTCATCTCGGCGACGAATCAGAACCTCATCGAACTCGTCAAGCGGGGCCAGTTCCGCGAGGATCTGTTCTATCGCCTCAACGTCTTCCCCATCGGCATTCCGCCGCTGCGCGCGCGCCGCGAGGACATCGCCGATCTGGCGCGGCGTTTCGCGGCCCGATTCGCGGCGGAGGAAGGACGCAATATTCGCGGGCTGACGGCCGAAGCGCTGTCCTTGCTCGCGAGCTATGACTGGCCCGGCAATGTGCGCCAGCTCGAGAATACGGTGTTTCGCGCCGTGGTGCTGGCCGACGGGGACGAGCTGACGGTCGCGGAGTTTCCGCAGATCGCGGCGCATGTCGACGGTTACGACGTGCGCGTGCCGCCTGTACCGGCGCTGGCGCCTATGGCCGACCTGCCGCGCGAGCGCGAGATCGTGCGCGTCGAGATTCGCGACCCCAACGTTCTGGGGCTCCTCGCCAGTAATGGCGAGATGCGCAAGCTCGACGAATTGGAGAAGGAGACGATCCGCTTCGCGCTCACGCATTATCGCGGACAGATGTCGGAGATCGCACGACGCCTCGGCATCGGCCGCTCGACGCTTTATCGCAAGATGAAGGAATATGGCCTCGAAGAGGAAGGCGGCGTGGTCTCCGCTTCTGACAGCCTGGTGGCGTGAGGCCATGAATTATGCGAGCCTCCGCTCAAAGGAGGCTCGCTCATGACGACGCTTTACGAGATCGACGCCGAGACCATAGACGGTGAGACGAAGTCCCTTCGGGAATTTGAGGGCAAGACGCTGCTCGTCGTGAATGTGGCGAGCAAATGCGGCTTCACTCCGCAATATGCGGGGCTCGAAGCGCTCTACAGGAAATACGCCGGCAAGGGTCTCGTCGTCCTCGGCTTTCCCTGCAACCAGTTCGGCGCGCAGGAGCCGGGCCCGGAAAGCGAAATCGCTTCATTTTGCTCCACGAGCTACGGCGTCAGCTTTCCCATGTTCGCCAAGATCGAGGTGAATGGCGACAAGGCCCATCCGCTCTACAAATTCTTGAAGCACGCCGCGCCGGGCCTTCTCGGCTCCGAGGCGATCAAATGGAACTTCACGAAATTCCTGATCGACAGGAGCGGCAAGGTCGTAAAGCGCTATGCGCCGACGGACACGCCGCAATCGCTCGAGAAGGACATAGAGGCGGCGCTGTGAGCGCCGAAATTTCGGTGACGCGCATAGGCGACGGCGATCCGATCGTCTTCGACGCTTGCGTGCGTGAGGGAAAGAGCGAGACGCGCCATCGCGTAACGCTCGCACGAGCGGATTTCGTGCGGCTGAACGGCGGCGCGACGGCCGAAGCGCTGATCGAATCCGCCTTCCGTTTCCTGCTCGATCGCGAGCCGAAGGAATCGATCCTGGCGCATTTCGACGTGAGCGTGATCGGGCGATATTTTCCGGAATTCGAGGAAAAGCTGCCGGATTATTTCAGATGAACGCCGCCGCCGTCATTGCGAGCGCAGCGAAGCAATTCAGAGCCTCATTCCGGCGCTGGACTGCTTCGTCGTATTTTCTCGAAATCGGGTATGCCCAACTTCGCATATGCTCCTCGCAATGACGGTCAAAAGGCCGCGCGCAGGCGAAGCGCGAAGAGATTGACCGGTCCGCGATCCAGATTGTGCGACGGGTTGACGATCAGCTGGTAATCGAAAGTCGCGTCGAGATTCTTGCCGAAGCCGAGCTTGTAATAGGCTTCGAGATTCTTCTCGCCGCCATAGGTCAGCGCGCCGTCATTGATGAAGACGCCGGGTCCGCCGAGCGCGAGATAACGCACATGATCGCCGTGCAGTCCGCTGAACGCGCCGGCGACGCCGATCTCGTCATCGTCCCGCCCCCAGGCCGCGCCGTCGGCGACGAAGCCCAAAGAGAGCTGACGGTCGACATCCGTGTAATCGACGATCTCGTAACGCCCGTCCGACATGCTGGCGCGCAGGAAAAAGCCGAGATTGTCGACGATCTGCTGCTTGATATTGATTCCGCCGCCCGGTTTGAAATGCCGCTCGCGCGCTGCGCCGAGATCGGGCGGGAGCGTTCCGCTCGACAAAGCGAGATTGATGGCGTCGTCATAGCGGGCGAAGCGGCCATTGTCGCCGAACAGAAGAAATTTGACGGCGCCCGGCTGGCCGAGCAGTTCGTAACGCGTCTCGAGCTCCGTCACGCCCATATATTGGCGAAACAGCTCCTGCTCGATGAGCGGACCGTTCGGGATGGCGGAGAGCTGGAAGACGCCGCCGCGCAGCGTCCACCAGTTCTGCTTCCACTCGACCGCGAGTCCATGCGTATAGCCCCAGGCGTCGGCCGCATAGTCGAAGCCGCCCATCGAGTTGAATGCGAAGTTCAGAAAGCCCGTCGTCGGGTCATGCGCATAGACATTGTCGTCGAAGACGTCGCCGACCGCGAATTTGCCGAGCGTTATGACGATGCGGTTTCGGTCCACGCGGCCGGACACCTGGTTCTGCACGGATTCGAGCACCTCGCTGCGCGATCCCTCGTCGGGATCGTGCGAGTCGTCGCCGCCAAGACCGATGATCTGGCGCAGGAAATAGCGCTGAAACCGCATATAGGGCGCGGCGCGGCCGAGCTTCTGCGCGATGCCGTTCGGATAGGCCGCGACGCCCTGCGCATTATGCGGACCGTAGCCCTGATCGACTTCAGGATTGAGATAGGCGGCGCCGCCCTCCCATAGGCGCAGGCCCACAAAGACATTGTTCTGCGAAAGGACGTCGCCGATTCCCTGCGAGGGGAAGCTGCCGGGTCCGTCATATGTCGCGGGAAAGCGCGGCAGCGCCTGCACGACATTGGTCGTCTGGGCGTGCACGCTGTATCGCTCCGCCCTGACGTCGTCTTCGTCGTCGCCCGCATTTGCGTTTCGGCCATATTGAAGCGCGCCGGGAATCTGCTCGCTCGCGCCGAAGTGATAATTCAGTCCAAAGCGCAGAATGTGGCTTTCATTGCGAATGCGCGAGAAATAAGAGGACCCGGCGCCATTGTCGAAAATCTGCGTGTTCAGCGACCGGCTCAAAAAGAGATATTCGGCGCGTCCCGACCAGGCCTCGGCGAAAGCGTATTCCACGCCGCCGCCGACGGCGTATTTCATGCGTGAGGATTGCGACTGATCGGCGACGAAATCATTCCCCGCGCCGAAGGAGAGCGTGGCCGGGCCGCGCGTTCCGCCCGCTGCGACGCCGCCGGTGAGATAGAACAGCGCGCGGTCGTAAGCGACGCCGGCGCGCCCGCGTATGCTCGCGAAATAATTGGCGCTCGTCTGTGGCGCGATCGTAAAAACCGGCGTCCCCGGATAGGCGGGCGACGCGAGAAAAGCGCCATTCGGCGCGCGGCGCCCGTCGAGCAGATTGACGTCCGTCTCGAAACCCCAGACCCAGGGACCACGGCTCCAATTATAGCCGAGTTGACCGCCGACCGTTACGCCGGCGCGCGTATCGCTCGCGGGATAAAGGTCGAAGACCGGGGAGCCGAAGCCGGCGCCGGCCTGCAAATGTTCGCCGCCATGGAGCGGGAGCCCGGCCCCCAGATTCATGCCGATATAAAGGCCGGTCCAGTCGAAAGCTCGAGGCGCTTCGGCGGCGCCGGCGGAAGACGAGGCCAAAATCACGCATGCGACGGCGCGCCCGGATCGGAGCGCGCGAGACGGCCTGCGCGGAATTTTGCTCATCAGCGGCATGAGACCTAATTATTCAAACGAGCCTCGCCGCGAAAGCCTGCCCGATGAGCGCACGCGGAACGCCGGTCAAAAAGAAATCGTCTGTGCTGTCCAAGCAACGATCCGACGCGAAGCGCCGGGTGAGAGAAGCCGGAAGGCCAAGGCATTCATCAAACCGTCACAAATGACCGCTCTGGCTTTTCTTGCAGCGCCGCGCCTTCGCTTCGTTCATAAGACGGCCTGCGAATTTGATCCTAGCGCAAGGAGCGGAGCGCCGCCGTGAATTTGCTTCCCCTGTGGCTGCTGGCCTTTTGCGCCGCTTGCGCGCCGATCGCCTTCGCGCATCACCTCGACGATTACGACGCGCGCATACGCGGCGAAGCGGCGCTGCCGGCCGAATGGTTCGTCTGCAAATCCGCCCGGGACTGCGAACTTGTCTCCGTCCCCTGCCAGTCCGACCTCGCGGTGAACGCAAGTCATGTTGATCAGGCGCGGGAGGCGCTGATCCAGCGCTATCCGTTCTGCCTCGGGACGTCGCTGCACGACACTGAAGCGCTCTGCAAGGAGCGCCGCTGCGCGACTGAATCGTCAAAGCATATCGAGCACTGAAAAAGGCTCAGAACGCCGCGCGAAGCCGCAGGGCGAAGACGTTGACCGGGCCGCGCGCGGC
This sequence comes from Methylocystis parvus OBBP, assembly GCF_027571405.1. Lineage (GTDB taxonomy): Bacteria > Pseudomonadota > Alphaproteobacteria > Rhizobiales > Beijerinckiaceae > Methylocystis > Methylocystis parva. The sequence continues at coordinate 2,482,597 of NZ_CP092968.1, forward strand.
GTTATGCGCCGGATTGACCAGAAGCTGATAATCGAAAGTCGCATCCATATTCTTGCCGAAGCCGAGCTTGTAATAGGCTTCCATATTCTTTTCGCCGCCATAGGCGAGCGCGCCGTCGCCGATATAGACGCTCACGCCGCCAAGGCCGAAATAACGCACGCGGTCGCCATGCAGTCCGCTGAAGGCGGCGGCGAGGCCGATCTCGTCATCCTCGCGCCCCCATAGCGCCCCGCCGCCGACAAGGCCGAAGGACACTGTGCGGTCGATGTCCGTGTAGTCGACCGTCTCGTAGCGCCCGTCGCTCATGCCGGCGCGCAGGAAGAAGCCGAGATGCGGCATGAGCTGCTGTTTGACGTTGATCCCGCCGCCGACCTTCACCGAGCGCTTGCGGGCGGCGTCATAGGTCGGCGGAAACTGGCCCGTGATGAAAGCGAAATTGATGTCGTCGCCCACCTTGGACAAATAGCCATTGTCGCCGAAGCCGAGAAATTTGATCGCGCCCGGCTGGCCCAGAAGCTCGTAGCGCGCCTCGATCTCGCCGACGCCCATGAATTGCCGGAAGAGCTGAGGCTCGATGTCGAGTCCATTCGGCACGGTCGAGAGTTGAAACACGCCGCCGCGCACGGTCCACCAACTCTGCTTCCACTCCGTCGCGAGGCCATATGTGTAGCCCCAGCTATCCGCCGCATAATCGAAATTGCCGAGCGTGTTGAAGGCGAAGTTCAGGAAGCCCGTCGTCGGATCATGCGCATAGACATTGTCGTCGAAGACGTCGCCCACGGCGAATTTGCCCAGCGTGATGATGAGGCGGTCCTTGTCGACGGCGCCGGAAATCTGGTTCTGCACCGATTCCAGGACCTCGCTTCGCGAGCCCTCGTCCGGATCGCGTCCCTTCTCGCCGCCGTCGAGGCCGATGACCTGACGCAGGAAATAACGCTGAAAACGCATATAGGGCGCCGTGCGCCCGACCTTGGCGACCGCGCCGTCGACATAGGAGGCGGCGCCGACCGAGTCGGCGACGCCGTAGCCAATGTCGATCTCGGGATTCAGATAGACCGCGCCGCCCTCCCAGAGCCGAAGGCCCGCAAACAGATTGGAGGTCGAGCCGACATTCGCCAGACCGCCGGACGGGAAACTGTTGGGCCCGTCATAGGCGGCGCGGAATTTCGGATAGGCCTGCACGACATTGGTCGTCTGGGCGTGCACGCTGTATTGCTCTTCCTTGTCCTCGCCATCGCCATGTCCGCGGCGCCCGTTCTGACCGTATTGGATGGCGCCGGGGATCTCGTTGGCTTCGCCGAAATGATAGTTCAACCCGAAGCGCAGGACGTGATTTTCATTGCGGATGCGGGAAAAATAGGTCGAGCCGGCGCCGTCGTCGAAAATCTGCGTGTTGAGCGACTGGCTGAGAAACAGATATTCCGCGCGCGCCGACCAGTCATGGGCGAAGGCGTATTCGAACCCCGCGCCGAGGGCGTATTTCATGCGCGAGGATTGCGACCATGTCGCCGAAAAAACCGCCCCGTTGACCGCGAGGGTTTCGGGCCCGCGCGCGCCGCCGGAGGCGACGCCGCCCGTCAGATAAATGAGCGCGCGATCGATCGCGACGCCCGCGCGGCCGCGAATGGTCGCGAAGTAATTCGCGCTGCTATGCGGCGTCAGGGTGAAAAACGGCAGGGCCGGATAAGCGGGCGAGGCGATGAAAAGGCCATTGGGGCCGCGCCTCCCGTCGAGAAGGCTGAAATCGGTCTCGACCCCCCAGACCCACGGGCCCGACTGCCAATTATAGCCCGCCTGGGCGCCGGCCGTGACGCCGGTCCGGCTGTTGGAGGCGGGGTAGAGATCGAAAGCGAAGGACGTGAATCCGCTCCCCGCCTGCAGGCGCTCGCCGCCATTGAGGGAGACGCCGGCGCCGAGGCTCGCGCCGATATAGAGACCGGCCCAGTTGAAGATCGGCGGCGGCGGCTCGGCGGCGAAAACGGCCGCCGGGGCGAAGCAGCGGCACAGGGCGACGCAAAATATTGCGCTTAGGCAAAGCCTGGATGCGGCTGCTCGTCGCGACGCTTTCATGAACGCGGTCTATCGAAGAATGGAAAGTGGCGACAGGGACCGCTCCTGCAGCGGCCAAGGCTATTTTGCTGGATAAAGCCGCACTGTGTGAATCCTGTGACAGTATTGCGCCCCGCCATCCGCAGGGCTGGCACGCTTCTTGTGTCCTCCCCTGCAGGGTGAAGCCGAAGCCCTCTGAAAAGCAAGAGCGCGCGGCGAAGAGAGGAGCGTCGATAAGTGGACCATCGCGTGACGCAATTCGATGAAATGGGCGGCCCCGACGGCGCGACCCGCGCTCCCTATCAAAAGCTCGCGCAATGGCTCGCCGGCACGCCGCCGGAACTCCTCGCTTCCCGCCGCGAACAGGCGGAGCTGCTCTTCCGCCGCATCGGCATCACCTTCGCCGTCTATGGCGCGCAGGAGGCGACGGAGCGGCTCATCCCCTTCGACATCCTGCCCCGCATCATCGCCCGCAGCGAATGGACCGCGCTGGAAAAGGGCCTCGTGCAGCGCGTCACGGCGCTCAACCTCTTCCTCGCGGATATTTACGGCAAGGGCGAGATTCTCAAGGCCGGCAAGGTTCCAGCCGAACTCGTCTACGGCAATCCCGGCTACTGCCCGGAAATGGCGGGACGCCGCGTTCCGCACGACATCCATGTCCATATTGCGGGCGTCGACATCGTCCGCACGGACGATCACGGCTTCTACGTGCTGGAGGACAACGCCCGCACGCCGTCCGGCGTCTCCTACATGCTGGAAAACCGCGAAGTGATGATGCGGCTTTTCCCCGATCTCTTCTCCATGCACCGTGTGGCGCCGATCGAGGATTACCCCGACGAACTGCTCGCGACGCTGCGCTCCGTCGCGCCGCCCAAGGCCTCGAACGAGCCGACCATCGCGCTGATGACGCCGGGCCAATACAATTCCGCCTATTACGAGCACTCCTTCCTCGCCGACAAGCTCGGCGTGGAGCTGGTCGAAGGCCGCGATCTCTTCGTCAAGGACGACGTCGTCTATATGCGCACGACCGAGGGGCCGCGCCGCGTCGACGTCATCTATCGCCGCATCGACGACGACTTCCTCGACCCGCTGACCTTCCGTCCGGATTCGGCGCTCGGCGTCGCCGGCCTGATCGGCGCCTATCACGCAGGCAATGTGACGCTCGCAAATGCAGTCGGCACGGGCGTGGCCGACGACAAGGCGATGTACACCTACATGCCGGACGTCATCCGCTTCTATCTGGGCGAGGAGCCGCTGCTCCAGAACGTGCCGACCTGGCGCTGCCGCGAGCCCGAAGCGCTGTCCTACGTGCTCGACCGTCTCGAGGAACTGGTCGTGAAGGAGGTCAACGGCTCGGGCGGCTATGGCATGCTCGTCGGTCCGCACGCCTCAAAGGCGCAGGTCGAGGAATTTCGCGCCAAGCTCAAGGCGCATCCCGATAATTTCATCGCCCAGCCCACGCTCGCCCTCTCCACCTGCCCGATTTCCGTCGCGCAGGGCGTCGCGCCCCGCCATGTCGATCTGCGGCCTTTCGTGCTTTCCGGCGCGAATGGCGTGCGCGTGGTGCCGGGCGGCCTCACCCGCGTCGCCATGACGGAGAAATCCCTCGTCGTGAATTCGAGTCAGGGCGGCGGCACCAAGGACACCTGGGTCATTGACGACGCGATCATGGGGCAGGCGTGATGCTCGACGGAACGCATTCTCTCGAGGAATTCGAGCGGCGCAGCCTCGAATTGGACGCCGCTCCCACTCTCCCCGCCGCTCTCGCGACGATCAGGCAGGACATCAGCCGCGAGCGCGCGCAAACGGAACGCCCCATGCTTTCAAGCACCGCCGACAATCTCTATTGGCTTGCGCGCTATATGGAGCGCGCCGATTTCCTCGCCCGCGCCATCGAAGCCTCGCGCCGCCTCGCCGCGCTCCCCAAGGCCTATGGCGGCGAAGACACCGAATGGCAGAGCGTGCTCCTTTCTTCGGGCGCGGCGGCCGCCTTCGAAAATACGGGCAAGCCCGCGACCGAAGCCAATGTCGTCGAGTTCCTGACCTTCTCGCGCGACAATCCGAGCTCGATCCGCAACTGTCTCGAATGCGCGCGCACCAACGCCCGCGCCGTGCGCACCGCGCTCACGGTCGAAATGTGGGAAGCGATCAACGGCGCCTATCTCGAGCTCAAGGCGATGGAGGCGCGTCGCGGCGCCTATTCCTCCGACGAACTCGGCCGCTTCCTCGAATTCGTGAAGCAGACCTCGCTGACCTATGACGGCGGCGCCTATCGCACCATGCTGCGCAACGACGCCTACTGGTTCTCGCGCGTCGGCCTCTTCATCGAGCGCGCCGACAACACGGCGCGGCTGCTGGACGTGAAATATCATGTGCTGCTGCCCGAGAAGGAGCTCGTCGGCGGCTCGCTCGACTATTTCCAATGGTCGGCGATCCTGCGCGCGGTCTCGGCGCATACGGCCTATCACTGGGTCTATCGCACCAGCATGAAGCCCTGGCTCGTCGCCGACCTTCTGATCCTGCGCCCGGAAATGCCGCGCTCGCTCATCTCCTGCTATGAAAGCATCGTCCGCAATCTCGACAATCTCGCCCGCGCCCATGGCCGCCAGGGCGCGGCGCAGCGTCAGGCCCGCGGCGTCTATGGCAAGCTCGAGACGCTGACGATGGAGAGCGTCTTCCAGGGCGGGCTGCACGAATTCATCCAGGGCTTCATCAGCGAGAACAACCGGCTCGGCGCGCTGATCTCCGAGCAGTATCTCTTCTGATTTTCGCCGCCTTCCCAATGTCTTCTGGGACTGACGGCCCGCCGCGCGCCCTCCCCCTCGGCGCGCGGCGCTCTCTTTGAGACGAACCGCCCATGCGCATCCGCATCCGCCACGAAACGACCTATCGCTATGTCGAGCCCGCGAAATTCGCGATCCAGCATTTGCGCCTGACGCCGCGCAATTTCGACGGGCAGCATGTGAAGGACTGGCGCATCGACGTCGACCGCGACTGCCGGCTGCTGAGTTCGGAGGACGCTTTCGGCAATATCGTGCATCGCTTCACCGCCGAGGGGCCCTTCGACTCGCTCACCACCATGGTCGAAGGCGACATCACGACTTTCGACACGGCGGGCGTGGCCTCGGGCGCGCTGGAGCGCTTTCCCCCCGCCCTCTATCTGCGCACGACGCCGCTGACCGCGCCCAGCGCCGCCATCGTCGATTTCGCCCGCGCGGCGACAGCCGGGGCGAGCGGTTCCCTGGCGTCGCTCCATGCGCTGCTCGCGGCGATCCACGAGAAGATGGATTTCGACACGGACGCGACCCACGCCGCGACGACGGCCGCCGAGAGCTTCGAGCGCGGCAAGGGCGTCTGCCAGGACTTCGCCCATCTCTTCATCGCCTGCGCGCGCGCGCTCGGCGCGCCGGCCCGCTATGTCAGCGGCTATTATCTGCGCACGGACGGGGACGAGCAGGTCGCCGGCCACGCCTGGGCGGAGGCCTATGTGCCGGATCTCGGCTGGGTCGGCTTCGACCCCGCCCAGGGCTTTTCGCCAGGCGAACGCCATGTGCGGCTCGCCATCGCGCTCGATTATCTGAGCGCCGCCCCGATCCGCGGCTCGCGCACCGGCGGCGCGGGGGAGACGATGGAGGTCAAGGTGCGCGTGGCGCCGACGCAAAGCCAGAGCCAGTCGCAGTCCCAATAGGCGCCGCGCGGCGCGATCTCACGCGGCCTTGCCCTGCGCGCCGCCGCGCGACACAGGCGCAACGGACGCGGCTCCATGCGCCCAGCGCAGGCCGGCGGCGTCGTAACGCAGCTCCGCCGCGCCGCCCTTATGCAGCTCGGCCACGATGCGGGGCCAGACGCCCTTTTTCTCCCAGCGGTGGTAGCGCGTATAGGTTGTGTACCACTTGCCGAATTCCGCCGGCAGATCGCGCCAGGGCGCGCCGGTGCGCGCGATCCAGAAAACGGCCTCCAGAAAAAGCCGGTTGTCGCGGCCGTGGCAGCCGGGGTCCCCGTCCTTCCCCGGCAGCAAAGGCGCCACCGCCACCCAAATTTCGTCCGTCAAAATCCTGTCAGCCACCCCAGCCTCCGTCGAACCGTCAATCAAGGGCCAGCCCCCTGGCCCGAAAATCTCCGCCGGCGCCGCTGGAGGCCCCTTGCAGGACCGCCGCGCGCCGCCGGCCGCGCAAATCGGCATGGGACGAATGCTACTCTAGGTTGTATTTTTGATCAACACGATCGCCACCGTGACGCTTGCGCGCGGAAAGCCTGACGGCAGGCTCGCTTAAGCATTTGGAAGGGCGTTCGGCTCCCCGCCGCCCGCCGACGAAACCCGCCGTCAAGCCCGCTTGCGACTCGCGTCGCGCTGTGGCACAAGGCCCCCGACGTCGCGGCCTTCAGGCCCCGCGAACCTCAGCGCTGCAGTAGCTCAGTGGTAGAGCACTCCCTTGGTAAGGGAGAGGTCGAGAGTTCAATCCTCTCTTGCAGCACCACTCATATCGCCCGATCATCCTTACCGCCGCTCCGTAGCGCGCCAGATTCATTGCGTTCAACGCGCGATGGAGGGCGACATGGAGCAGGCGCTCGAATTTACCGGAATCTTTGAGGCGGAGACCTTGCCTGCGCTCGCGCCGGGCCGGTGGTATGTCGGTCTCGCCTGCCGCGCGTGCCGCCGGCATTTCGCGATATTCAACGAGCCCACAAATACGGGCGGGCTGCGCATTTCCGGCGATGCGCGGTTCGAGGCGACCTGCCCGAATTGCGGGCGGGCCGGCTCCTATCCCGTCGCGGAGCTCGTGCAGTTTCAGGCGGCGCAAGGCGGCTCCATATCGACCGCCTGACGGCCTTCAAGGCGCGTGAGGGGTCGACGCTTGCCGACGGCCCCGGCGGGAGGTAAGCCGCGCGAACGGCGCGCGTCCGATCATGCGTCCCCTGCCGCTCGACGTCGCCAAGGCTGCGCGCAGGCGATTGAGGAATCCGCTCTCATGCCCACGCTCTTCGACCCTTTGCGCCTTGGCGACATCGAACTGCCCAACCGCATCGTCATGGCCCCGCTGACGCGTTGCCGCGCGGTCGACGCGCGCGCCCCCAATGCGCTCATGCGGGATTATTACGCCCAGCGCGCTTCCGCCGGGCTCATTCTCACAGAGGCGACGTCCGTCACGCCGATGGGCGTCGGCTATCCCGCGACGCCGGGCGTCTGGTCCGAGCGGCAGGTCGAGGGCTGGCGCGAGATCACGCGCGCCGTTCACGAAGCGGGCGGGCGCATCATGCTGCAGCTCTGGCATGTCGGGCGCATCTCGCATCCCATCTATCTCGACGGCGCCGCGCCGGTCGCGCCGAGCGCCATCGCCGCTTCGGGCCATGTCAGCCTCCTGCGGCCCATGGAGGACTATCCCACGCCGCGCGCGCTCGAGACGGAGGAGATTGCGGGCGTCGTCGCCGCCTATCGGCAGGGCGCGGAGCACGCCAGGCGCGCCGGCTTCGACGGCGTCGAGCTCCATGGCGCGAACGGCTATCTGCTCGATCAGTTCCTGCAGGACGGAACGAACAAGCGCACAGACCGCTATGGCGGCTCGATCGAGAACCGCGCGCGGCTGATGCTGGAAGCGACCGACGCCTGCATCGAGATCTGGGGGCCGGGACGCGTCGGCATGCATCTCGCGCCGCGCGGCGATTCGCATAGCATGAGCGATACGGACCCCAAAGCGACGTTCGGCTATGTCGCGCGCGAACTCGGCAAGCGCGGCCTCGCCTTCATCTGCGCGCGCGAGCATCAGGGCGCGGACACGATCGGGCCTTATCTCAAAAAGGAGTTTGGCGGCCCCTTCATCGCCAATGAGGGTTTTGCTTACGACACGGCGCAGGCCGCCCTCGCAACGGGAGACGCCGACGCCGTCGCCTTCGGCAAGCTCTACATCGCCAATCCCGACCTCGTCGAGCGCTTCCGCCGCGGCGCGGCGCTGAACGAACCGAAGCCGGAGACCTTCTACGCGCAAGGCCCCGAGGGTTACACGGACTATCCTGCGCTGAAATAAAGCCCCGCTTCTGTCATCCAACTGCAAAGTTGAAGGGGCACGGCTGGCGCTCCAAAGCGAGCCCCTCCATGATCAGACAAAAACTCGGCGTCTGCTACTATCCGGAACATTGGCCCGTCCAGCGCTGGGCGGAAGACGCCGCGCGCATGAAGGCGCTCGGACTGAGTTGCGTCCGCATCGGCGAATTCGCCTGGTCGCGTCTGGAGCCGCGCCCCGGGGTCTATGATTTCGACTGGCTGCGGCAAGCGATCGAGACGCTGCACGCCGCGGCTCTCGAAATCGTGCTGGGCGCGCCGACGGCGACGCCGCCCAAATGGCTTGTCGACCGCATGCCCGACATGCTGGCGCTGGACGCCGAGGGGCGGCCGCGCAAATTCGGCTCGCGCCGGCATTATTGCTTCAGCCATGAGGGCTATGCGCGCGAATGCGACCGCATCGTCACGAAGCTTGCCGAAGCCTTCGGCGCCCATCCCGCCATTGTCGCGTGGCAGACCGACAATGAGTATGGCTGCCACGACACGGTCGAAAGCTATTCGCAGGCGGCGCTTCTCGCCTTTCGCGGATGGTGCGAGAAAAAATACGCCTCGATCGACGCGCTGAACGCCGCCTGGGGGAATGTGTTCTGGTCGATGGAGCTGACGGGATTCGACGCGATCGAGCTTCCGAACCTCACCGTCACCGAAGCCAATCCGGCGCATCTTCTCGATTTTCAGCGCTTCTCCTCCGATCAGGTCGTCGCCTTCAACAAAAGGCAGGTCGAGATCATCCGCGCGCATGCGCCGGGCCGCGCGATCCTGCACAATTTCATGGGCGCCTTCACCGCCTTCGACCATTTCGCGCTGTCGCAGGATCTCGACGCCGCGAGCTGGGACAGCTACCCGCTCGGCTTTCTCGAACGCAGCGCCAATGACGAGGCCTTCAAGGCGCGCTACATGCGCGTCGGCGATCCGGATTTTCAAGCCTTCCACCACGATCTCTATCGCGGCTGCGGACGCGGCCGCTGGTGGGTGATGGAGCAGCAGCCCGGCCCGGTGAACTGGGCGCCGTGGAATCCGGCTCCCGCAAAGGGCGCCGTGCGCATGTGGACTTTCGAGGCTTTCGCCGCCGGCGCCGAGACGGTGAGCTATTTCCGCTGGCGGCAGGCGCCCTTCGCGCAGGAGCAGATGCATGAGGCGCTGCTTCTGCCCAATTCCGAGCCCAATGAGGCCTATCGCGACGTCGAGACGGTCGCGCGCGAACTCGCGGCGCTCGACGCCAGGGTCGAGACGCGGCGCGCCGAGGTCGCCCTGATCTTCGACTATGAAAGCGCATGGGCGTGGCGGATCGAGCCGCAGGGGCAAGATTTTTCCTATTATGAGCTCGTCCTGCATTTCTACCGCGGCCTGCGCCGCGCGGGCCTGTCGGTCGACATCGGCCCGCCGACGCCTGAGACCGTGCGCGACCGGAAGGCGGTGCTGGCGCCGGGGCTTTTCACCGCCTCCGACGATCTGGTCGAGGCGCTGGCGCGGAGCGAGGCTCGGCTATTGATCGGCCCGCGCGCCGGCTCGAAGACCGCCGATTTCCAAATTCCGCCGGATCTTCCGCCGGGATCGCTGCGCAAGCTCATCGATCTGCGCGTGCGGCGCGTCGAAAGCCTGCGCCCGGGCGCCGCCATCGCGACGGAGGCCGGCCATTTCGAGCGCTGGCGCGAATTTCTCGAGCTTGGCGCGGGGGTGGAGAACGAGATCGCGTCCGTCGACGACGAATGCGCGCTGGCGCGGCAAGGCGAGGTCTTCTATCTCGCCGGTTGGCCGGACGATGCGATGCTGGACGCCGTCCTCGCGCTTCTCCTGCGGGAAGCCGGCGTAGAAACCCTGTCCCTCCCCCGCGACGTCCGCATCCGCGATAATGGCGGCGTGCGATATGTCTTCAATTACGGCCCCGAGGAGGCGGATATCTCTCAGATCGCCGCAAATTCGCGACTCATCCTCGGCGAAAAGCGCCTGCTCCCTTGCGGCGTCGCCGCTTTCGCCCGCGCTTAGAGGCCGCAATGAAGACGCGCGTCCCAATTCTCGGCGAGACGGCGGGGCGAAGCGAGCGCTCCACAGAAAAAATGAAGCGTAGATCCAGCTCTTTCAACTTCCTAATATATTATGGGCGGGATTGACACTTGCGCCCCATTACCGCAACACGACAGACACAAACGCATCTAGGCCGTCACAATTGCGTCTTGCAATCTGCTTTGATTGCCGCGGCCCAATCGGCGGCCTCGGCGCGATTAGACAACTTCGATAGGCAGTTCGTTCGCAGGAACCTCCGCTCCCCATGATCGCGCCTGGAAAGCTTCAAGAGCTGCCCCCCCGCGCCAAGCTCTTGATCGCAGCGACCGCCGCAATCGCCTTGGCGGGCGCGATATGGGCCTGGAAGTCGACTCACGCCGGCGGCGGCGGCCCCGGACATCCCGGCGGCGGCGCGGGGGCCGAAGCGACCCAGCTCGTCCGGCGCGGGGGCGCGATCTTCGTCCCCGAGGGCTCGCCCTATCGCGCGCGCATCTCCGTCGCGTCGGTCCAGCAGAAAAATATCAGCCGCAGCAAAGTAGTGACGGGAACGGTCGAAGCCGACCCGACCCGCACCGTCAAAATCCTGGCGCCGGTGGCGGGGCGCGTGGGAGCCCTGGACGTGTCGCTGGGCGACACGGTGAAAAAGGGCCAGCGTCTCGCCACGATCGATTCGGGCGATCTTGCGCAGGCCGTCGCCGACGCCGAAAAGGCGCGTGCGACCGTGAAGCTCACCAAAAGCGCCCTGGAGCGCGCGACGGGCCTCAACAAGGCCGGCGGCCTCGCCTTGCGCGAGCTGGAACAGGCGCAAAACGACTACCGTCAGGCGACGACGGAGCTCAAGCGCGCCGAAGCGCGCCTCGAAGTGATCGGCGACAGCGGGACGGTCTCCGGCCAGCGTCAGATCGCGCTGACCTCGCCGATCGACGGCACGATCACCGCGCTCGAAACCGCGCCGGGCGACTTCATCGACAACGCCACCGAATCGATGATGACCATCTCCAACCTCGAAAAGGTCTGGGTGACGGCGAGCGTGCAGGAGAAGGATCTCTCTTTCGTCCAGAAGGACGAGCGCGTGGAAGTGACCCTTCTCGCCTATCCCGGCGAAGTCTTTTCCGGACGCGTCCAGGTCATCAGCCAGTTGCTGGAGGCCGACACGCGCCGCAACAAGGTGCGCATCTCCTTCGACAATCCCTATGGCATCTTCAAGCTGAACATGTTCGCGTCGGTGCGTTTCTTCGCGCCCGCCGCGCAGAGCATTCTCGTTCCGTCCTCGGCGCTCTTCATCGTCAACGACACGACGAGCGTCTTTGTCGAGACGGGGCCCTGGACCTTCCAGAGAAAACCCGTCGTGATCGAAGCCGACTATGAGGGCTCGACCATCGTGCGCGGCCTGGAGCCCGGGCAGCGCATCGTGGTGCGCGGCGGAGTCCTCCTCAATGATTGAACGCGCCGTCGAACTCTGCCTGCGGAACCGGCTGCTCGTCATCCTCGTGACGATCCTGGTTTTTTTCTACGGCATGTATTCCTGGACGCAGCTCAAGCTCGAAGCCTATCCCGACGTCGGCGACGTCACGGTGATCGTCACGACGCAGGCGCGCGGCCTCGCGGCGGAGGAAGTGGAGCAGCAGATCACCGTGCCGCTGGAGCGCGCGCTCGCCAGCACGCCGGGGCTGGTGACGATCCGCTCGAGCAGCACTTTCGCGCTTTCGCTCATCACGCTCATCTTCAAGGACGGCGTCGAGGATTATTGGGCGCGGCAGCGCGTGCTGGAGCGCGTCAACCAGGTGCCGCTGCCATCCAATTACCAGCCGACGCTCGGGCCCCTGAGCGGCCCCGTCGGCGAAATCTTGCGCTACTCGCTCGAATCCGACGAGAAAAATCTTTCCGAGCTTTCGGAAATCCAGCGCTGGGTGGTGGTGCCCGCCCTCAATCAGGTGCCGGGCGTGGCGAGCGTCGCCAATTTCGGCGGCCTGACCCGGCAATTCGAGCTCGAAGTCGATCCGCTCGCGCTGCAGCGCTACGATCTCGGGCTGTCGGACGTCTCGCAGGCCATCACCAGCAACAGCGCCAGCTCCGGCGGCAGCCGCATCACGCGCGGCGAGCAATCCTATGTGATCCGCAGCATCGGCCTCGTTCGAAATCTCGAGGATCTGGGCAACATCGTCGTCACGGAGAGCAAGGGAACGCCGATCCTCACCCGCGACCTCGGAACGCCGCGCCTCAGCAGCCAGGAGCGCGAGGGCGTCCTCGGCAAGGACCGAAATTCCGATACCATCCAGGGCACGATCCAGATGCTCAAGGGCGAAAGCGCCCAGACGGTCCTCAAGGCCGTCCATGAGCGCATGGAGCAGCTTCAGGCGGAGCTCGCGCCGCAGGGCGTGCGCATCGTTCCCTATCTCGACCGCAACGAGCTCGTCGAGGCGACAGTCTCGAAAGTCGGCCACACGGTCGGCGAGGGCGTGGCGCTCGTCTTCATCGTGCTGATCCTTTTTCTCGGCAGCCCGCGCAGCGCCATCGTGGTGGCGGTGACGATTCCGATCGCGCTCGCCGTCACCTTCATCCTGATGAATCTGACGAAGCTGCCGGCCAATCTTCTGTCGCTCGGCTCCATCGATTTCGGCGTGATCGTCGACGGCGCCATCGTCGTGACGGAAGCGATCCTGCGCGTGCGCGAGCACAATCCGACCCGCCCGCTCGAAACCGACACGGTGCAGTTCGTCGTCCGGCAGGTGGTCAATCCGATCTTCTTCGCGACGATCATCATCATCACGGCCTATCTGCCGCTGCTGGGACTCGAACGCGTCGAGGCGAAGCTCTTCTCGCCCGTCGCCTATACGATCTCCTACGCGCTGTTCGGCGCCCTTCTGTGCTCGCTGCTGGTCGTTCCCGGCCTCGCTTACATCGCCTTCCACAAGCCGTCCGAAATCTTCCACAACGTCGTTCTCGAACGGCTGCAGAGCGAATATGGCCGCCTGCTCGGGCTTTGCGTCGACCAGCCGCGCATCATCTACGGCGCCGCCGGCGCGGCCTTTCTCGGCGTCCTGCTGGCGGGCGCGACCATCGGACGGGAATTCCTGCCCAATCTCGACGAAGGCTCGCTCTGGCTTCAGGTTCAGCTTCCCAGCGGCATCTCCATCGGCAAGGCCGAGGATATGGCGCGCGACCTGCGCAACGCCGTGCTGGAATTTCCAGAAGTGGCCTTCGTCGTCTCTCAGATCGGGCGAAACGACGACCGGACCGACCCGTGGACCCTGAGCCATATCGAGGCCCCGGTCGGCCTCAAGCCTTACGACGAATGGCCGGCCGGCGAAACCAAGGGGGATTTCGTGCGCCGGCTCGCCGAGCGCTTGAACCAGCTCCCCGGCATGGAAGTCGGGATCAGCCAGCCGATCATCGACAATGTGAACGATCTCATGAGCGGCGCCCATAGCGCGCTCGTCGTGAAGGTGTTCGGCCAGGACCTGAAGGAGGCGCGCCGCGTCGCCTCGGAAATCGTGACGACGCTGAAGGAGACGCCGGGCACGACGCAGACCTCGATCGTGCAGGAGCCGCCGATCCCGCAGATCGCCTTCCATGTGGATCGCAGCACGGCGGCGCGTTACGGCATCAATGTCGCCGACGTGGCGAATCTCATTCAGACCGGCGTCGGCGGCAGCCCGATCGGCCAGATCTATGTCAATGACCGCAGCTACGACATCACCGTCCGTTTTCCGCCCGAGGCGCGCAACAGCCCGGAGGATCTCGGCAATCTGCTCGTCAACGCGACTGGCGGCGCGCAGGTCGCCTTGTCCCAGATCGCCAGGGTCACGCTGCAAAACGGCGAGAGCGCCATCTCGCACGACAAGACGAAACGCTCGCTGACGGTTCGCGTCGACTACGACAATCGCGATCTCTCCTCCTATCTCGCCGACGCGCAGGCGCGCATCGCGAAGAACGTCAAATACGATCCCGCGCTCTACAAGGTCGTGTGGGGCGGCAAGTTCGAGAATCAGCAGCGGGCCCAGGCGCGCCTGACCGTCATCGTCGGCGCCGTGCTGGTGCTGATGTTCGTCTTCCTGTTCATCGGCTTCGGCAAATTGCGGCACGCCGCGCTCATTCTCGGCGTCGTGCCGCTCGCGACGCTTGGCGGCCTCGTCTCGCTGCATATTCGCGGCGACAGCCTCAATGTGGCGACGGGCGTCGGCTTTCTTGCGCTGTTCGGCGTCGCGGTGCAAAACGGCATCATCATGGTCGCCAACCTCAACCGGACATCAGCCGTCCGCATCGCCGCCGCCCGCGCGCGCTGGGTCGCGGCGGATGTCGAGGCGGCGGTCATGAGGCGCGATTTCGTCGCCGCGGTCAGAACCGGCGTCCTCGAAGGCGCCGGCGAGCGCTTTCGCCCCGTATTGATGACCTCGACCGTCGCGACCGTCGGCATGCTGCCCGCCGCTCTCGCGACAGGCGTCGGCAGCGACGTCCAGCGCAGTCTGGCGACCGTCATCGTCGGCGGCCTCATCGTCGCGACGCTGCTCACCCTCTTCATTCTCCCGGTCTTCTATTTCGTGGTGGAGAGCTATGTGAGGGGCCGCAGCGAAATGATCGCGACGAGAGAAGGCGTCGCCACAAGATGAGCCCTCCCTCTCGCCGCGCCGGACTTGCGGCCGCCCTCGGCGGCGGCGCCCTGCTCGCGTCCTGCGCCGTCGGCCCCGATTTCGCCCCGCCTCCGCCGTCCGACGCCAAACACATCTTGCCGGACCGGACGGGTTCGCCGGGCGAAGGCCAGCGTTTCGCCGAGGGCAAGGACATCTCGGCCGAATGGTGGACGCTCTACAAATCCAAGCCGCTCGACGAACTGGTCAAGGAATCGCTGCAGAACAACCCGTCGCTGCAAGCCTCGGAAGCCGCGGTCCGCATCGCCTATTTCAACGCCGAGGCGCAGAAGGGCGGCTTTTTCCCGCAGGTGCTGTTCAGCTCGAACGACAGCCAGAACATCCAGTCCAATAATCGCTCTCTCGGCGCGATCAATCAGACGGTCTTCAACCAGTCCTTCCCCACGCCGGGCAATGCGGCGTCCGGGATTGCGGTGCCGAACGTCCCGACCAATACGCCCAACGCGCCCTATGGGCTTTTTCTGAAACAACTGACGGTGAGCTTCACGCCCGACGTCTGGGGCGGCAATGCGCGCGCGGTGGAGTCGCTTGTCGCGCAGACGGAGCAGCAGAACTGGCAGCTTGAGGCGGCGCATCTCGCGCTGACGAGCAACGTCGTCGTCGCGGCGATTCAGGAGGCCTCCATCCGGGGCCAGATCGAAGCGACGAAGAACATCATCGCCATCCTCCACGAGACGCTGGAGATCCTGAACCGGCAATATTCCTTCGGCTCCATCGCCAAAGCGGACGTCGTGGCGCAGGAGGCGGAGCTCGCGCAGTTCGAGCAGACTTTGCCGCCGCTCGAAAAGCAGCTCGAAATTCAGCGCAATCTTCTCACCGCGCTTGCCGGGCGCCTGTCCTTCGAAGGAGCGGGCGAGACGTTCGAACTCAAGAAATTCGTCCTGCCCTCGACGATTCCCGTCAGCGTCCCCTCGAAGCTCGTGGCCCAGCGCCCGGACGTCAGAGCCGCCGAGGCCAATCTGCATCAGGCTTCGGCGGCGGTCGGCGTCGCGATCGCCAATCGCCTGCCCAATATCACGCTCTCGGCCAATGTCGGCGCCAGCGCCTTCCATATGGCGCAGCTCTTCGCGCCCGGCACCGGCCTCTATACGGCCGCGGCCAACATCTCCCAGCCGGTCTTCGACGGCATGACGCTTCTCAACAAGCAGAAGGCGGCCGAGGCGGCGCTCGAACAGGCGGACGCCCAATATCGGGACACGGTCGTCCACGCTTTCGAGAATGTCGCCGATGCGCTGCGGGCGCTGCAATCGGACGCCAAGGCGGTTCAGACCGCCCGCAAATTCGAGGACGCCGCCAAACGCAGCCTCGACATCGTCCGCATGCAGGTCAAATACGGACAGGTGTCGCAGCTCGCCGTGCTCAACGCCCAGCGCACCTATTTCACGGCGTCCGTTTCGCGCGTGCAGGCGGAGGCGACCCGGCTCTCCGACACGGCGGCGCTCTTCATGGCGCTCGGCGGCGGCTGGTGGAATCGCTGACGGGCTCTGCGCCGGGGCGTCATCGAGCGCCCCGGCCTGCGTCACGAATGATCGCGAAAGTCCGCCGACTTTTGCGGCATGCGGATCAGTCGCGCACTTTGCCGCCCGCCGCCTCGCAGGCTTGCGCCGACTCCATATAGACCCATCCCTGCCCCTTGCAGGCGTTCTTGCCCTTGCAGGAATTCTTGGGCGTGTGGCAATCGCTCTTGGCCTTGCAGCTATTTGCGCCGAGGCAATGCACCCGGGCCGTCGCCGTTTCGGCCTTGGCGGCCGGCGCGGTCCCGGCGAGCGCGATAGAGACGGCGGCGATGGCGAGCGTCGCGCCGTTCAGCGTTTCTTTCTTCATTCTCGTTTCTTCCCTTGCCAACAAATGGCTTCGCCATTCTGGCGCCAAGCCGCGCCCCGCGCCAGCCCGCGCGGCGGCGAAGGTTTTCTAAAGGAATCGACCGGTCCGAATCGGCGGTCCCGATTCGGACTGTCTTTGTCCGCGCCTCGTCCCGAATTTCCTGCATTGGCGCAGATGGGCGACGCGCGCGCTTAAGCGTCCGGCAAGGATTCGAGCCGCCTTTGCTCAATGCACGTGAAATTCCCCGTTCACCAGGCGCATCTCCGCCGGCTTTATGAGGTGAGCATGGGCGATGGTCACGCCATGGAGCGGCCCGTCCAGACTCCGCGTCCAGAAATCCAGAAATTTTCTGAGCTCCGGAAAATGCGGATGCAGGTCATAGTCTTGCCAGACATAGGTCTGGAGAATCCTGGGATGGTCGGGCAGACGATAGAGAATATTCGCCGTCGTGAGACCGTAGCCCTGCATCTGCAAACGGAATTCGCTGGACGCCATGCCGTTCTCCTTATCTCTTCGAGAAAAATTAGAGGCGACAGATGAACGAAAGCAACTACTGCGCCAGAAAATGACATAAAAACAATATGCTAGCAGCATATGCGCACGAGTGCTGATTTCCGCGCGGGGTCTTGAAGGCGCATTGCGCGCCGCGCTTCAAAAAAGAGCCGCCGCCAGCGGAGGTAAGGTCCTCTAAACCATAAGCGAAAAGGCCCCGCGCATCCGACTCGGCCCGCCATGATTTTGACGAGCGACGTCACGAGCTTGAATGCAATGATTCTGCGCCTCGCTCTCCTCTCTCTCCTTTTGCCGCCGACGCCGATTCTCGCCGGCGCCGTTCCGCCCGGCCAGAAAGCCTCCGTCGCATCCATCGTGCGCGCCGTCACGCCGGGCGTCGTCAACATCGCGACGAAACGCATCGAGTCCGTTGAAGTGCCGAGCATCGCCGATCCGGTGCTTCAGGAGTTTTTCGAAATCCCGAATACGCGCCTCAAGCGCGAGACGACTTCCGCAGGCTCCGGCGTGATCGTCGACGCGGCGCGCGGCCTCATTCTCACCAACGAGCATGTCGTGCGCGGCGCCTCGGTCATCGAGGTCACGACGAAAGACGATCGCCGGTTCCGCGCGCAACTCGTCGGCAAGGACAAGGCGACGGACGTCGCCGTCCTGAAAATCAAGGCCGACAATCTCTCCGCCGTGCCGATGGGAGACAGCCGCACGCTGGAGGTCGGCGATTTCGTTCTTGCGGTCGGCAATCCTTTCGGTCTCGGCCAGACCGTGACCTCCGGCATCGTATCGGCCATGGGCCGCACGGGTCTCGGCATAGAGGGCTATGAGGATTTCATCCAGACCGACGCGTCGATCAATCCCGGCAATTCCGGCGGCGCGCTGGTGACGCTCGACGGCAAGCTCGTGGGACTCAATACGGCGATCTTTTCGAAGTCCGGCGCGAGTCACGGCATCGGTTTCGCCATTCCGATCGACATGGCGCGGCGGATCATGTCGCAGCTTGTCGAGATGGGCGAAGTGCATCGCGGCCAGATCGGCATTTCGGTCCGTTCCCCGGCGAGCGGCCGCGCGGGCGCGGAAATCGTGTCGATCGAACCGGCCTCGCCCGCCGCTCTTGCGGGCTTGTCGCGCGGCGACGTCGTCGAGTCCGTCGACGGACGCGCCATCGCTGCGCCGGCGCAACTGCGCACGCTCCTCGGCGTCATGCCCGCCGGCAGCGAGATCGACGTCCGGTTTCGTCGCGGCGGCGAAGCGATGCAGGCGCGCGTCAAGATCGAGGCCCGCCAAAAAGCGGCGGCGCGCTGACCGCGCATCTCTTACGCACGGTTGCAGGTTCAGTCTCCCGCGCGGATTCAGACATGCGACAAGACCGCGCGCCGAATCTTCGCTTGCGCCGCCCTTTTGCGAATTTGCAAAAGCCCGAGCCGACTTACGCCGCCGCTCCCCAAACAGGCCGGAAGAATCCAATAATCCGTGCTGTTGCAAGGACTTGCTCTACCCCTATATGAGCCGCGTTCAATGGATTTTCGAGAGCGCGGTTGCACGATTCCTTCCAACATTTCGTCGCGACAGACGCGGACTCGCTGCCATCGACGCTTTTGAGCGGCTTTACGGCGCGCGCGCTATACCACCTCTGGGGGCCCCGCCTGCATGGCGAACGCAAGGCGCTTCAGTGCTCGCCCGGCGTCTCGATCGAGCGCTCGGAACTGATTTCGGGGTTCGTTCGAGTCGATTGCGCCGTCAAGCCCGGCGCGCTCATTCTCGGCGTCGCCGATGCGCATATGCGGGTTCTGGGCGTCAACATTCGCGCCGGCTTCATCTCGGCGGGCGCCGACGGGCTACGGGTCAATGTCATCGCCTTCCCGCCAACCTCTTTTCTTTGCATCATTTTCGAGGCTGACGCCGCGACGCGCATCCTCGACGATCCGAAGCGGCGCGCCGCGCTGAAAAGCGCGCCCCGATTTGGCGGAATAGGCCTTACGCGCTTCATCAATCCAACCGGACGACTGCTGTTCGATCACGCGCGCGAAGTGATGACGGAGGCGGAAAGCGCGGCGCGCGGCGAAAATGGGCCGGCGATCGCCTTCAGGCTCGGCTTTGAGGAGCTCGTCGAGATGAGCGCGGAATGCATCGACGAGATGCTGAAGGAGGCGCGCGGCGTCGCGACCGACGAGACGCCGGAACGACGTCTGCAATTGGCGCACGAGGTCGAGGAGATGCTCTGGCGCCCGCCGTCGGAAGCGGGGCCCGACCCGGTCTCGCTGGACAATACGGCGCAGGCGCTCGGCTGCTCCCGGCGCAGCATCCAAAAGGCGCTCAACGAAGTCTTCGGCATGGGCTTCGTCGCGCTCAAGCGCGCCATAAGGTTGCATCAGGCCGACGCGCTCTTGAAGGAAGGCGCGCCGCCCGGCGAGATCGCACGCATTGCGCGCGCGTACGAATTCAATCATCTCGGCCGCTTCTCGCAATATTACCGCGCGTTTTTCGGCGTCCTTCCGTCGGAGCGCGCATCGGATCGGCCGCCGGCGGCGGATAAAGCGGGATCGGATCTTCGCGACTAGGCGGAGGCGCGCCGTCTCCAGTCCGCTATTTGAGAACCACGACCTTGGTCCCGATTTTCACGCGCGAATAGAGATCGATCACGTCATTATTGGTCATGCGAATGCAGCCCGACGAGACGGCGGCGCCGATCGTATCGGGCTCGTTGGAGCCGTGAATGCGGTATTCGCTGGAGCCGAGATAAAGCGCCCTCGCGCCGAGGGGATTCTCCATCCCACCCGCCATATGGCGCGGCAGGTCCGGCCGGCGCTTCAGCATGGGCGCGGGCGGGCGCCAGTCGGGCCATTCGCGTTTGCGGCTGATCGTCTTCGTCCCGGACCAGGTGAAGCCCTCGCGTCCGACGCCCACGCCATATTCGATGGCCCGGCCGCCGCCCAGAACGTAATAGAGCCGCCTCTCCGTCGTGGAGATGACGACCGACCCGGCCTTATATTCCGGGTGCCGCCAAAGGACGAGCTGCTTGGAGATCGCCTGCTGGCGGAAGATGGTCAGAAAGTCGGCGACAGGACCTCTGTCGAGGGGGCCCGCGGCGGCCGGCGCAAGGCAAAGGGCGAAAGCGAAGAAAGCCAGTGAACCTTGCTTGCATGTCGTCGACATCAGGTCGTCCCGCCTCTCGCCAGAGCTTGCCTCATGCCCTTGTTCGACGAAGATTGAGGCCGAAATCCGACGCCGTCAGGCGCATTCACCGAAAGGCGTCAGCATGCCGAAACGTAGCGCGGGCGTGATTTTGCACCGTCGGGGCGCAAGCGGGACCGAGGTGCTGCTCGCCCATCCCGGGGGCCCCTTTTGGGCCCGGAAAGACGCGGGCGCCTGGTCCGTCCCGAAGGGCGAGATCGAGGAAGGCGAAGACGCGCGGGAGGCCGCGAGGCGCGAGTTCCGCGAGGAGACGGGCCTCCCGCTTTCCGGCGAACCGGTCGCGCTCGGCGCTTTTCGCCAGCCGAGCGGGAAAACCGTGCTCGCCTTCGCCCTCGAGGGCGATCTCGACCCGTCGCAAGTCTCGAGCAATCTCTGTCGGCTCGAATGGCCGCCGAGAACGGGCCGCTTCATCGAAATCCCGGAAATCGACCGGGCCGCCTGGTTCACCCTCGCTGAAGCCGAAACGAAAATCATCGCGGGCCAGAAGCCGATTCTCGCGGCGCTCGCAGCGCGGCTGGGTTCGGTGAAGAGAGAGGGCTGAAATGCAGCTTCGTCACGGCGCCGGCGCGGTCCAGCGGGGCGTTCGCGGAATCCAGCATTCGACGCCGTGGTGGCATTCGGCGCCGGTGAGACGGTTGCGGTGGAGATAAGGCGAGGCGGAGGGACCGAAGCGGTTGCTCCAGGCGAGGAAGGCCAGGCCGAGAGCGACGAGCGTGAAAAAGGCGTTCCGCCAGACCCGTAACCGCCGCATGAGCTTTCCCCGCGCAACTCGACGGCGGGAAATTGGGGCGTTGCGCAAGGAAGCCCAGCGTGGCCGCCTGGGGCCGGCCTCCCTAGCGGATGCGCGAAATGGATATGGCGGGAAGATGAAAGCTTTGTCATAGATCGATAGCGAAAATTTGGATTATGGCAGATCGCTCCGAACTGATTTCCGCGACCGATCCGGCAAAGATCGGCGCAACGCTCCCGGCAGGCTGGCGGCCGCGCGTCTACCGCCTCGACTCCGGCCGAGTTCGCATCCGCCGTCGACATCGTGAAATCGCTCCCGGCGTCTCCATCGAGGAGCTGCAGCTTCTGGCCGGCTCGATGCGCGTCATTGGCGTTGTTGATCCGGGCGTCCTCAAGATTGCGTTTTTCGACGCGCCCGAGATGCGCGTTCTCGGGCATCACGTCCGCAATTCCTTCATGGTCGTCGCCTGCGGCGGCGCGCGCTTCGACAGCGTCGGCGCGGCTCCAGGCGCAGCCCTTACGCTGAACTTCAGCGCGGCGGCGGCAGGCTGCATCGTTTCGGAAGCCGCGGCGCCTCGCCTCAAGGAACGGCTCACAGGGCCGCTCGGATGCGAGGCGCTGCTCTTTCCGCAAACCCCGAGAGCCGCCGCGCTTCAGCGACAATTGCGCGAACTCCTTGGCGCGGCCGACATCGACCGGCCGGACAATCCTGCGCCGCAGCCTCTCGTCGCGGTCGCCGACATCTTCGCGATTACTGCGGAGCTGATCGATCAGATCCTTTCGATGGACCTGCGCATACCGGGCCTCACCGTCGGACGCCGGCGCGAATTGGCGTTCGCGACGGAAGAATTGCTGTGGGAGCCGCCAATGTCCGACGGCGCGCGCAGGCTCTCGCTCGACGACGCATCGAAGCGGCTGAAAAGCTCGCGGCGCGGCATACAGCTCGCGCTGCAACAAGAGTTCGGCCTCGGATATGTCGCGCTCAAGCGGCTCATTCGCTTGCAGCAGGCGTACGCCGCGCTGAAGCGCGCGCCCGGAACAGGCATTGGCGAGCTCGCGCGGTCGCACGAATTCTTTCATCCGAGCCGTTTCTCGAAACAATATCGGGAGATGTTCGGCGTACTTCCTTCGACCGAGCCCAAAGATCCCGCCACCGACGGTTGAAGACGCTTGGTTTTTGCGTTTCAGCCGCAACCAAAGCGCGATGCGCTTTGCGCAAAATGGCTAAGGACAAGATCCGACTCCCCCTTCTATTCTGTTTAGACGATCGCTGACTCAGCGTTTCGTAGAAATATTCGTCGGGAATTGTTGTGGGACGGGCAAAGCGCAATGCTCAGGGAAGACGAACAAGACCATGATTTTCCGTCGAAGTTCAATTTAGACGTCGAAGAAGCTTCAGCGACTCGAACCTTAACGAGACGCGAACTCGCGCGGGCGGTCGCCACGGCCTGCGCCGCCATCCCCCAAAATCGCGCCGGCGTTCTCGTCCACGAAGTCCTGTCGGAAATTTCCGCCGCCCTCGTCGCCGGCGAAAACGTAACGTTGTGCAATTTCGGCAAATTCGTTCTGGTCGAGAAGAAAGAGCGCAAGGGACGCAATCCCCGGACCGGCGATCTCGCCATCGTCGCGCCGCGGCGGGTCGCAAGTTTCCGCGCCTCCCGTCACATGAAGGCCGCGATCGCAAGCAATGTCGGCCGCCGATCCGATTGAGGCCGCCCTGCGCGCGCAAGCGTAAAGGCCTCGCCAATCGCATCGGGACCGTTCGGGCGCCGCTGCGGACCAGGACGGAATGCGAAAGCCGAACTTACCTCGCGGAAGCGTAAGCGCGCGCGAAGGACCTTGAGCGCGGCTCGATCCTTCGCCTTTCAGCGGCCCGCTCTTCCTTGCGAGCGGGACGCGGCGCCCTAACTCGCTCGCATGCCAATGCGAACGCACGACCACGACGCCTTGCAAAGCTCTCCGCGGGAAGTCGATCCGCAACGAAGCTTCACAGTCAATTTCGGGCCGGTGCATCCCGCCGCGCATGGCGTGCTTCGCCTGATATTGGAGCTTGAGGGCGAAGTCGTCGCGCGCGCGGATCCGCATATCGGCTTTCTGCATCGCGGCACCGAGAAGTTGATCGAAGACAAGACCTATCTCCAGGCTCTCCCTTATTTCGACAGGCTCGATTACGTCGCGCCGATGAATCAGGAGCACGCCTTCTGCCTCGCGATCGAGCGGCTTCTGGAGATAACGATCCCGCGCCGCGCACAGCTTATTCGCGTGCTTTACTGCGAGATCGGCCGGCTGCTTTCCCATCTCCTCAACATCACCACGCAAGCGTCGGACGTCGGGGCGCTGACGCCCAATCTCTGGGGTTTCGAGGAACGCGAAAAGCTCATGGTCTTCTATGAACGCGGGTCCGGCGCGCGCATGCATGCGAATTATTTTCGCGTCGGCGGCGTTCACCAGGATCTTGCGGCGGATCTTTTGGACGACATCGCCGCATTCTGCGACCCTTTTCTGCGCGTTTGCGACGATCTTGATACGGTGCTCGGCGACAACCGCGTTTTCAAGGAACGCAATGTCGGCATCGCCGAAACGACGCTCGACGAAGCCTGGGCGCGCGGCTTTTCGGGCGTGATGGTTCGGGCCTGCGGCGCCGCCTGGGATCTCCGCAAGTCGCAGCCCTACGAATGCTATGAGGAACTCGACTTCGACATTCCTGTCGGTTCGCATGGCGATTGCTACGATCGCTATTGCGTCAGAATGGAGGAGATGCGTCAATCCACGCGCATCATGCGTCAGTGCCTCGACAGGCTGCGCGGGCGCGACGGCGCCGGCCCCGTCATATCGGAGAACGCGAAGATCGCGCCGCCCAAACGCGCCGTCATGAAACGATCGATGGAAGCGACGATCGAACATTTCAAACTGTTTTCGGAAGGCGTCCGCGCTCCCGCCGGCGAGGTCTATGCGGCGGTCGAGGCGCCCAAAGGGGAATTCGGCGTGTATCTTGTGTCGCAAGGCTTCAACAAGCCGTACAGGTGCAAGATCAGAGCGCCTTCCTTCGCCAATCTTCAGGCGATTGACCGGTTGGCGCGAGGGCACATGCTGGCCGACGTCTCCGCGATCGTCGGTTCGCTCGACATCGTATTCGGCGAAATCGACAGATAGCCGGAAAGGCCGGAATTCGCCGCGCCGCGGTCGCCCCGGCGCGCGCGTCGATGACTTGATGAATGTCGATCGACCGGCCTCTCGTCAAATTGTCGAGCGCGGCGCGACGGCGGCGGCGTCTTACTTCGTCAGGATGAGCTTGTTGTTGGCCGTGATGCGCAATCGATAGCGTTCGCCGGCATGAAGAATGATGGCTTCCTGTCGCGGCCCGAGAAGCTCCCGCGCGTCGAATTCAGATCGAGGCGATGCGGAGCCCGTCTTGGAATCCGGCGACGGTTTCGCCTCCCCCGTCCTATCGATTTGCTTTGTCATGACGGAAATGGTTCGGCGGTCGCGCCAATAACGTCAATAGCGCCGCGCGCAAATTGGAATATTTCTAGACTTTCGAGTGTCAGTATTCTGACACCGGAATTGTTTCATTGGGCCCAATATGACATATCTATCTGGAAATTTTCCAAATTCGACAGCCAAGTTTTTTCTTGAGTGTGCAACTGGACCACTTTTACACAAAGAAGAATGACTGCACTCTTTCAGCAAGCCAGCCAAGGCGTGAAGCCCAGCCAGCCAGCGACCGCAGCAGCACTCGCATGGCAGGAGGGATTTTAAGTGAAACGCGTTCCGAGCTCCATCAAATCACCGCTTTCGCTTCGCTCGCTACAGGACACGTTGACAAGCGCAACCATGCGCAGCGGCGCCACTGCGACCGCTCTCGGCGTCGCGGCGCTCATGGCCTCCATGGACGCCGCAACGGCTCAGGATTCGTCGACGACGCTGCCGCCGGTCAAGGTCGACGCCCCGCGCGAGAAGCCGCGCCCGGTGGTCGTGCCCGTGAAGCCGAAACCGACGCCCGTCGTCGTCGCCAAGCCGCAACCGGCGCATCATCCCGCGCAGACGCATGCCGCCTCGACGACGCATCACACGGGACCCACGACGGCGAGCGCGCGCGCGACTGGCGGCGGCGCCGCGCCCGCCGGCGCCCCGGCCGCGGCGGGGCCGAGCGTTCCGCTCTTCATCCAGGCGGAGCGGGACCCCTATGCGGATCCGGTTGCGCCCTATCGCGCGGTCCGGGTGCAGTCGAACAAATTCACTCAGCCGATCATCAACACGCCCCGCACCATCACTGTCCTCACGCGCGAAGCTCTCGATGACAAGAATGCGACGAGTCTTCGCGAAATCGGCCGCAGCACCGCGGGCGTGACTCTCGGCACGGGCGAAGGCGGCAACGCTTTCGGCGACCGCTTCTTCATTCGCGGCTTCGACGCGCGCAACGACATCTTCGTCGACGGCATTCGCGACCCGGCGGTCAATGTCCGCGAAAACTTCTACACCGAACAGGTCGAAATCCTTCGTGGTCCGGGCTCGAGCTTCGCTGGACGCGGCACCGCCGGCGGCGCGATCAACATCGTCACCAAGCAGGCGAACACGATCAGCGACTTCGTGGACATGCGGGCGCAGGGCGGCACGGCGGATCAGACGAAGCGCGTCACGCTCGACGTCAACAAGGTGATCAGCCCGATGCTCGCGGTGCGCGCCAACGGCCTCTTCCAGGACGCCAATGTCGCGGGCCGCAGCTTCGTCACCGACGACCGCAACGGCGCGGCCGGCTCGGTGGTGTTCAAGCCGCTCGAAAATCTGACCTTCACGGCGCAATACACCCATGTCTATCAGAACGGCCTGCCGGATTTCGGCGTGCCGTATAACCGCGCGAGAAACCGGCCCTATCCGGAAGGCGTGACGCCGCGTTACGTCTGGTACGGGCTCATCAATCGCGACTTTTCCGCCTACTCCCAGGATTTCGGAACCTTCACGGCGACGTGGCGCTATAATGAGAATCTGACGCTGAGCAGCCGTCTCCGTCAGGGCCGGTCGGTGATCGACTATGTCGGCACGCTGACGCAGAACTCCAATCTCGCGGCCCGCACGGTGACGATCGGCGCGCAGAGCCGCTATCAGGTGACGAACGTCCTCGCCAACCAGACGGACGCCAACATCAAATTCGACACCGGTCCGATCAAGCACGAGGCGGTCACCGGCGTCGAGTTCTCCCGAGAGGGCGTGACGCGCACGAATTATCAGGGGCTCAATTCGGAATTCAACGGGCAGCCGATCGTCGCCGGGCAGCTCAACTGCAACATCTACCTGCCCTGCACCTATCTGCCCTTCACGAACAAGCCTTATCTCAATCCCAACTTCACGCGCATCGCGGTCGACACGGCGTCGGGCTACGTGATCGAGACGGCGAACTACCAGGACATCGTCATCGCCAATGCCGGCGTGCGTTTCGACGACTACACCATCACCAACCGCAACGAGACCTACACGACCTTCGCCGCCAATCATTCCTTCATGACCAATTACAACGCCGGCCTGGTGTTGAAGCCGATGAAGGATGTGAGCCTTTACACCGCCTACGCCACGTCGACCAATCCGGTCGGCGCGGAGCTCGACGGCGGCGCGGCGAATTATGGCGGCCTGACCACGGCGGTTCAGATCTTCCCGCCGCAATATAACCGCGCCAAGGAAATCGGCGTGAAATGGCAGGCGATGGAGCATCTGCTCGCGACGCTCGCTCTCTTCAGGACCGACGTCAGCAATGCGCGCGAGGTCAATTCCGGCGTCACGACGGGCAACTCCGCCTATTACGTGCAGGGCGTCGACCTGGAGGTCGCCGGCAACATCACCGACAGATGGAGCATGATCGGCGGTCTGGTGATCATGGAGTCGAAAGTCAAGCAGTCCCCTGTCTGGACGAATGTCGGCCTCCAGCTCGCCAATATCGCGCACGAGTCCTTCAGCCTCCTGTCGAAATACAAATTCGGCGACCTGATTGGCCTCGATCTGGATGGTCTCGAAGTCGGCGGGCAGGCGGTCTATCGCTCGAAGATCTATGGCGGCAACAATATCGTCGCCAACGGCGCCACGGCCCTCAACGCCGCATTTTGGCCGGCGCCGACCGCGGCCAATCCCTTCGTCAACGTGCCGACGATCCTGCCTTCCTACTGGCGCTTCGACGTGTTCGCGGAAGCGAACATCTCGAAAAACGTCGGCATGAAGCTGACCGTCAGCAACCTCTTCAACCGGACCTATTACGACGCCTTCTACCAGACGGCGGCGCCATACGCGCAGATGGCGCCGGGACGCGCCGTCTATCTCGAAACCCACGTAAACTTCTAGGAGGCTCAATGCTCGCTCACGTCCCCGGCGCGCTCGGCGAAGCTGAAATCCTGCGGTTGCGGGAGGCGCTCGCCGGCGCGTCGTGGGAGGACGGCGCGTCGTCCGGCGGCGCGAGCAAGACGATGAAGCGGAACAGCCAGCTTCCGCCCGACTCGGAATTGTCGCGCAAGCTCGGATCGGCCGTCGCGTCGGCCCTCCTCGCGAGCCCGGCCTTCATCGCGGCGGCGATCCCGCTCAGAATCTTCCCGCCTCTCTTCGAAAGATATGAGGCGGGAGACCGCTTCGATCCGCATGTCGACAATGCGGTGCGCGGCGACGCCATGACCGGCGCGCGCATTCGCGTCGATCTCTGCGCGACGCTGCTCCTCTCGGAGCCCGACGAATATGAGGGCGGCCATCTCTTCGTCGAAGACATATTCGGCTCCCGCGAATTCAAGCCCCATGCGGGAGACGTCGTGCTCTTTTCCGCCGGCAGCCTGAACATGGTGACGCCGGTCACGCGCGGCGAACGCCTCGCCTCCTTCGTCTGGCTGCAAAGCATGATCCAGTCGGACGAGGCGCGCGATCTCGTCTGCGACCTCGATGCGGCCATACAGGACCTCTCGCCGCGCATTGGCGGCGACGACGCCGATATGCGCAGGCTTTCGACGGTCTATCACAATCTCATCCGCATCTGGGGGGAGGCGTAGGCGCCATGCTGATCTGCATCCCCGAAGTCTTGACGAAGCAGCAGGTCGCCTATTTCCGCGAGACGATGGCGGCCGCCGATTGGGAGGACGGCCGCGCGACCGCCGGTTCCCAATCCTCTCTCGTGAAGAACAATCTGCAATTGCCGCAGGACGGCGCGGTCGCGCGCGAATTGGGAGAGCATGTGCTGCAGGCGCTCGTGGACAATCCGGGCTTCGTGTCGGCGGCTTTGCCCCTGAAAATTTTTCCGCCGCTTTTCAACCGCTATGGCGTCGGACAGAATTTCGGTCTTCACGTCGACAACGCCATACGCGGCGTTCCAGGCACGCCGGTCCGAATCCGCACCGATCTTTCCTGTACGCTGTTTCTGTCGGAGGCGGAGGATTATGACGGCGGCGAACTCGTCATCGAGGACCGCGTTGGCAGCCAGGAGGTCAAGCTTGCCGCCGGCGATCTCGTTCTCTACCCTTCGACGAGCCTTCATTTCGTTCGCGAAGTCACGCGCGGCGAACGCGTCGCTTCGTTTTTTTGGCTGCAAAGCATGATCAGGGACAATGTGGCCCGCGCTTTGCTGTTCGATCTGGACCAGGCGATACAGTCCTTGAGCAATCGGCTTGGCGCGGGCGATCCCGCTTGCGTCCGGCTAACCGGCATCTATCACAACCTCATTCGGATATGGGCGGAAGCATGAAAAACATGATGCGTTCAGCGTTCCTGGGAATGCTTTCTTTCGCGGCCTTCGTTCCTGCGGGCTGGGCTCAGGGAAATCCAACCGCGCATGCGGTCGACGCGGCGATCGCGGCGACGAAGCCGCATGATCTCTCCGTCTGGACGATGTTTCTAAACGCCGACATCGTCGTGAAAGTCGTGATGCTCGGCTTGCTTCTCGCTTCGATCGGCACCTGGACGGTTCTCATCGCCAAGACGATCGAATTGAAGCGCGCGCGTCAGCGCGCCGTCGACGCCATCGCCAAACTTTCCGAAGCGCGCGGACTGTCGGAGGCGCGTCTCGCGCTCGGCAATGGCGACCGCCTCACGACGGCGCTCCTTTCGGAAGCCACGCGCGAATTGAAGCTGTCGTCCGACATTCTCTCCGGTCCCGGCGTCAAGGAGCGCGTCGCGGCCTGTTTCTCGGAAGTCGAACGCGCCGAGGCGCTGTCGATCAAGCGCGGCACGGGGCTGCTGGCCTCGGTCGGTTCGACGGGTCCCTTCGTCGGCCTCTTCGGCACGGTCTGGGGCATCATGAACAGCTTCATCGGCATTTCGAAAGCGCAGACGACCAATCTCGCCGTCGTCGCGCCCGGCATCGCCGAAGCCTTGCTCGCGACCGCCATCGGCCTCTTCGCGGCCATCCCGGCCGTGCTGATCTACAATCACCTCGCCCGGCAGACGAGCGCCTATCTCGAACTCGTCTCCAATGTGTCGGGCGAGCTGTTGCGCATCGTCTCCCGCGATCTCGATCGCGGACATCATGCAAGCAAGATCCACGCGGCGGAGTAAGCGATCATGGCCGCGCATCTTGGAAGAGACGATCTTCAGGAAACGCATGAGATCAACGTCACGCCTTTCATTGACGTGATGCTGGTTCTGCTCATCATCTTCATGGTGGCCGCGCCGCTCGCGACCGTCGACCTCCCCGTCGATCTGCCGGCCTCCAACGCCGCGCCGCATGAGAAGCCGGAAAAGCCCGTCTATGTGACGATCCAATCCGACCTCGCCCTCGCCATCGGCGACGCGCCGGTGAAGCGCAGCGAACTCGTCGCGACGCTCGAGCATCAGCTCGGCGACAAAAGCAAGCGCATCTATCTGCGCGCCGACGCCGCCGTGCCCTATGGCGAGATGATGGCGGTGCTGGAGCGGCTGCGGGCCGGCGGATTTCTGAAAGTCGCGCTGGTCGCGCTCGACGCCGGCGGCAAAGATCCGAGCGCCGTGAAATGAGCGGCGCGACGGCACTCAGGAACGAAGCGCCGAACAACAGGCTTTGGAGTCTTGCGGCGTTCTGCGCGATCCTTCTGCATGTCGGCGGCGCAGCGACGGCGCTTCTCACGCTGCGCGGCGACATTGACGACGATATGAGCGGCGCGCCCGCGATCGAACTTTCGCTCGAACCCGTCGCCGCGCGCGAGACCGAGCCCACCGATCTTCCGCCCGGCCCCGTGACCGACGAGTCCGCCGCGGCGGCGCCTTCCGTCGCCTCGGCGGAGACGAAGGAGAACACCGAAGAGAAAATCGCGCGCACCGAGGCGGAAGACGCGGAGCTGTCGCGCGACGCCAAGCCGGAAAAGCCGGTCGAGGACGAGAAGTCGCGGCAGGCCCAGCAGGTGGTTTCGAGCGAATCCGCCGCCTCCGAAGCGACTGCGCCGCCGAAATCCGAAGCCGCCAAAGTCGCCGATCGTCCCGCCGCGCCCGTGCAGGGCGCGGACGCCGCGGCGAACGC
Source organism: Methylocystis parvus OBBP (assembly GCF_027571405.1). Classification (GTDB taxonomy): domain Bacteria; phylum Pseudomonadota; class Alphaproteobacteria; order Rhizobiales; family Beijerinckiaceae; genus Methylocystis; species Methylocystis parva. The sequence continues at coordinate 2,513,060 of NZ_CP092968.1, forward strand.
CGTCAAGCTGACCTGGCAGAAGGCGCTGATGGCCCATCTCAACCGCGCGAAGCGCTATCCCGCCGGCGGCGGCAGACGCAGCGCGGAGGCGACCGTCCACTTCACGCTCGACCGGCGCGGCCACGTTCTGGGCTACAGCATTAAACGCTCGTCGGGCCTGCCGCCTTTCGACGAGGCCGCGCTCAACATGATGAAGAAAGCCGACCCTGTTCCCGCTCCCCCGCCGGTCATCGCCGATGAGAACCTGTCTTTCGACGTGCCGGTGCAGTTCAGAGTCGACCACCGATAGACGCGCGCCGGCGCCGTGTGCGCGAGAGATGCGCGCAAGCGGCTATGGAACGCTCAGGCGCCGCCGAAAATGATCCGGTCCGCGAGCCAGCGGCGCGGCGCCAGGGGCAGGAGGGCCATGACGAGCAGCAGGCCGACATTCTTGGCCCGGCGCAGGGGGTCGATCGCGGGTTGGAGCAAGAAGCCTTTGATCGCCGCGGCGACGGTGACGAGACGGCTCTGATCGGGCAATGGCCGTCGATCGTAGCCGGCGTCCTTGGCCAATAAAAGCCATAGCGAGGGATAGGCGCCGACGAGGTGATCGCGCCGCGGAAGGTTCACGCCACGCTCCAGAGCGAAGCGCTGCGCATTCTGCTGCGCCCAATACTGGTAATATGCGTGATCCCCCAGATTGCGAACGGTCTTGCGTCCGGACGTCATCGAGACGTTCCCGCCATGCGTCCGGTAGACGCCAAGAACGTCGTCCACATGCGCGATCTTCCCGAAGACGGGCGCCGAGTAGAGGAGATAGGCGTCGACGCCGTCGCCATCGAGGCCGGCGGCGCGCGCGAGGACCGTCGAGACATAGTCGCGGTCGAATGCGTTGCCGCTCATCGGCGCCGACGGATAATAGCCGTAAGCGGCGAGAAAAGCGGCGTGGCCTTCTTCGAGAAAGGCCTCGGCCGGCCAGATCTTCTCGCGATCGCCATTGAGGCTGAGACGATAATTCAGGCAGACGACGCCCGGCCGCCAAGACTGCGCGATCCGCGCGCATGCCTCCGGAAGCAGCCAATCGTCGGCGTCCAGACTGATGACGATCTCGCCGCGCGCGGCCTCCACCCCCGTGCGCAGCGCTTGCGCCTGCCCGCCATTTTCCTTGAAGATGGCGACGACGCGGGGGCGCGACGCGATCACATCCCGGGAATTATCCGTCGAGCCGTCGTCGACCACCACGCACTCGACCTCCGAATGCGTCTGCGACAAGACGGAGTCGATGGCGTCTCCGAGAAACCGGCCGTAATTATAATTGGTGATGACGACCGAGATCAGCATGCCGGAATCCTTTTTTCGGCTGTCTGTTCGGGCGTCGCCATCTCGAGGAGACGCGACGCCACGGATTCCCACGAATAGCGACGGCGATAGGCGTCGACGTCGGCTCGACCCGGCGGCGAAGCCGCCCGCAACGCCGTCCATATCGCCCCCGCGCTCGCATCCGCGTCGATGAAGCTCGCCCAGGGCGGTGCGACCGAACGATGAATCGGGATGTCGCTGCACAGGATCGCGCGGCCGCCAATCGCGCTTTCGACCAGCGGCATGTTGAACCCCTCGGCGAGCGACAGAGACAGGAAGCAGCTCGCATTGCGGACGAGCCAGCGCAAGCCGTCGTCCTGCAGATCGCGCAGCCAGACCAGGCGCGTCGGGTCGCGCGAGGCGGCGTCATGGACGCGTCCGACGATCTCGCCCCAACCGGGCCTGCCGACAAGAACGACCGGCGGCGCGCCCTCCGGCGCGTTCTCGATCAGTTCGATCAGACGATCATAGCCCTTGCGCGGTTCGACGGTCCCGACCATGAGGATGAAGGATTCCGGCGCGCCGTCCGGCCGCTGCACGGGGCCCGCGACGTCGAGGCCGGGCGCATTGCCGCACCAGTCTATATCCGCGCGGCCGAGCAGGCGGCGCAGCTCTTCCGCCACCGGCGGCGTCGTGCCCAGGAAGCGGTCGTATCGCCGCGCCATGAGGTTCTCGACGTAGCGGTAAAGCAGACGGCCCTTCCACGGCATGCGCCGCTTCCAAGACCATGGAAAGACGTCGTGGGCGATCCGGCACAGATAGTCGCCGGAGAAGTGGAATAGCGGGCTCGCCGGCGCCGTCGGAAAGACGATCGCCTCGGGCGACAATCCGTCCCGGCGAATGGTCTGCGGCAGCAACAGCCAGTCGCGATAAACGTTCCGCACCGTCACGAGCCCGCTCTTGTCAGAGAAAGCGCTCGTGTCGCGCACGAAAGCGATGGCGTCCGGCCGCGTCTGCCGGACAGCCTCGAAGAGTTTCACGCCATAGCGCTCGACGCCCGTCATGGCCGGCCGCCGCGTGGCGAGGATGAGATCGAAGATCAGCATCCTGCCGGCTCCCGCTCGACGACGCCGCGCGCCAGATCCGATAGTTCGTCGACGAGCTTCGGGACGGCGCGCGAGCGAGCGCGCGCCGTCATCTGGGCGGCGATTTTGGAGGGGTCCACGCCGCCCGCCAGCATGAGCGCGCGGACCCGCGCCATCGCCGCAAGATAATGCTGCGCTTCGTAGCGCTCGACGAAATAGACGCCCTCATATCCGTCATAGGCGGCGCGCAAGGTCGGCAGAGTCGGAAGGATGTATGGCCGTCCGCAGGCGAGCCCCTCGACGACGACATAGGGAGAGCCCTCGCCGAAGGCCGAACACATCAGTCCGAGATGGCAGGAGCGCATGGCGTCCGCGAGCGCTCGAGGCCCCAGAAAACCATGGTCGATGACGAGATCGTCGAGCCCTTCGCGCCCGAACGCCTCGAAGTCCGAGCCGAAATAATGGAACTCGAACGCGTTCGGCGTCGTGCGCGAGGCCTCTCTGATGATGTCGAAGAGAAGCTTTGGATTCTTCTGCGGCGCGATGCGGCCGCCATAGAAGACTCGCAGCGGCGCCGCCGCTTCGAGCGGCGGCAGCGGCGCCGGCGCGAAGCTTTCGTCATACCATGCGTCGAAATAGGCGATGCGCGCGCCGAGCAACCAGCGCGCGATGCGCGGAACCCCGGAGGGATCGCGTCCGACGATCTGCACGCGATCCGCGAGGAACGGCAAGAGCAGGCAGCATCCGTGATGGAGAAGCCAGTGAAGGCGATTGCCCGGACCCGGGCCGGTGCCGTGGATCGTGACCGCGCGTTTTCCAGGAAACAGCAAGCCCGCGAAAATATATTCGGGTCGGCTGAACTCCAGCGTCTGGACATTATTCTCGCGCAAAAAGGTCGCGATCGCTCGGCGCTCGGCGAAAACGGCGAGGAGATAGCCGATCCAACGGGGGACGCCGCCCGTCGGCTTCATGTCGACGTCGAATATGCGCGCCGAGTCGCGCGACTTCCCGGCGGAAACCAGAACAACGCGTTCGGGCGCGCCGTCGAAAATGGTCGCGACATAACGTTCGATGCCGCCTTGCGTCTGGAAGACGTCGTTCTGATGGAAGAAAGCCACGCGCGGCGCGACGCCAGAATGGGGTCGCCCGCCCGTTCCTGCGCAGATGGCGCTCATAGGGTCGCCTCACTGTAAGCGCGCTGAAGCCGGCGGGCGACGAGCGCTCGGATTTCGGGAAAAAAGACGAGGATCAGCGCGGCGTATATCGACGCGCCGGAGAGGATCGCGGCGGCGAGCGCCCCCGCATGCGCCGACGTCTCGGCGACGCTCAGAGCCAGGCCCATGACGCCGCTGGCGGCGCAGATTTTCAAAATGGCGGCGAAGGAGGGCGGCGGCAGATCCAGCTTGACGAAGCAATAGGCGAAAGCGCCGAACGTCGTGATCGCGGTGCCGATCAACATCCCTGCCGCCGCTCCAGAAAATCCGCCGACATGCAGGCCGATCGCGCAGAAGGCGATGTTCAGGACCGCCTCGACGCTCAGGACATAGAGGGTGAGGGCGGGCCGTTCGACAAGGAACATCGACTGCTCGCAAGTGTGGATGCGCAGGAAGCGCAGGCTGGCCGCGGCCATTGCGATGGGCAGAACCGAGATCGTGGCTTCGCGGAACTTCTCCGCGATGAGGAGCGTCACGACAGGCTCGGCGAGCATGGCCAATCCGACCGCCGCCGGCAGAAGCACGGCGAAGAGGAGCAGGCCGTTGAAGGAAACCTGAGCGAGAGCGCCGCGACGGTCGCCATCTTCATAATGCTTGACGGCGAGCGGATAGGCGGCCGCCGTCAGGAGCATGGCGAGCACGCTCGCAATTCTCTGTCCGACGCCCCAGCCGACGGAGATCAACCCGAGCGCGACGGGGCCGTCCATATATTGCACGAGGACGCGAATGACATTGCCGGCGCCCCATCCGATCACGCCGCCGACCAGGATCGGAGCGGCGTAGCGTCGAAGCTCGGCGAATAATTCGCGGTCGAAGGCGCCGAGGCCGAAGCGGAACTGCTTCATCAGGACGAGCGCCGCTATGGCGAGCGCCTGGCCGGCCGCCTGGGCGCCGAGAACGACGCCCGCGACAGGCCCGTAAGTCAGAATGGCGAGGATCGACAGGGCGGCGCCGGCGACCGAAGCGATGATCTGCGCCGCGGAATAGGCGCGGATCGCGTGATCCGCGCGCGCCCAGTCGCTGTAATGCGCGACGAGCATGCGAGTGACGAGATAGGCCGCCGTCCCCGCGACCGTCGCCGCATCCAGCGGCAGATCCAGAAGGAACAGGACGAGAGGCGCGAGGAGAATCTGCAAGAGCGCGCCGAGCGCCGCCATCCGCTGGTCCATCGCGACGAAGCGTTCCGTGCCGCGGTCGCGAAACCGCTCCCGGAAACGCAGCACGAAGAGCGTCCAGCCCGTCAGGCCGGCATAGGCGACGATTTCCTGCACGGCGATGATGAAATTGACGAAGCCGAAAGTCGCCGGATCCAAAAGATACGTCCACGCGATCGTCGTGACGAATTGCACGAAGGGCGGCGCGAATTGCGCGGGCAGATAAAGGATCGTGCTGCGCAGAAGTTTTCGAATATGTTCCGCCATTGGAGACGACCGCTTCCCGAAGCAATGCCGCGCGATCCTCATATCGTCGCTTCGACGCGCCCGGCCAAGTCTTCTCTGCCTCCTTTAGCGCAAGGAAGATACCAAATATGGAAATTAAAGTTTACGCGAAGGAGCGCTGGCGTTATTCGCGCTTTTCCGCAATGCTAAATTAACTTCCGCGCCGTCGAATGCGCGCGTCTTGTGCAAATGCGTGCGCTCACATGGTCTCCAAACGTTATCTCGCTCTGGACGGGCTGCGCGGCGTCGCGGCGTTGGCCGTCATCTTCTATCACGCGCCCTGGACGACGCATTTCTCAAATCTCGAGGCGACGAGAAACGCCTATCTTGCGGTCGATTTCTTTTTCATCCTGTCGGGCTTCGTCATCGCCGCGAACTATGCGAGAAACATTGCGGACGGGCGGGACTTGCGCGTCTTCTTAACCAAGCGCTTCTTTCGCCTCTATCCCTTGCATTTCGCCATTCTCGCAGCGCTGGTCGGGCTCGAAATTCTGAAATGGGCCGCGCAGAGCGGGCGCGCCTCGGACGTCGCGCCGTTCACCGGACCGAATTCGCTCTCCCTGCTTTTCGAGAATCTGTTGATGCTGCAAGGCCTCGGGCTCGAGAGCCGGCTGGGATGGAATCCGCCGGCTTGGAGCGTCGGCGCGGAATGCGTCGCCTATCTGCTTTTCGCCGCGGCGGCGATCGCCGGCCAGGTCAGGCGCAGCGCAAGCGTCGTCGCGATCTGCGTTCTTTCGCTCGGCGCCTATCTGCTGATCGCGCTGTTCCAGAAAACGCTCGACGCGACCTTTATATTCGGGCTCGTGAGATGCGTCGCGGGCTTCTCTCTCGGCGTCGCCGTCTGGCTTTATTCCCCGGCCGCCTGGCGCGCGGCGCCGCTCGTCGCGACGGTCGCCGCGCTGCTCGCGCTTACGGTGGCGGCGCTCGCGCCCGGCGGAGAAACAGTCGCGATCATACCGCTCTTCGTCGCGCTCACCGCGTCGCTTCAATATGATCGCGGCCTCCTCGCCGAACGGCTTTCGACGCCGGCGATCCAATTCCTCGGGCGCGCCTCATATTCGATCTATCTGACGCATATGCCGATATTCTATATATTCACGATCGTTCTGAAGCGCGTCGGCCACGTTCCTTTTCACGCTGGCGCGCATGGCCAAATTCTGGATATTGGCTCGCCCTGGACGGGCGATCTGCTTTTCGCGGGGGTTGTCGGCGTGACTCTGATGACGTCTTGGGCGACTTACAGGCTCATCGAGGAGCCGGGTCGCCGCTTCGGGGCGCGCATCGCGCAATCTCTGGCGTCCCGGACGGGACGCCAGACCGGGATCGAACAGTCGGCGTAAACCGCTCCGCGCTGTCCCTCTACAGGAAAACATGTTTCATTTTGGGATGGCCTCCCGCTTTCGTCTGTGCCGAAAAACGATGGCGGAAACGTCAGGAATCAACAAAGTCTATTCAATTCAGATTGGTAGAGCGATCCGCGCGCGACGGCGCATCGGTTGCTGAATGCGCATGTGGCGTCGACTCCTGACGCCGTCATGCGAGTTGACGACGATGAGTTCGATTTCCGGAGCGCGCGCGCCCGCCCAAGTCGTTCCGATAGCGATAACGGTGAATGTCGGAAGTCGCGCTGCGGCCATCGACAAGATCCTCGAGCGCCTCCACGCCGGCCTCGGTTTCCGCTTCTACACTTTGAACCTCGACCATTTGTCCCGACTATCGGAAAATGCCGAGTTTCGAGCCGCGTATCGCGCCGCCGAACTGGTGTCGGCGGATGGTTGGCCGATCGTCTGGCTGATGCGCCGCCAAGGCGCGAGCGTCGCGCGCACGACCGGCGCCGATCTCATCGAACCGATCTGCGCGGCGGCGGCCCGGAACGGCTTTGGAATTTATTTCGTCGGCCCCGGCGAGGCGTCTCAGGCGGGCGCCATCGCAAATCTGCGCGCGGGATCTCCGGGTTTGAAAGTCGTCGGCGCCGAGTGTCCGTCGCTTTCGGAGCAGTTGGACGAGGCGTCGCTCACGCAGCTCGCAAGCCGCATTGAGAGATCGGGCGCCGCGCTTTGCTTTCTCGCGCTCGGTTCCCCCAAGCAGGAATTGGCCGCCCACCGCCTGCGCGTCTTGTGTCCGAAAGTCGGCTTCATCGGCATCGGCGCCGGAATGGACTTTCTGTCCGGCTTCGCCATTCGCGCCCCGCTTCGGATGCAGCGCTGGCGCCTGGAGTGGCTATGGCGTCTCGTGACTCAACCGAAGCGACTGGCGCCGCGCTATTGGCGTTGCGGAAGCTTCTTCGCGGCTCTCATCCTGCGCGGCGCGATCGACCGGAACGAACTGGCGGTCGTGCGCGGCGCGGACGCCCGGTTGCGCCACGCGCTCGACCCCCGATGACGAAGGTTTAGTCCCGCGACGCCGTCTATTTCCGTCGCCATCCGCAAATGTCGATCGTCTCGAAGCCGCCCTCGGCGTTGAGCGTATGCACGCCGAGCGCGTTGATCCCGGGCGGGGGGCCGAGGCGCTTTTCGACCGACTGTCGCAGCCCTCGCTCATCGACGCCTTCGATCCGGCACAGGCTCAGGCCCGAGCCGTAGCCGGCCGAGCAATCCTGCGCCGGCCGCCACAAGGCGTCGCCGCGCCGAAACACATTGCCGGCGGGGCGCGCCGCCGTCGCGTCGATCAGGACCGGCCCGTCGCCGCACCGCCGCCAGGCGCCGAAAGGCGACTCGGCGACGAAGAGCGAGAGGCAGTCCCAGGAGGAGCCGTCATCCTCGCGCGTCGCCGCCGTGATCCACCAGCGTTCGTCGCTTTCGAATATCGTGGCGTCGGAAATGTCGAAACCTTCGACGAGCACGCTGTGCAGCGTCCACTTTTCCGGAAAAGGGTCGGCGCGATAGATCGCCAGCGAATGGGAGCCGGAGCTTTCCGGCATCATCCAGATCTCTCCGTCGCGCTGGAACAAAAGCGGATAGGAGAGGTGACAATCGGCCTCGAGAATGACGCGGGGCGGCTGAGCGGGCGCGCCGCGTTCATCGAGGGGAAACCAGGAAATCACCGCCTTGCCTGTCGCGTAAGGATATTCTTCGCAGAAGACATGAACGACGCCATCCTTTTCGAAGAGAAAAGGATCGGCGTAATAACGCCGCCTATCGTCGTCGAGCCAGGTCCATTGCGCCTTGTTTGGCCAGGCGAGACACGCCTGCGTCGCGTCCGCGGCGCAAGACAGCCGCCGCCAGCCGATTCGCCAATGGCCCTCATGAGCGACGAGCCTGCCGACCCTCGACGCGACGCGACGCGCGAGGGACTTTGCGAGAAAGCTCGCCGCCAGCGCGCGGCGCGGCGCCTCGCGGGCCTGCGACGCGTTCGTCTGGGCGCGACCGTTCCGCACAAGTGCGCGAATCAGCGTGATGAGGCGTGACGCAACGGCTTCTCGACCGCTTCTCAGAATGTGGGGTTGCTCCAGCGCGATCTCGGCCTCGGAGAAGATGACGATTCGTTCGCCTTCCTTCTTCGCGAGTCCGATCCGGGGCGGCGCGCCGTCGAGCAGCATGGCGTTACAGGCGTCTTCGCCCGCAACTCCGCAATAGACTGGAAATACGGCCGCCGCCGCCGGCATAGGCTGACCGGTGAGGTCGATGACGAGATCGGCCGGCCCCGTCCATTGCGGCAGGCCGTCGGGGCGCGTCTCGCGATCGAGGAGATTCTCGCAGCGCCGGGCGAGAAGCTGGCGCTCCAATTCGTCGAGCAGAAAGACCGAAAGCTCCTGCTTCGGCCCCGTTCGCCATTCGAAACAGACCCGGGCGCCGTCGCGCGTGAGCGCGTCGAAAAGCTTTCTGTGCCAGCGCCGCAATTCGCCCTTCGGGGCCAGAATTCGCACCGTGGTCATTCTTCTCGCTCCTGAAACTATTTTGCGTCAGAACCGCTAGCACGGAGGCGCCTGACGATTTGCGAACGGGAACGGGAATGACGCAGCGTCGTAAACTGGTCTTTTATACACATGCGCTGGCCGGCGGCGGGGCCGAGCGCGTTTTTGCGCGCCTCGCCTCCGGTTTCGCCGCCCGCGGCGATCGCGTGACGTTCGTCGTGGATTTCGAGGCGCAGGAAAATCTCGATCTGTTGTCTCGCGAGGTCGATCTCATCGTCTTGCCGCGCGGCCACGCAAGGGGAGCGGCCGCTCTGGCGAAGCTGCTGCGCCGCGCGGGCGCCGACGCCAGCCTTTCCGCGATCAGCGTCTCGAATTTAAAACACGCCGCCGCCGCCGCGCTGGCCGGGCGTCTCGATCGAGCGATCATCAGCTATCACGGCTTTTACGAAAGCGAGTCCGCGCGGTTGAGCAATATCGGCTATCGACTCACGCCGGTTCTTTCCCGCGCCGTCGGCGCCACAGTCGCCGTGTCCGACGCCTTGCGGAACGATCTCGTGGCGCGCTTTTTTGTTCCGGAAAGGCGCATCCGCAAAATCTACAATCCCGCCGCGCCGGAGCCGTTTCCCGATGAGCCGACCGCGGACGACCTCGCCGCGCGCGCGCCGATCACGCTCGCCATGGGGCGTCTCGTCCCCGACAAGGATTTCTTGACCTTGATCCGCGCTTTCGCGCGCATAAGCGACCCGGAGGCGCGGCTGGTCATTCTCGGAGAAGGGCCCGAGCGCGACCGGCTCGGTTCGGAAGCGCGGGCGCTCGGCGTCGCGGCCCGCGTCGCCATGCCGGGTTTCACGGCCGATATCGGCCGCGCGCTTTCAAGGGCGAAATGTCTCGTCATTTCCTCGGAGCGCGAGTCCTTTGGCCTCTCCTGCGTGGAAGGCCTCGCCTATGGGCTGCCCGTCATCGTGACGGATTGCGGCGGACCCGCGGAGGTCCTCGGCCCGGCGGCCGACGACGCGCCAGTCCCCGTCGGCGATGTCGATCTTCTCGCCCGGCGCATCGCGCGCGCGCTGGCGAATCCGGGCGATCCCGCCAGACGCCAAAGCCGCGCGCGCGCCTTCTCGCTGGAGGCCGCGCTCGACGCCTATGACGAAGCGATCCGGGCCGTCGCCAGACGATAAGAGCGGCCTTACGCCCCGGCCCGCTTGCGCCAGCTAACCAATTCGTAAGCATAATTCGCCTAATCTCGAAGGAATTAAGATTCTGGAAGGCTTCGCGCGCATGGGCTGGAAATCGGGAAGAAGCACGGCGACGGCTCCATCCGCGCCGCGCCCGCGCCACGCCGCGATGCGAGAGCCGGCGGTCGGAGCCGATCGACCATGAGCGGCGCCGACCTTGCCGCGGGCGCCGGCCGTAAGACGCCCGCCGACCGATCCACGGAGCTCGATATCGGCGATTTCTACCGCGCGCTCATGCGGCGCTGGCGGCTGCTCCCGTTCTGCCTCGCCGCCACCTTCGCGATTGCGGGCGCCTATATCGTCGTCACGCCGGCGCGCTACGCGGCGACGATGTCTTTTCTCGTCGATACGAAGGAGCGGCCGCCCGTCGGCTCCGACGCGGCGCCGGTGCCGCAAAGTCCGGACTCGGCTCTCGTCGAAAACCAGATGCGGCTTCTCCAGTCCAATACGGTCCTGAAGCGCGTCGTCGACAGCGAGCGTCTGCGCGACGATCCCGAATTCAATTCGACCAGTCTCATTGGCCGCCTCAAGAATATGATCTTCGGCAAATCGCAAAGCGGCCCAACGGAGATCCAGCTTGCCGAAGCGCTGGCGCGCTCGGTGACGGTCAAGCGCAGCGACAAAAGCTATGTGATCGACGTTGAAGTGCGCGCCTCCTCGACCGAGAAGGCGGAAAGCCTGGCGCGGGCGCTCGGGCAAGCCTTCATGGATGCGAATAACGAAATGCGGGATTCGATCTCCGATCAGGAGACCAAATGGCTCGACCGGAAGATCGACGAATTGCGCCGCCGGCTCGAAGCCGCGGAAGCGCGCGTGCAGGATTATCGAGCGCGGAACGCGATCGTCGTCACCGACGGGCTGACGCCGCCGGAAGATCAACTCAAGGACGCCAACGCGGCGCTGGTCAATGCGCGAAACCGGCGCGCGGACGCCGAAGCGAGATATGAGCAGTTCCTCGCCGCGACTCGCGGCGGCTCTGTTGAGACGCTGCGCTCGCCGCTCATGGAAAGGCTGCGCGTCGAATATGCCGCCCTGATTCGCGAGGCCGCGCAGCAGCAAATGACGCTCGGGCCGAAACACCCCTCCTATATCGCGCTCCAATCCCAGATCGCCGCGCAACGCGCGCAGATCGAGCGCGAATTGCACAATATGAAGGAGACCCAGCGCCGCGATCTGGAAGCCACGCGCGAGGTCGAGCGCGACGCCGAGGCGCATGTCGCGAAACTCAAAAAGGCGATCACCGATTCCGGCGGCGGCCGCATCGAGCTCAACGAGCTCGAGCGCAAGGCCGAATCGCTGCGCGAGAACTATCAGAAGGCGCTCGCCGCGCGCGAAAGCACGCGGCGCGAAATTGTGACGTCGCCCAATCCGGTCCTGATCAACCAGCCGGTCGCCCAGGCCGGCCGCGTCAGTCCCAAAATCCTGCCGGCGCTTCTCATCGCGTTCGCCGGCGGCGTGAATCTGTGGATCGTCTCCGCGCTCGTCGCCGAATATCTCGCCCGCCGCGGCGGCCACGCGGCCCCGATCGGTCCGACGCCGTCGCGCGCGCGGGACGCTGAGCGGCAAGCGGGAGAGGACTTCGCATTGCCCGATTTCGGCCGCGCGGCGGCGGCGCATGCGGGAGGCGGGCCAAGGCGCGCATCGATGATCGAGCAGACCGTCGACGCGATGGAGACGCGCGCCGGCCCCTATCGCCGCGCCGTCCTCCAGCTTTACAAAATGTTGTGCGACGACCTCGAGGGGAAATCGGCGCCCGCCGTGGCCGTCGGCGGGCGCGAGCCGGGTCTCGGCTCCACGTCGCTCACGCTTTCTCTCGCGCTCCTGGCTTGCGAAACCGGCGCGCGGGTTCTGGTCGTCGAAGCATCCGATCGACCCGCTTTGACCGGTCTTCTTCCCCATCTCAAGGTCGTCGGTCCCGGCGACCGCGACATGGGGGAGATATTCCTTTGCCGGCACGACGCTAAAAGCGGCGGACGCATCTATCTCGCTCAGAGCGACGGCGGATCGCCCCGCGCCGGAAGCTGGCTCGACGGGCGCTTCGACGTGACGCTCCTCGATTACGGCGCGTCGGGAGCGCCCGAGAACGGCGCCGCGATCGATGCGGGCGTCGAAATAGAACGCTTGCAGGAGGGCGTCCGATATGGACGTCTCATTGCGATCGACGAGAATCGGCGGCCGCGTCGCGCGCCCGAGCGTAAGAGCGCCTATAAGCAAGCCGCCGCGCGATGACCCGCTCGGCGCCGGAACAAGCGGCCGAATGCGCGCCCCGATGGGCGGCGCGGCTGCTGGTCCTCTCCGTGATGCTGCTCTTTTCCGTGTCGCCGATGGCGCTCGGGCTTATTGGCGTCAAATATGATCTCGCGGAAGCGCCGTTCTGGCATAAGCTGCATCCATGCACGATCGTGGCGATGCTCGCTTTTTGCGTCGACGTCGCGGCGCGTCCCCGTCCATTCCGTCGCGTCCGTCGCATCGCGGCCGCGTTTCCAGGCGCGATGTATTTCACGGCGATGTGGCTGCTGCTGGTCGCTCATGGCCTCATCAATCAACAGGCGCAGCTCACGGCGCTCGTCGAGCCTTACGCCTTGTCGCTCGTCGCGCTCTTCATGATTGACGAAATCGGCGACAGCCGGCGCAATTTCCTGCGTCTATTCGCACATGTCGCGATCCTTGCGAACGCTTTCATCGGAATCATCGAGTTCGTCACGCATTTGCGTCTCTTTCCTTACGAGATCGGCGGCGTCGAGGTCGTGGGCGACTACCGTTCGACGGCGCTGATCGGCCATCCGCTTCTGAACGCCAGCACGACCGGCGCCTATATCCTCTGCCTCGTCCTGGGCGGAGACAGCCGCCTTTCCGCGGTTTGGCGCATTTCGGCCTTGCTGCTCGCAGGATTCGGGATGATCGCCTTTGGCGGGCGCACCGCCATCGCCGCATCGTCCGTCATTATCCTTCTCGTCGCGCTCCGGCGCTTCGCGGCGATCTTGATGGGCGCGCGCGTCGACATCCGGCAGGTTCTGGCGACGCTCGTCGTCGGGCCCCTGCTCTTCGGCGCCCTTATCGGCGCGGCGCAGGCCGGCGCGTTCGACGCCTTTTTCGCGCGCTATGTCGACGACAACGGATCCGGCGAAGCGCGAAGCATCGCGCTGCAGCTCTTCGACATGTTCGATCTGAGCGATCTTATGATCGGCCCGCGTCCGGACCTCGTCAATTCGGCGCTGAAGCTCCTCGGCATCGAGATCGGCATCGAAAGCAGCTGGCTCGCGCTGCTGTTTCAATTCGGCGCCTGGATGGAGTTCTTTTTCGTTTGCGGACTGCTCGGGCTGTTTTACGAATTCTGGCGGCGCGGACGGCCCGGCGTCACCCTGCTCTTCGTCTATTTCGTCGTGGTGATCAGCTCCGCGATCGGCATTGCGGCGAAAACGTTGATCTTCGCGCAGTTTTCATTGCTGCTCCTTCTCCTGTTCAGGCGCGAGGACGCCGCGCCGTCGCGGAATTAATGTTAAATTTCGATTCAGGGCGGCGCCGGCTACGCTCCGCCTGGAGCAGACGATATTTGTGGTTTGCGGAACCGCGCGCGTTTCAAAAAGAAAGCTGACCCCGGCAATGAGCGGGAAATCAAGATCTCCGGCAGGCTCTCGCCGCGCCTTTTGCAAAGCCTTGCTCGGCGGACTGGCGTTCGCTCCCTTGCGCGCCAGGACCGAAGAAATGTGTCTCGACGCAACCCCGGCGCCGCCTTATTCGCAAATCGGCAAGACGCCCTTGGGCGAGATCGATCCCTACATTCTCTGGGGCGCGCATATAGAGGGCGAAACGATTTACGATCAGCCCTTCCTCGAAGCGTTGCGGCGGGAGAGGCCGCGCGTGATCGCGATCGGCAGCGGCCTCAAATATGGCAGCCTGCATCCCTTGTCGCTCGCTTGCGAGCGCGAAGCGGACGGCAAGAAATATTCAACCTGGATCGAGGCGGACGATATCGTCAAGGTCGCCGCCCGCTTCGACGCGAAGGTTCGCGGCGACGCGCTGATCTGGAACGACTGGCTTCCGCATTGGATCAACGAGCTGGCCAAAAGGCGCCGCAAGAACTGGCGCGACCTCCTCCAGGAGGCGTTCGAGAGGCATTTCGCCGACATATTCGCGCATTTCGCCGCGCTCGACCGTGAAAAGGGCGATCAGGTCATGCCTTGGTGCGGGCTCGTCAACGAGCCCCTGGAGCCATGGAGTCTCAGCAAAGGCGGCGATCCATGGCGCAACGGCGCTTGGCTTGCGGCCTTCGAGGCGCGTCCCGACGGCGCGCCCGGCTACATACACAAGGCGTTCGAATTCGGCGAGAAATATGGCGGCTCCACAAGAACGGACTTCTATCTCAACGAAGCCAATTGCGAGAATGACCGCTTTGGAAGGGCCATGCGGCCCGCGCTTTTGAAGCTTGTCGAAAGTCTGATGCGCGCCGGACGGAAGATCGACGCCGTCGGCCTCGAGGCGCATCTGATGCCGCAATGGATGGACGATCCGCGCAAGCCGGACTGGAAGCCGTTCAAGACGTTCCTGGACGACATCGGCGCGCTCGGCCTGAAGGTCTATATCACCGAACTCGACGTCAATGATTGCATGATCGAGGACATGGCCGAGCGCGACAAGCTCGTCGCCGATTACACATATGGCTTCGTTTCGACCGCGCTGTCGAGCAACGCCGTCAGCATGATCACCAATTGGGATTTCTCGGACAATCATTCCTGGTATCGCGGCGACGGATCGCCGGAGGCGACCTTCCGCACGCTCGGACGATGGGCGAATTGCGGATCGCGCTGGGCATGCCCCCGCCCGACGATCTACGATCAGAACCTGCTCCCGAAAGCGTCGCGCGACGCATTGGCCCGCGCCTTTGCGAGGTCTCGGTGAAATCGGGGCGAACATGTTGCCGTCGATGAGGCTGTGGCGGCGTAACGCCGCGAAATCCTCGAGAGACGCGACCTCAGGCGTTTTCGCGATTGCGGTCTCTGCAACGCCGCTCGCCGGAAATAGGCCGAGCAGGATTGCGAGAGCATGACCTGAATGGCGTTTTCGCGATAGGCCGCCGGTGCGGCCGAGCATTAATGAGCGCCTCGGGCGCGTCGAATCATTGAAAAAAAGCAGGGTGAAATTTGGGATGGCGACGCCGCTCGGACCCGTCATTTATCAAGAACGAGACGGTCAAAATCGCCGACGCCGCATTTCCAAATGGAACGCTCGTATCGCTCAGCCTTCCGACGAGCGAGACGGGCGTTTACATCGTTGGAAAACGGACCGACGACGAACCAAGCAAGTCTAGCGCGCGCAATAAGATTGGTACCGCCACCCCGGCTCGAACGGGGGACCCCCAGATCCACAATCTGGTGCTCTAACCAACTGAGCTATGGCGGCCCGAAGCGGCGCGAAACTATTCGCAAGCGTCGTGGATTGCAAGCGTTCCCGGAAACTCCGCGTCGGGACGGGCGCCGCGGGCGCGGTCACCCAATTCTGCGGGGCTTCAGCGCCTGTTCGCCGAGGCGGATCAGGGCGGCGCGCAGGCTCTCTTCGGCGACTCCTTGCGTGGCGGCTTCGGCGCGAGCGCGGGAGGCGGGGTCGGCGAGGGCGGGGCGGGGGGGACGTCTCTTTTCCGCGCGCGGCGCGAGCGCCTGCTGGCGCAGGGTCACGCGGACGACGCAGCGCCAGCCGAGATGGGCGTTGACCCTGTCGACGATCGCGGGGGCCATGTGCTGGATCTCGAGGCCGAAGCCGGGTTCGACCCGCAGCACGAGCGTCGCCGGCTCCTGCGGCCTGTCGGGCGCGGGCTTGCGGGCGCGAGCGGGCCATTGCAGGCGCTCCGGCGCGCAAATGTCGGCGACGCGCGCGCCGACGATCTCACGCCATTGCAGGAGCAGCGACGCCTCGCCGAAGCCTTGCCTGGCGACGAGCGGGTCGAGCTCGCGCAGCACATAGTCGACGAGCGGCCGGGCGAAGACGCCTTTACGCGGCGCGGCGCTCATGGGGCCCCTTTCCTGCTCTTGCCCGGGAGCGGGCGCGCCCCCTAAATCGAGGCCGATGATAGAGCCAATGCGACAGAGACAAAAGCTCGCCCCGGCGCTTCTGCGCTGGTACGATTCGCATCGCCGCGACCTGCCCTGGCGCGCGCCGCCGGGCGCGCGCGTCGATCCATACGCCGTCTGGCTTTCCGAGATCATGCTGCAGCAGACGACCGTGGCGACGGTGAAGGGCTATTTCGAGCGGTTCCTGACGCGTTGGCCGACGGTCGAGGCGCTCGCCGCCGCGCCGCTGGAGGAGGCGCTCGCCGCCTGGGCCGGGCTCGGCTATTACGCTCGCGCCCGCAATCTCCACGCCTGCGCCGGCGCGGTCGCGCGCGACCATGGCGGGCGCTTTCCCTCGACCGAGGCGGCGCTGCTGGCGTTGCCGGGCGTCGGCCCCTATACGGCCGCGGCCGTCGCCGCCATCGCCTTCGATCAGCCTTGCGCCGCCGTGGACGGCAATGTCGAGCGCGTCGTGACCCGCCTCTACGCCATCGGGACGCCCGCGCGCCGGGCGAAGCCGCTCATTCGGGAGAAGGTCGAGGCCATGATGCCCGCCGCCCGCGCCGGAGATTTCGCGCAGGCGCTGATGGATCTCGGCGCGACGGTCTGCACGCCGCGCGCGCCCGGTTGCGGCGCCTGCCCGTGGTCGGCGGATTGCGCGGCTCGCGCCGCCGGGACGCAGGAGGCCTATCCCGTCAAGGAGAAGAAGGCCGAAAAGCCGAAGCGGCGTGGGGGCATCTTCATTCTCGAACGCGGCGAGGAGACGCTGCTGAGCCGCCGCCCGGAAAAAGGGCTCTTCGGCGGCATGAGCGCCTTCCCTTCCACGCCCTTCACACGCGACGTCGCGCCAGACGAGCAGCTCGCTTTCGCGCCCTGCGCCGCCGACTGGCGCGCTCTGCCCGAGCCCGTGTCGCATGTCTTCACTCATTTTGCGCTGACGGCCACGGTTTTCACGGCGCGCACGAAGAGCCCGAAAGCGCCGGGCGCGAATTGCCGCTGGGCGTCGCGGGCCAATCTGGATAGAGAAGGCCTGCCCACGCTCATGCGCAAGGCCGCCTTGCTGGCTGGGCTGATCTGAGAAAAGGCGGAGAGGGCGACCATGGCGCGGGCGAAGATCAAGGTCGAGATGACGGAGGGCGCGATCCGCGTCCATCAGGACGGGCGCACGCTGACGATCCACGCCGAGGCGCCGGATGCGGAGTCGGGCGAGGAGACGGATTTCGTCGTGCGTCTCGACGAGATCGACGTCTGGGACGCGCCGGACCAGGACAAAGAAATCGACATAGACGATCTGCAGCGCATTCTCGACGCGGTGGAGAAGGAATTGGCGAAGCATGGGCTGACGGTGGATTTCGATTGAGCGCGGCGGATTCAGGCTGTCGACATCCGCGTAGCGGCGCCCCTCCCATGCGCACCGTCACTGCTGTCGCGCATGGTCACGCCGAAGGGTTGAAATTGGCGATTTCTAATGTCGCAAAGGCAGGGGCCGACGCCCATTCTAGCAAGGGGTCAGCAAGAATGGGGAGGAATGTCGCCCGATAGCGAAACGCGGGACGTCCTTGAGCTCCTGTAAACTATTGATTTATCGTAGCGTAGAATGGGGGAGATGGTGCCAGCGGCGGAATCGAACCACCGACACTGCGATTTTCAGTCGCGACTCAATTGTAATTATCACACTGTATTCAAATGGTATTTATAGACACAAAAAAACTCAGCAAGGCGTCAGCAAGGGCACCGCATTTGTGGCCTCGATTATTGGTCCGTCTCGGCGAGAGAGGATTGCGCAGTGACCACCTGAGGCGCCCTTGGTGCGAGTGCACGGTCGACGAGAAACCACCCTCTGCAGAATTGCAGTTTTTCCCGCCCTTGCGCCTGGCTTCCGCGGCCAGCTCAGGATTCCTCGAGAAGCTACGCTATTCGTTAGGAGCGCTTTGCGCGCCCATGCACGCGAACTCGCGCTGCTTCTCAGGTCGATTCCCCATACGGGGAGCGGCTTCTGACGTGACGAGGACCTGGACCGACATTCCGAGAAATGAATCAGCGCTCCCGATGAAGCTTCCAGCAATAGGCATCGCCTGCCGAATGTTACGCGCGACGGCCACGGGGATTAGATTTAAGCCTCCGACCCCACGATTAGTGGGATCGAAAGTGATCCAGCCCGCGCCAGGCACATAAACTTCCGCCCAAGCATGGGTAGACCCTTCGCCGCTAGATCCTTCGGGATTGTAGCGATAGCCTGAAACGATCCGTGCTCCGAAACCAAGGCTACGCGCTGCTTCAACAAAGAGGACGGCGAAATCCCGGCAAGATCCCCAACCGCGGTCCAGAGTTTCGGTCGGCGACTGGGTCCCCTCTTCATCCCGGCTCTGATAATTGATCCACGCTGAAACGCCCGCGCTTAGGTCTTTGAGCAAGGAAAGAGTGTCCGTTCGATCACCCCTAACGAAAGCACGAGCCCAATCCCTTAGCCGCCCGGACGGATCTGGATACTGTTGAATCGTCAGGGCGCCGAGGTCGGCCCATTCATCGTCAGAGTAGAGGAATGGAAAGAAAATGGCGGTGGCGGCAATCTCGAAAACCGGCCAAGCGGCGGCATTAAGTTCGATTTCCACGAAGCTGTCGATGCAAAGCCCCTCCGCTGCAGCGCCAAAATTAGCGATCGCGACAGCATTGCCAAAGACATCCTGCGTCCAAGTCACCGCCGCGTCGGGAGCCGCGGTCACGTCGATGGAAATGAGGCGAAGGTCAAGGCTCTCACGCGGCCGAAGCATCAAGCGGTGCGGACCCAAATTTACGGATTGATTGTAGCGATAGATTGTTTGGTGATGAATTTTGAGCGTGACCAACGCGTGCCTCCTTGCCCGGAGATTGAACCCAGTTAGACACGAAACCAAATCTCCATCTTGTAAAGGAGAATCGACTTTCGAACCGAGAGGCATGCAAGGTGGAAGGATATCACGCCATGTAAATGCATGCGCGTAAACTCTCCTCCTGCGACTTTGTGTCATGATGACTACGACGGGAATCCTGATTGTCGCAGATGTTCTGCGCGCAACGCACCCGCCGATTTGCAATTGACGTCCAGACCATATCCGGCCTGAGCGATTGTCGGATAGGTTCGGAAATTACCTATCCGGGACGTCGAGCGCCGACTCGGCCAGAAGGGTAGAAGCATGGGGCTTGAACGAAGCGTCCATCGACCGCCTGAACGGTGGCTGCCTGGTCTTCACAGTGAGCCCGATCGAGCCTTCTGTCTTTCATGAGTCGGATAGCGCGACACAACGAGCGCCGGCATGACGATGTTCTTTGACGTGCGGACGATAGGCATTGTCACGCGTAGCCAAAGCAGCATACTCGTGCTGAGTAATTTCCGAGCCTGCCGAAAACTATAACCGACTGATACGTTCGCAAGTCATCGCAACAGTCGTAAAGAGTCGGATCGCGATGCGACACAAATGGAGTTATAGAATGTCAAAGTCCCTTATTCTCATCGCTTCGGCAATGACAATTGCGGCCAGTCTTGCTCTCGCCGAAGCCCCTACGAAAATGACGATGGCGCCGGCGTCGACGACGACCACTGAATTTCTCTCGACGATCCCCAGCAACGCGCTGCTCGTTTCCAACATCTATGACCGGAACGTCTATGATGCCGGGGAGAACAAGCTCGGCGAGATCAAGGATATCGTCATCGATCGTTCCGGCACGATCGGCGCCGTGATCGTTTCGGTGGGCGGGTTTCTCGGCGTCGGCGACAAGGACGTGGCCGTCGCTTTTGAAGCGGTCAACATCTCCCAGCGCAACAACAAGACCTGGCTATCGATGAACACGACGAAGGCCGCGCTCATGAGTGCGACAGGATTCAAGTTTGACAAGTCGCAGGGCTTGTGGACGCTCGGGCAGAAGTAGCCTTGGGCTGCGTCCGCCGCCTTGCCTCCCCCAAGTCGCAAGATGGCGGACGTCTCCTGTCGATACAAAGCAGACCGCAGCGAGGAAATCGGCGCCGTTTCGATCCTAAGGCGTCACGACGCGCCTGAAATCCTACAACCAGCGGAAAGCGGCCGGATGGCGTTGCCGACATAGGCTTTGTCGCGGATATCAAACGGAGGGTGTCTGGATGACGACGACGCATGGCTTTCTGCGGGACTATTCTCCGCCGGCGCAGCTTTTCCACTGGGGCTCCGCGCTGCTTGTCCTCTTCGCTTGGGCCTTGGGCTCGTTTGGCGACGATCTTCCCAAAGGCTCTATTCGCAATCTTGGCGAGTTCGTGCATGTGTCGGCCGGGCAACTCATTTTGATCCTACTTCTCGCGCGTCTCGCTTGGCGTGCGATCTCGCCGCCGCCGCCGCCGGAGACCACGCCTCTGGGAAAATGGGCGGATCGCGGCGGCGTCGCCATGCACTATGTTCTTTACGCGCTGCTTGTGGCGGCGCCGGTCGCCGGCGTCGTGACCCTGTTCGCCAACGGAGAGAGCCTGCCGCTATTTGGTCTGGGCGAAATCCCGTCGCCCTGGCTCAAGGACAAGGCCTTCGCGCATGACGTGAAGGAAATACACGAGACGTTGGCGAATGCGTTGATCATACTGGCGCTCGCACACGCCGGGGCAGCTCTTGCGCATCACTTTTATTTTCACGACAGAACCCTGAAGCGGATGTTGCCCAATATCTTCGATGCGAATGTGTGAAATCGCCAAAACAGCCGCCGAGAGAATTGTCGATGACGCGACTCCGCATACACGATGAACGCCACCTCATCTCCCGCATCGGATGGCTGAGAGCGGCGGTTCTGGGCGCCAATGACGGCATCGTCTCGACCGCAAGCCTCATTTTGGGCGTCGCGGCGGCGTCCTCTCCACAGAAGGATATCTTGATCGCCGGCGTCGCGGGCCTCGTGGCGGGCGCGATGTCCATGGCTGCCGGAGAATATGTGTCGGTGAGTTCGCAGGCCGATACCGAGCGGGCAGACTTTGCGCGCGAGAAAGAGGAGTTGAGCAATAATAGGGGGCCTGAACTGGAAGAGCTCGCGCAGATTTATATTGCGCGCGGGATTGACCCCGAACTTTCCCGAGAGGTCGCTGAGCAACTGATGGCGAAGGATTCACTGGCCGCTCACATGCGTGACGAGCTCGGCCTGTCCGATGTCAGCAAAGCCCGTCCGGTGCAAGCAGCCTTTGCTTCGGCAGCGGCTTTCGCGATCGGCGCCCTGATGCCGTTGCTCATGGTCGTCGTGTCGCCCGCTGACATGCTCGTCCCCATCGTTTCGGGAACGTCTCTCGGCTTTCTCGCGCTGCTCGGCGCGATCGGCGGGAAAGCAGGAGGGGCAGGCATTTTACGCGCCACTACGCGCGTGACGTTCTGGGGCGCCATCGCTATGGTCCTGACTGCCGGCGTAGGTAACCTATTCGGCGCCGTCATTTAGGGGCATGCGCAGTCGCTGAAGAGGCGCCACTCGTTTAACATTGCATGGCAGGAGCGCTCGACATCCAAAGCATCCTATCCAGAAGACGTCTGTGCAAACTAACTTTTCGACGTCGCCGCAAGCGCCAGGCGAGCCAATGCCGGAAGAGATTTAGCGCCCATCCTCTTCATGATTGAAGCCCGATGATTCTCGACGGTGCGTTGGCTAATGCCGAGGTCAACGGCGATATTTTTGCTGGGGTGCCCGGCGAGAACCAAATCCATGATTTCGCGCTGTCGTGGCGTCAGCCCGGCCACGTGAGCCGCGGCGGCCTCATGCCACGCCGACAATTCATTCGCATCGTGCCCATGTTCAAGCGCGCGCGTGACGCAGGCAAGCAGATCGTCGCCGCTGATCGGCTTCTCGACGAAATCAAAGGCTCCGGCCTTCATTGCGTCGACGGCCATCGTCACGTCGGCCGCGCCGGTGATCATAATGACCGACAAATGGCCTCCGCCGTCTTTTAGGCGTTGCAACAGGTCGAGCCCGTTCATTCCGGGAAGGTAGGCGTCCAGCAGAAGGCAGCCGCGTCGCTCCGGGCGATACTCTTCGAGGAAACGCTCACAGGATTCGAAATCCCTGACCTCCCATCCATTGTCCTCGAGCACGTCCCGCAGCGTCTCGCGAAGACGCGTGTCGTCGTCGACGACGAAAATGATGGGTCGTTCATCATCTGCACTTGCTTCGACCAGGCGCGGCGGGAGGGCAGGCGCCGGCTTGTCGAAAGAGGCGTCGGCGAGCAGTCGCCGAGTTTCCTGCACCAACTGGCCAGGGTCCACAGGCTTGGTGAGCTGAACGCAATCCTGACGCGCGATGGTTTTCAAAACATTCGTCGAGATATCGCCCGTCAGAATGATAATCGGGATCTGGCGCTGAAGTCTGGTTCGAACGCTTCCCGCGACTTCGAGCCCATTCATGCCGCCTGGAAGATTGTAGTCCGCAAGAATTAGATCAGGGAGAAAGCCGTCGCGCTCAACGGAGTCGAATGCACCAATTCCGTCCGAGGCCATCGATGTGCGATAACCTTCGTCTTCGAGGAGAAGCTTGAGGAGGCCTCCGACATCCGGATCATCTTCGATGATCAGCACAGCGCCTGTCGGGGGAGCCTCTTTGGCGGCGTCGACAATCTTGCCAAGGATATCCGATGCTGGAAGTGGCGCGCATTCACCTGTAGGGACTGTCACCTCGATCGCGAAGACAGAGCCCTTGCCAAGTTTGGAGGTGACGTGGATTGGATGACTAAGGAGGCCAGCCAGGCGCTGCACGATGGATAGCCCCAAGCCGAGTCCTCGCGTTCGCTCACGTGCAGCGTTGTCGATCTGATGATATTCGTCAAAAATGGCGAGCAATTCAGCGTCCGGAATGCCGATCCCCGTATCCCAGATCTCGATGCGCAGCATTCCGTCCCGCCGTCGGCAGCCGAGCAATATCTTCCCGTCTCGGGTGTATTTGAAGGCGTTGGAGAGCAGATTGCGAATCATCTGCTCCAGCAGCGCCGGATCACTGCGCACCAAGAGCCCGCAAGAGACCACCCGGAAGGAAAGTTGCTGTGTTTGTGCGTGATATGCGAACTCCGCCCGCAATCGATGGAGAAGGTCGTTGATCGGAAAGCAGACGATTTCCGGACGCACCTTGCCGGCCTCGATCTGGTTGATGTCGAGCAGCGCGTTCAGCATGCCGGACATTGAGTGTAGCGTTTCGTCGAAGCGCGCCACCAATTTCTTCGCCTTCTCTCCTTCGACGATCTTGGCCAAGAGGCCCTGAAGAAGCACGAGGGATTGTAGCGGCTGGCGCAGATCGTGACTCGCCGCGGCGAGAAAACGCGATTTCGCCAGATTGGCCTGTTGCGCCTGACGCTTTGCAGCCTCCAGTTCCTGCTGAGAATGATGCCGTTCGGTGACATCGGAAAAAGTGATGACGACGCCTTCGATGCGATCATCCTGGGCGCGATACGGCATGATTCGGCGGCTATACCAGGCGCCGCTCTGCGCCTTGATCTCCCGTTCAATCGGCGCCCGCTCTTGCAGCACCAATCGGGCGTCGTCGAGAAGCGCGTCGTCCGCCGCCAAAGAGCGCAGATCCGCCAGCGGCCGCCCGACGTCGCCGGGAATGACGCTGAACAGCAGCTTGGTGGTCGGCGTGAAGAAGCGGATCTTGAGGTTGGCGTCGAGGAAAAGCGTCGCCACATCCGTGCTATAGAGAACGTTTTGGAGATCGTTCGACAGGATGCGCTGGCGCTCCAATGTCTCCTGGAGCTGCGCGTTGAGCGCCGTCAACTCCTCATTGAGCGATTGCAACTCCTCCTTGGAGGTTAGCAGCTCCTCATTCGTCGACTGCAATTCTTCGTTGACGGACAACGCCTCTTCGTTTGTCGCCTTCTGCTCGTCATTGGACGTCTCCAAATTGTGAATGGCGCCTTGAAGCTCAAGCCTCGTGGCTTCGAGCTCCTGTTCCAGCTCGGCGACTTGTGCGCTTTGTCCTGGCGCAGATTGCCTGTCCTGTCTGCGTGCGGGCGTAGGCTGATCGATGAAGCAAACCAGCAGGAGCTCTTCTCCGTCGCTCTGAACCGGCTGCGCAGCGATATTGAATGAGAACGGCTCTCCGTTTTGCTTGAGCTCGCCGCCTGAGACGACGATGCGCCGCTTCTCCTGACGAGCTCGCTGAACCGCCGACCTCAGCTTGGTGCGCACACCCTCACGCACCATCGTCAACAGGTTCTGAACAGCATGCCCCGATGCGACCTTCAGATAGGTATCCGTCGGGCCGAGATAATAGAGACATTCGTAATTGTGATTTATCAAGACGGCGGCTGGCGCGTAGGTGTCGAGGAGCAAACGCGTACAGAGATCGGCGAGGGCGGCCGGGCGCATCCTTTCGTGTTCCTTGTCGCGGCGTTTTGGGAGCGCGGCCTCATAATTCGGTCGTATCAGATTGATAAGCTCACCCGCTCTGGTTCGACCGATGCGTCGATAGATCCGATTGGCCTTGGAGATCGGCTCAAAGCGACCGTCTACGCTACCAATCGTCTCAGCGGCCCCAAGGAGAACGACACCCCCTTCCCGCAATGAGAAATGGAGCAGCGCAATCACCTTCTCTTGCGCCTCCGGGCGCAAATAGATCAGAAGATTGCGACATGAAACGAGATCGAGACGCGAGAAGGGAGGATCGGCAAGCAAATCCTGAACCGTAAAAACCACTATCGAGCGCAGCTCGGGCGTCACCCTGTAGCAATGATCCTCTCGTGTGAAAAAGCGGGATAGACGTTCCGTCGAAACGTCCTTCTCAATGGTTTCAGGGTAAATCCCCTCGCGTGCGCTAGCGACCGCGTCGGGGTCGACGTCCGAGGCGAATATTTGAAGCTTGAGACTGCGGCTTTCAGCGGCGATCCGCTCGAGGAAGAGCATGGCGAGCGAATAGGTTTCCTCACCTGTGCTACAACCTGCAATCCATATGCGAATGTTCCGGTCAGGCGCATGGTTCCTGACGATTTCAGGGACAATCTTTTCCGCCAGCAATGCGAAGGTCCGTGGGTCACGAAAAAAGCTCGTCACATGGATGAGCAGGTCCTTTGCGAGAAGATCGAGTTCCCCGGCGTCGCGGCGCAGCAGGTCGAGATACTGCGTCATTTCGACGGCTTTACCTGCTGACATCCCCATCCGTCGAATGATTCGGCGCTCCAATGTGCCCGGCTTGTAGAGCGTAAAATCGTGTGCGGTCTTTGTGCGCAACAGTTCGACGATCTGCAAAAGGATGTCTGGATTTGCTGGCGAGGCTCGAGCCTCCTTGATTGGGTTTGCTAAGGCCAGCTCGTATGCGACGAGCGCTTCTCCGATCTTCGCCGCCGGAAGCACCAGGTCGACATCGCCGGTCATGATCGCGCTGCGCGGCATCCCGTCAAATCCAGCTTCCTTCGGATCTTGCACGATCACATGGCCACGGTGCTCCTTGATTGCCTTCAACCCGAGAGCGCCGTCTGCGCCGGTTCCCGAGAGAACCACGCAAACGGCCCGCGAGTCGAAATTCGTAGCAAGCGACAGCAGCAAATAGTCGAAGGGGAGGCGCGCCCCATGAGGCGCAAGCGGCTGCGAGAGGCGCAAGCCCCCCTCTATCACCGAGAGATACTTGCCTGGCGGGATCACATAGAGATGATTGGCCTCGATTGGCATGTGATCCGTGGCCTGCACGACCGGCATCGACGTATGCGACGAGAGCAGATCGACCATCATGCTTTCATGCGTCGGATCGAGATGCTGAATCAGGATAAGCGCCAAGCGGTCTGAAGCGGGAAGGTTGTCAAGGAAGTTCTTACAGGCGTCGAGGCCGCCCGCCGACGCGCCGATCCCGACGACCAGAAAATCACCGGATCTGCGAGGTTTCTGTCGCTCCGAGGTGATAGGTTTTTTCGGCAGTGACTTGGCCTCCTTGCTGACATGCTTTCGATGCGACCATCGCTTTAACACAGCTCGCTAAAGCGCATCATACCCGAACTCTACCGTGGATAGTCGCACGTCCGCGCGGCTCTTTGAAGCAGGATGGAGCCGAGTGTCGTCTGAGTAGGTTCCGAGCCTGTTCCTCAGACAAGTCGTCAAATACCTTTGTAGGCGCAGGATGGGGAATATCCCGCCGGAAGTTGTGCGCGATTCGCATCAGGGCCCTTACCGTCACGGTCGCTCGTGATTTCTGCTTTGGCCGCGTTTTGGAGCTTAAGCTATGCATTCGAAGCTAGCCTCCTTATCCGACAGCTTTCGATCTCAATCCGCACATTCTTTCCTAACCGCCAATCCGCTTGAGCATCCGGATGTACAGGAGCACATATTAGGCATTTCCAAGACTCTCGCAGCATTCGGCCAATCTCTCAACGCAGCCATCGATCAGGCGAGCCAACTTGATTGTTCGCACATGGACATTGACTCAATCGAAATGGCGCCAATGGGCGACTCGCAACACTGGTTCCTCGAATCTCATTTAGCGCCGACGGAATGAAGATTTGCGCGCAACATCTGGCTTCGATAGAGAGCCGGCCTGCTGATTCGCGACATGCGGCTCCGACAAAGTTCGTTTCCCACCCTCCTATTCCATCGGAAGCGGACGAAGGCGCGCTGACTGGCCTCAACGATCGCATCGACATCTGGGTGAATGAAGGCGGAGCGGGCGGCGAGGTGGTCCGATGAGTGCGCTCCGGATCCTCGTCATCGAGGACGAACCTCTGCTCGGCGAGTTGCTTGCCGAAATGCTCGAAACGATGGGTCACGAGGTTTGCGGGGTTGAGAGCACCGAAGCGGAGGCTGTGGCTGCAGCGGCTCGCTGCAAGCCGGATTTGATGATCATCGATGCATGTCTTCGTGATGGAAGCGGCGTCTCGGCAATGGACAAAATATGCGACGCCGGCTTCATCCCTCATTTCTTTGTAAGTGGCGATATTTCGAGAATAGCAGCGTCGAGGCGTGGCGCGATTGCGGTTCAAAAGCCATTCCGTGAATCCGACCTCGCAACCGCGATTCAACTTGCGCTCGAAGCCGTGTCACCATGAGCTGAGTAAATTCGGCGCGCCTAACTCACAAAAAATTATGTGGCGCGTGAGCAGCGCCGCACTGAGAGCCTGTTTGAAAATTCTGTTTTTGGGGGATTCCGGTTTTGCTGCACATGTGATTCACACTTTTGATGTGGACACGCAAGCAGCGGGGCCGGATGGCCAAGATCGCCCGTAAGACCAAGCGCTACCCGTCTGATCTGACGGATGAGGAGTGGGCGCGGATCGCGCCGCTGATGCCGAAGCCTGGGCGCCGCGGGCGTCCGCGGGAAGTCGAGTTCCGCGAAGTGATCAATGCGGTGCGCTATCTCGTGCGCTCGGGTTGCGGCTGGCGGATGCTGCCGGTGCATTTCGGTCATTGGCGAACCGTCTATGGCTGGTTTCGCGAGTTGGCGCGGCGTTTCCTGTTCCAGACGATTCATGACGTCGAGCTCATGCTCGATCGGGAGCGCCAGGGACGAGAAGCGAGCCCTTCGGCGGCGGTGATCGACAGCCAGTCGATCAAGGCCCCGCATGCGCAAACGCGGGGCTATGACGCGGGCAAGAAGATCGTCGGCCGCAAGCGCCATATCGCGGTCGACGCGGATGGGCGACTGCTGATGGTCAATCTGACGACCGCCGACATTTCCGACAGCGCCGGGGCGCAGGCGATCCTCGACGCCATCCGCAAGCGATGGCCATGGGTGAAGCATCTCTTCGCCGACGCCGCCTACGACCGACTGAAGTTGATGGACAAGGCCCGCTATCTCGAGTTCGTGCTCGAGATCATTCGTCGCCGCGATGGTCAGAAGGGTTTCGAAGTCCTGCCGCGTCGCTGGGTCGTCGAACGAACTTTCGGCTGGATGATCCGCTGGCGCAGGCTCGTAAGAGATTACGAGCGCCGCATCGACGTCTCAACAGCTATGATCCATGTCGCCATGGGCGGCGTTCTCATCCGCCGAAATGCGCACCCGTGACTTTCCAAACAGGCTCTGAGTAGTTTCCGAATCTTGTCATTGTCCGCATCAAACATCGATCATATTCGCCCAAGAACCTGTTTGCCACGTTCATCGCTGGCGGAATTGGCCGTCGGACTGAGAGACAGCGCCGACAGACGAGCATCGCAACAGGACACAATTGAAAGGCATTCATATGCTCGGAACAATCATCCTTGTGCTCCTCATCCTCATGCTTGTCGGCGCCCTTCCCAATTGGCCGCATAGTTCGAGTTGGGGCTATGCGCCATCGGGAACATTGGGCACATTGCTTATCATTGTCCTCGTACTCGTTCTTCTTGGAAAACTTTAGAAGCGCATGCGCTCAATCGACGACTATATAATGTTTGAAAATGACGGCGCTCTGAATCAACGGAGACACGCAAATGTCAATAGGCCTATCACACCTTCAACCGATCGTTTCACTGATCGCCGGCATCCTCATTTTGATCATGCCGCAGTTGCTCAACTATATCGTTGCAATCTTTTTGATCGTCTCGGGCATATTGGGGCTAGGACTCATCAATTGATGATGCGTGACGCCTCCATAGGTACATTCCGACGCTAGGCCGCGCCATTCCTCACCAGATACACTTCTGATGTCGAACACGTATCGACGGAAACAATGTGCATCAATGCATTGTTCTCCTTCCTTTCGGAGAAGCCCCATGAACAGTACAACTGACAAGATCAAAGGCGCCGCGAATGAAGCCGCTGGCGCGGTCAAAGAGGCCGTCGGCAAGGCCGTCGGCAATCCGGGCCTCGAGATCGAGGGCGCCGGACAGAAGCTCAAGGGCGAAGCTCAAGGGGCTGTCGCCGACGCCAAGGATGCTGTGAAGAAGCTCGTCGACAAAGTCTGATCGACCTTACTCTCAACGGGTAAGTGAGGCGCCCGTCAGAGCCGTCCCCATCAGGTCGGCTTTGACAGGCGCTTGCGCTGTCTGTTCCTGGGCCTTTATAAAATTCGGACGTTTGGAAGCCGCGCCAGCGCGCTCAGTGCTTTGCCCGTGCTTTCGAGACTTTTGGCGAGCTGAATGTCGATCTCCTGACCGCGCGACTCACCTGATCTTCGACGCAAATAAGCCCGCGCCATTTCTGTTCGCGGGCCGTTTCCTTCTCAAAGTTTAGCGGACCTCCATTTATTCGCGAAGCGAACGGAAAGTCTGGAAGTCATGTTCGGCGTTCATTTGCACGGCCCACGAACCTGCACATAGCCTTCTAACGCATCCCAAGCCGTCTGAGTGCAGAGACGTCCCTTCCCCGAGCGGTGAGCATGGGTGGTCCCATAATGATATTGCGCCTGGGGATATGCGTAGCCGTATCCATATTGGCTTTGTTGCGAAGCGCCGGCGGCAATTGCGCCAATCGCGGCTGCGCCGATCGCCGCGCCGGCGAGCCCCGCGCCGTATCCGCCATATCCCCAGCCGGGACCCCATCCGCCACCATAGCCGCCATAACCGCCATATCCCCAGCCGCGACCATATCCCCAGCCGCCGCCATAACCGCCGCCCCAGGCTGGGCGGCCCCATCCGCCGCCGCCCCATCCGCCCCCACGGCCCCAACCGCCCCGGCCCCATGCCGAAGCCGGCGTCGCAGCCACAAGGCTCGCCGCGATCGTTGCGACCATCAGGCCGCCTGTTAGAAACTTCCGCATCTTGCTCATGATCTCACTCCTTTAGCTTTCAAGAAAAAGCATCTACGAATGCAAAGTAGTGTAGCTTTGCTCTAACGGAAGGCGCGCGTCACAGTTAAACGCTGATGTGCGCCAGCGAGACGGACCGCATGTCCAATCAGTTGGGCAGCGACTCGCGCAATATCGTCGACGCCTTGGATAACGCCGCCTCCCGGCCCTTCGCCGCTTCTCTGACTCTCTCAGCCGGTCTCGACTTCAGCTGGATTTCGCGGTCGTAGAAGCGTTTGTCGACATTGCGTCGTGCGGCATGAATGATGGTCGAGCGCGGCGCTTCCTCACTGAGTAATTCCATCAGACGGGTCTGGCTGAGATCGTCGAGGGCCGATGTGGGTTCATCCATGATGATGATGTCGGGCGGCCTCAGCAACACGCGTGCGAAGCCGAGCTGTTGCTGCTCGCCGCCTGAAAGGACATCGGACCAGCTCTGTTCCTCATCCAGTCGCGATACGAGATGACCAAGCCCGCAGGCGACAAGGATCGTTTCGATCCGCGCGGCATCCGGCAGAGTGTCGTCATGAGGATAGTCGAGCGCGTCCCGCAACGTGCCGCGGGGCATGTAGGGCTGCTGCGGCATAAACGCGATGCGGGCGTCCTTCGGACGAAGAATCCGCCCGCTGCCCCAGGGCCATAACCCGGCCATCGCGCGGATCAGCGTGCTCTTGCCGGCCCCGGACTCTCCTTTCACGAGGATTCTCTCGCCGCTCCTGATAACGGCGTCCGTGTCGGCCAGCATCTGTGTGCCGTCATGCTGCGCGATGGAGAGCCCGCACAGATGCAATGCGCTATCGTCACTGAAGGCGAGGTCAATCCTCTTGTCCTCGGCGCTGATGGCGAGCTTGTCGAGATTGTCGAAGAAGAGGTCGAGGGCCGCGACGCGCCGCGCCGAGGCGAACCAGTCTGCAAGGCGCATTGAATTGTCGGCCAACCAGTTGAGGGCCAACTGCACCTGTATAAAGGCCGCGGCGGCTTGCATAAGGTCTCCGAGCGACAACTCCCCGGCGAGATATTTGGGGGCGCCAAGCATGAGTGGGATGACTGGCGCGAGAACATTGTTGCCGCTCGACAAGAACAGCATACGGGCCTGTCGGCCGATAACTGCGATCCAGCGTGTGGCCACTTGATCGAATCTATTGTAGTGGAGCTCTCGCTCGGCGTCGTCGCCGCCGATGAGGGCGATCGTTTCCGCATTCTCGCGCGTATGCGAAAGTTCAAAACGAAAATCCGCCTCAGCCATCGCCTTCGCCTCAGCGCGCGCGACGAGCGGGCCTCCCAGAAGCAACATTCCGTACGAGGTGCATGCTGAATAGATCACGACGGCGATGACGAGATAGCCGGGGATCGTCATGCCCCACAACGTCAGCGAACCACCGATGAACCACAAAACGCTGACAAAGGAGGCCGCCATAAGAAGCGCATTCGTGACGCCGGTCGCGAAGTCGACAAAGAGCTCGATGGCGATCCGCCCATCCTCGGCGATCCGCGCTTCCGGATTATCGACAAGCCGAAGCACGCTGAGCTGATAGAAGCGGCGTCGCTCCATCCAGCGCCTGACAAGCGTTCGCGTCAGCCATTCGCGCCAGCGCAACTGAAAATTCATGCGCATTTGCAACAAGGCGACGCTCGTCATGGCGGAGAGCAAGGCAAGCGCCAACATGAGGCCGATGCTGAGAAGGATCAGATGCTGATCCTTGCTTTGCAGCGCGTCGAAGAAGAACTTGTTCCATCGGTTCACGGCGATGGCGGGGATGAGATTCAAGACGAGGCAACCGAAGAGGCCAAGCACAAACAGCGCAGCCTTTCTGCGCGTGGGGCCGGTCCAGAAGCCGAACGAGAGGTATACGAAGTGACGTAAGAGCCATGCGTCAGCCGTTGGACGACAAACTTCAGGCATATAACGAACCTCGATGGCTGGATGCGTGGATTTTTATCAAAAGATCAACCGCGGATATTATGCTTAGGTTGCCGTCACGGGGTCGATAGGAACGCCAGTTCCGGTCTTCACGCCTCAATCCTCGAGCGCGCTCTGAATGTATGATGGCTTTGCCAACTGCCTCAAGATAAACGTGACGTTTCAACATAGCCGACGACCAAGTGTCGATTTCAGCCTCGGAATCTACTTACGGCCGCCGACCATAAGTGGAGCTCGACCGAGATCTTTCGCGAATCGAGGCGAGGGGATGTTGATTTCAGAGGAAGGGATCGTGTCCGGTCCATGGCGCGTGGGCGACCGCCGGTGCTCCAATCAAACATGTTGCGTCGCTTGCCTCCGGAGCAGAGCGAACGCGCACTTTTGGCGTGATCGATGCTCGTCCGTCTCGCCGCGAGTGGGTAGTTTCCGGGGCTAGCGCACGATCGCACCACGGTTAGGGTCTTTTCTCGCCCATGTAACGCGCAGGAATTCCCATGACGGCACAAATCGATTTTGCCTCGGCGCGGTTACGCAAGAGCACCTAATAAGGAACAGATATGCTGACGCCCCTGCCCATGCTCTCTCCCGAAGGCGGACTCACGCGCTATCTGCGTGAGATCCGCCAACTCCCCATGCTCGAGTTCGCGGAAGAACAGACGTTGGCGCAACGGTGGCGTGAGCGGAAGGATTCGCAGGCCGCGAGCGCGCTCGTTAGCTCGCACCTGCGCCTCGTCGTCAAAATCGCGATGGGCTATCGCGGTAATGGTCTGCCAATCGGAGAGCTGATCTCAGAGGGCAATCTCGGCCTGATGCAAGCCGTCGCCCGATTTGAACCGGAACGCGGTTTTCGCCTCTCAACGTACGCGCGCTGGTGGATCCGGGCGTCGATTCAACAATATGTCCTGAGATCCTGGTCTATCGTAAGGATAGGCTCTAGCTCGAACAGCAAGAAGCTTTTCTTCAATCTCCGTCGGGTCAAGAGCTGCCTTTCGGCTTATGAAGATGGTGACCTCAAGCCGGAGCATGTCGCAATGATCGCCATCCGACTTGGCGTTCGTCAGAAGGACGTCATCGAGATGAACCGGCGTCTGGGAGGCGATGCTTCGCTTAATGCGCCAATTTCCGAACGGGAGGAAGGAGGCGGGGAAAGGCAAGACTGGCTTGTCGACGCCCGGGATAATCAGGAGAAGGTGCTCGTCGACCACGAAGAGGGCGACCACCGTAAAATCTCGCTGCGGAACGCGCTTGAGGTGCTGAATCCGCGGGAGCGTCGAATCCTGGAAGCCCGCAGGCTGACAGATCTACCTCTTACGCTTGCAATATTAGCCGCCGAATTTGGGGTCTCGCGGGAGAGGGTCCGCCAGATTGAGGTGCGAGCTTTTGGGAAAGTTCAGCGGGAAATTCGCGCTCTCGTTGCTCGTATCGAGGAACCGAAAGCGGATCTCCGAAACGCGGTCTTCATTCCAGACGTGTACGCGATCCACAAGAATCCCCAAAGTCCGATCCGGCACTAATGTCGCATCGGACCGCGTTTCCGGCGCCACTCCCGAGACGCAGGGCGGTAGCGCCTTGGCAGAGCCGAATGCGAACCCGAAGTGAAAGCGGCCCGAGTGGGAATTGCGCAACGAGCCGCATTGTGATTCGAACGGGAGATCTGGCGCCGGGCGATGACGCTCCCCGCGCGCGAACGCGGAGAGCGCGACCGCCGGCAGACATCAATAGTAGTATCCTCTACACCGGCGGGGCCGAGCTCTCCACGGAGGCAAGTCGACGTCTCGCAGGGATGCCGTCATGAATGAAAGTCGTGCAGCGCCATAAACGCCGCAAAGAGGACGCGTGGATCGAACTTCCCCTTGTAGACTGGCGGCGGCTCCCTGTTCAGGCCAAGTCGTGTGTAGACCGCGGCCTGCGCCGATCGAATCGAATATTCGACCGTGAACACGACATCATCCGGCAGTTCGCAAAACTGGCCGATGAAGGCGAAGTTCTTGGCGCCGTTTGGAACGACTTGCGGTCTATCGCCTCGCTCACGCCGAAGAAACTGACTCGTGACGAATGGCATCATGCAAGGTATGCAATTCGCGGTCTCAAGGATCTTGGCGGCTTCCGTCCCGATGTTCAAATGGCCGAGCAATTCGATCATGATTTCCCTGCCAGTGCATGCTGCCATGGGCTTGTCTACAAAGTTGCCTGGTTCGTCGAGACAGAGCCCGTAGCCCCAGAAAACGCTGACGCCCTCTGGTTGATCGATGAAGTGGGGCTGAAAGGGTACAACGAAAGAGAGCACCCAGTTCGATTTGGGGAAAGTGACGAGCCCGCCTTCGCCAGGGGTGTTGCCGGTGGCGTCCCGGACAAGGCGGAGAAATGTCGGATCATGCAAGGTTGTCGTGAACGACTCCCATTTCGACTCTTCGATATGATCCGCAAATGCCGAGGGTCGTCCGAAATGGGGACGGCCTGCTGCCATTTTCTCCCAAAGCGTCCACGCGCCGCCGTCCTTCTTGCCCCTGATTTCAGGCGCCGCCTCCATACCCCCGAGGCTCGACGCCTCGGTCATAGAGCCAAGCGTGACAAAGACCCAGTCGGATGCGTCGATCGCGAGCTTCTCTAAGCTGCCACTCCGGACAACGGAAATTTCTGTGATGAGCGTATCATCGCCTTGATCGTAAAATGCGATGTCCGTTACCTGAGCATTCAATTCGAAGACGACGCCTCGGTCTTCAAGCCACTTTTGCAGCGGTCTCACAAGGGAGTCATATTGGTTGTAGACGGTGCGCATGATCCCCGTCAGTCGATCGAACCCGTCGACCATATGCGCAAATCGTTCGAGATAGCGTTTGAATTCGATGGCGCTATGCCATGGCTGAAAGGCAAAGGTCGTGCGCCACATGACCCAGAAATTTGTCTTGAAGAACGTCGGATCGAAGATATCCTCGATGCTGGCCGCCCCAAGCATGGCCTCAGGCTCCAACACTAGGCGCTCGATCGTGAGAATGTGATTCTCGCTGAGTCCGAACTCCGGAGCCGTTTTGCGGCGACCATCGTGCATCAGACGCGACTTGGATGAGGTTTTTATCGTCTCGTTCCAATCGAATATCTCTTGTGTGACCGTTCGTTCGTTGTCGAGAGTTGGGATGGAGGCGAAGAGATCGAAGGTGCAAACGTATTTACTCTCGAGCATTCGACCGCCCCGAAGGACGTATCCTTCCACTGCCGAACCGGAGCCGTCGAGACTTCCGCCGATCACATCAAGTTCTTCCAGGATCGTTATACGATGGCCGCGAACGTCGCCATCCCGAATAAGGAAGGCAGCCGCCGCTAATGACGCAATCCCGCCGCCAACCAGATAGATATTTCGTTCGCTCTGAATGTAGGTTGCCTGTGAGGCTGCGAGATCGGAGAACTGAGGTTCCATCGCCATTTTGAACTCCCGACTTGGGTAAGTGTGGGCAGCGTCGTTGCAAAAATGCGGTGGCGCTTGTGGTTCATTTTGTATCGTTGCGGCGCAGACGGAGTCCTGCACCGCTTTACAGGCGGCGGCTGGGCTTTTCCGCACAGGAGAGGGCAAGCGAACGACGTCTTTCAAGAGGCCGCGGTGCACTCACTTGTTGCACTTGAGTCGCTGAGGGTCGCGTTCGCCTGTGGTGTCGTGGCTTCAGGCGCAAAGGTAGAGACAAAATTTCACGTGACGCCAGAATCGGAAACTACGCAGACGCGCCGTTGGCGGCGCTGCCCGCGGCGCCAGACATCAGGAAGCGGGGAAGTCGCTCTGTGACGCCTGTCTCGTTGCCGAATAAATCTCCCATGAGGCGATGAACATCGCCGCGATTACGGGCCCGATCACAAAGCCATTGAGGCCAAACATTTCGATGCCGCCCAGTGTGGAAATCAACACAACGTAGTTCGGCATCTTGGTGTCGTTCCCTACCAAGATCGGACGGAGAACATTATCCGCCAGACCAATCACGAAAGCGCCGTAGGCGACGAGAGTAACGCCGCGCCACATTTCGTCGATTGCTAGAAAATAGATCGCCACCGGACCCCAAACCAACGCGGCGCCTATTGCTGGGACGAGAGATAGAAGCGCCATTGAAGCTGCCCATAGCAGTGGAGCGCTGACTCCGAGGAACCAGAAGATGAGGCCGCCGAGCGCTCCTTGCAGGAGCGCCACAAGCAGATCGCCTTTGACCGTGGCTCGAATGACAATCGCGAATTTGCGGAAGAGCGCATCCTTCTGTGCAGCCCGGAGAGGAATTGCATCTCTGATTTTGCGGGCTAGCGCCTGTTCGTCGCGTAGCAGGAAGAACAAAAGGTAGAGCATTACACACAGATTTAGGATGAAACTCACCGCGCTCTGACCGATGCCCAGTACCTCAGTGGCGACAAGCTGACTTCCCTTCATGAGACCTGCAGCCAACTTATCTTGCGCTTCACCAAGACTCGCCAGACCAAACCGCCGCATGAGATCGGCAGCCCATGCAGGCAGCGCCTCGAAGAGGCGCCGGAAGACGACTACGAGGTCGAGATCGCCTGTTTGGAGTCGATCATATATGCCGGAGGCTTCTTGCGCCATGGAGAGCGCGAGCAGGACCAATGGGAGAATCACGACAAGGACGATGATCATCACTGTCGCGACCGCAGCAAGGTTGTGATTCTGGTGCATCGAATTCAAGAGGCGCCGATACAGCGGCGCAAACACGATCGCGACTACAGTTCCCCAGAGAATCGCTCCGTAGAAGGGCCAAAGCATCCAGGCGAAGGCGGCCGATACCGCCAAAACCAATGCGATAAAGGCTATGTCTTCACTTGTGCGCATTTGACTGGTCCATCACCGTGTGTCCTCCCGTGTCGAGGCCGCTTTACCGTGAGTCAGCCGGCGACAGATCATTTCATTGGCATACGTCATTTCGTCATGGGTATTTTCCGAAGCTATACGATGCCTTTGCATGTCCGATAGGAATCGGCCGTCGAACAATAAGTCGACTGAGACAGTGCAGATCAAGCACCGTCATAATTTCATTCAGGAGACCACCATGGGCAGCACAACGGACAAGATCAAGGGCGCCGCAAACGAAGCCGCTGGCGCGGTCAAACAGACCGTCGGCAAGGCGAGTGGCAATCCAAGCCTGGAGATCGAGGGCGCCGGGCAGAAGCTCAAGGGCGAAGCTCAAGGAGCTGTCGGCGGCGCCAAGGAAGCTGTGAAGAAGATCATCGACAAGGACTGATCTAGTTTCCCGGCTTGCCTACGAAAAAACGTCTTTCAGAGCGGACCGAGCAGGTCGGCTTTGAAGGGCGCCAACGGCACAGTCTTCCAAGCGTGCTTCACCTCGACCAGACGGCCAATGACGCCGGCACGGCGAAAGCTTGAGCGCACGGCACAGGCCGATCCTGTAACTGCGATTTTATAGAGGCAATTATGAACGGCATCATCTACCTTGTCGGTCTCATCGTGATCATCATGGCGATTCTTTCCTTCCTCGGCCTGCGCTGAGCAGCACAAGAAGGGAGGCGCAGCTATGACCGATTTATCGAAGCCAACCATGTCAATTTCTGACGGCCCGCCGGGCTCCTCCTATGTCGAGTGGCCGGCGATCTTGGCTGGAGCGATATTGACCTCGGCCATCATCGTCCTGATGTCCGCCTTTGGCTCAGCTATCGGGCTCTCGCTTGTCTCGCCCTATCATGGCCCTTCCCCCATATTGTTTTACGTTGTCTTGGCGCTCTGGTTCACCTGGATCACGGTCTCCAGCTTCGTCGCCGGCGGATATGTGACAGGTCGACTGCGCCGTTCCTTAGAAGGCACTACGCCTCATGAGGTTCATGTCAGAGACGGCGCGCACGGGCTCATCGTTTGGGCTGTCGCCGTTGTCGTGGGCACGGCGCTCGCGACCTTCTCGCTTTCATCCGCTGTGACAACATTGTCCCTTTCTTCCGCAGTCAAACGCGGCGAGGAGCTTACAAGCGCTGGCGCGATCGCATCGACCGTCGGCTCGAACGCGGATCCGATCGGCTATCAGATCGATATGCTTCTACGGAAGGAAGCTCCCGCGACGGCTAGAGGCGTGACATTGGATCCGTCACGTCGCGACGTCGCGCAAGTTTTGGCGATGGGCGCAGCTCATGGTTCCCTGAGCAGCAACGATCGCATTTATGTGGCGCGCGCGATTGCGGCGCGGACAGGTCTTTCGCAGGCCGAAGCTGAGAGGCAAGTTGACGCAATTCTTTCGCAGGCGCGAACTGCCGCCGACAGAGCGCGCAACGCAATTGTAGCAGCTCGAAAGGCGGGGCTCCTTCTCGACTTGAGCGTCGCCGCCCGCGAGGAACCGATTGGCGCTCAAAATGCGCTGAGGGGCGAAGGAACTGGTTCAACAGGCGACGATGGGACAATGGAAGCAACCCGCCAGGAGATCTCGCGACTTCTGTCGGCGGCTGCCGCCAATGCCTCTCTCAGCGATGGCGATCGCGCCTATCTTGTTCGGATCGTCGCAGCGCGGACCAACCTCGCGCAGGCTGATGCAGAAGCGCGTGTCGATGTGCTTTCGGAGCAGATGAAGACATCCGCCGCCAAAGTGCGGGCGACAACCGAAGCCGCCCGCAAGGGCGGAGTCCTCCTTGCCTTCTTGACAGCGGCAACGATGGTTCTCGGCGCTGCGGCCGCCTGGTGGGGCGCCGGCGTCGGCGGCCGTCACCGTGACGAGAATTTCGACGCCAGCCATCTGACACGCTGGTAAGGCACATCCTCGAGGAGATGCGTGATGGGACGTTCTATTCTGCTCTGGATGCTCGGCGTTCCAATTCCGATCATCATTCTTCTGGTGTTGATGGGTCATTAGCGGCGGGGTGGCAAGCGGATTTTGAGACGCCTCGCCTTCAGAATTGAATCTCGCGAGACTACTCCAACTATGTTGCAGTTTGTCGTTGCCTTGTGAGGCTTTCAGAAGTCCACACTGGCAATCGCGGGCTTGAGCTTTCATCTTTCTTCAGCGTGCGACATGAGCGCACATAACCCTTCAAGCTATTCTTTCACGGATTAATTGGTTCTTGTGAGGCCGTATTCGCGGCGCGTCATTTTCACTGAGGGAGGAAGCCGTGGGAGATCTGCTGCATTACGCAATTGTGTTTCTGGTCGTCGCATTAGTTGCTGCATTTTTGGGCTTCGGTGGCGCCGCAGGCATAGCAATGGAAGGGGCGCGCCTTCTCTTCTGGATTGCGATCGTCCTCTTCGTCGTCACTGCAGTCATGGGCGTGGTCAGACGCTCATAGATGGTGCCGTCAATCGAGCGGCGCCGAATTCTACTCAACAGCAATGGATAGGGAGTTCGTCATGGACTGGGATCGAATCGCCGGAAACTGGAAGCAATTCACCGGGAGCATCAAGGAGCAATGGGCCAAGCTGACTGATGACGATCTTGCTCAGATCGCCGGCAAGCGCGAGCAACTTGAGGGCAAGTTGCAAGAGCTTTACGGTCACGGCAAGGAGAATGTGACGAAGGAAATCGACGAGTTTATCGCCCGTCACAAGAGCTGGGATGGCATCGCAGGAAACTGGAAACAGTTTACGGGAAGCATCAAGGAGCAGTGGGGCAAGCTGACAGACGACGATCTCGCCCAAATCAACGGCAGGCGCGAGCAGCTCGAAGGCAAGCTACAAGAGCTTTATGGTCGCGGGAAGCACGAAGCAAAAAAGGAAATCGACGACTTTCTCGCCCGCCTATAGGTCTGGATAGGCGTTGGCTGTGATTGCGCGGCGAGCGCAGACTCGACGACGTCAACTCAGCTTTCAGGGAGCGTCACCAGAATGTCCGCACACCACGCGCGGTTCAACCCGAGCGCCTCATCCAATATCAGATCGCGTGTCCCGACATCGAGCCGCGCTGAATGGACGCCAAGGAGTATCCATGGCAGATCGCCTTGATCTAGGCGTCGGAGAATTTTTGCGCATCACCACATGGGCGCCGGCGGCGCCCATGTGCGCGCGTGCATCTGTGAGGAAGTAGCTCTGCCAGCCGAAGCGTAGGCCGAAGGATGACGCGACCACTGCATGCCGCGCCACAGGCATATGATGCAATGTCTCGTGCAGCCCCAACGTGGAGGTGTCTAGTCCCTGACTTCCGAGGCTCTTGCCAGCCCCGATAATGGGTCAGCGAGAAGCCGATGGATTTCGCAATGTTTGTTGGATTGGTATCCAGCTCGATCGCGCTACGTCCGGGGAAGTTCTTGCTCTGCGGGTCGAAGAGAACGTGTCGACTGGTCACCAGTACAGGCGTTCACCGCGCTCGAAGCAACATGAAAGCACCCGCCCGAGGGACAGGACTCGGGGGCTGCGCCCTACCGTAGCCAGTGAGTAAATTGGAATGAGTAGTTTCGGAACCTCTTCCGGAGGATTCGCTACTCGCGCGCTCATCACGGCTAGCTTCCAACGAGGCGCTACGGGAACGGGCCCCACACCGCCTTCTCTACCAGCGTCAGGGCCGAAGACATCGGCCCTAGCGCGCTGAGTAGATTCCACAACTGTGTCTTTCCGACAGGATGTGAAACTTAAGCTTGTGAGGAATGCGTCAAGACATCCCCAAGCGCTCGCCACGATGAGAGAGAGGGTCTCGCCCCCATGCCCGGTCGGCAGGAACGCTTAATTGTCCGGAGAACCGACAATTGTCGCTTAGG
Source organism: Methylocystis parvus OBBP (assembly GCF_027571405.1). Taxonomy (GTDB): domain Bacteria; phylum Pseudomonadota; class Alphaproteobacteria; order Rhizobiales; family Beijerinckiaceae; genus Methylocystis; species Methylocystis parva. The sequence continues at coordinate 2,553,432 of NZ_CP092968.1, forward strand.
CGAACCGCCGCGCGTGCACGTATGGCTTGAGACCGCGGAATCTGCGCTTTTGCACTATGAAGCGGCCACCCTCGCCGACGCGGTGCGCTACGAAGACGAGACGATTGCTTCCCTGACCTCTGAAAAGGACCGGCTTGATGTCGTCAGAGTGGACGAAACCTCCTGCGAGCGCTGCGAACGAAGAGCGGAGTGTTTTCTGGCTTACGATCATTAGGCCAACGTTTTAGGAGCCCCAAAAAGATGGTCGTGGAGGACCGGCCGGGATTGGCGGGTCCTCAAGACCATGCCCGCAAGGGCGACGTGCTGGTGGTGTGGAAACTCGACTGGCTGGAGTGGTTCTTTGCCGAGCACGCTCGACATGCTCGATAAGCGGGAGCTCCGACGTTCCTTCATTGGCTCACTGCGATTCTTGTCATCGGCATATTCGGAGACGAAATTCCGCGAGGTGAATGGCGGGATTTGGGGCGGGGGCGACGGCGCGGAGCGATGCGGCTCCGAGCGGAACGTGCTTCCTGAATCTTGACTACCTCAGCCTATCCCGATGGCGAAGCTCTTGGGTTAGATACCGAATGCAACGTAACCGGCGGCGATTGCGACAACCCACGCTGCGGCCATCGACAAGACAAGGCCCGGCACGATGCGCGCTGAAAATTCAGTCGAACCCGCTCCAATTGCCATAGCGACTTTCGCCAAGGCATTGCTCGTCAACGCTGCCAGAATTGGGACCAAGGCGTCTCGTGTTTCGAGCTTTCCTGCGGCGACGAGGGAAGCGACAGAGATTGCAGAAGAATGGGCGTCGACGATCCCGGCAAGTGCCGATCCGACGATAATCCCGGCTTCTCCCAGCGAATCCCTCAGCGCTGCGGCTACGATCAGCATCAACGCCATTAACGAGGCGAGGGCAAAGGCAGCCGGGAGACTGAATGCCCGTCCCTCTTCGAGGGACGACGATGTTTCCGGCGCTCGGCGACCCAGCGCAAATGCGAAACCATAAATCGCCGCGACGATCCCGCCGGCGGCTAGCATTGGAGCTACCTGTAAGAATGTTGGTTGACTGACTGCGAAGATCAAAAGCGCCGATTGTATGAACGTTGAAACCGTCGAGAAGGCTGCTCCAGATACCGCGGCGGTCATTCCTGTCGGGTCCTTCGCTGCATAACTGGCCATAGAACCGATCGTCGCCGTACTGGAGACAAAGCCCGATGCAAGTCCTGAGACCGGGAGACCGTACTGCGCGCCGAAGAGTCGCGTCGCGACATGCCCGCAGGCCCCGATCGCGAGTACGAGGATGACCAGAAGCCAGATATTGTGTGGATTTATCGCCTGATATGGTCCGAGATAGCGATTTGGGAGCTGTGGCCATACAACAAAAGTGGCTATGGCGAAGACAAGGCCGTCGTTGACTTCGGCTTCGGTGAGCGTGGCCTTGATGAAGCCATGTACGGAATTCTTCGCGGCAAAGATAACCGCCACCATTGCGCCAAGACCGGAAGCCAGCGGCGCGTCCGACATTGTAAGGCCGCCCAGGAGCCGCGTTGCTAGCAGGCCGACTTCGGTGGTCAATCCCGGATCAGTGTCCCGATCCCTGAAGTATGACACTGCGGCCAACGCCGCGACGGCGCCCTCCGTCACACCGAGAAGATTCTCACCGCCGACATGCATTGCAATCGCGCCGATTATCGCGGCGAGCGCGAATGTTCTGACGCCCGCCTGCCGTCGTGCGAGACCCTCTCCTTTGCTGCGTTCTCGCTCGAGGCCGATCATCAGGCCGACAGCGAGCGCGACCGAAAATTCCGACCAGGGATACGTCATGCCCCCTGCTCCACGCACTTATGGCCGAAATCTGATCGAGTTCGGGCGCGACTGCTCTTATTGCCCAGTGCGAAGACAGGATCGTCGTGCGTGCGGAGGAGCATTTTCAGCTTGCGATAGATGATAATGGACAAATTCTCAATTGAGGCGTTGGCGACAGGAGCGCCTCGGTCATTGGCGCCCTATAGCTGCATAGCTGCCCGGGAGGAGGTTAGCGATGACAGACGCTCTCGCCCTCATCACCGATGTAGTGGCTGACGAAGGCGCCGAACCGCCGGCGCTGCGAAGGTTCGAGGCTATCGTATAACGCGCTAGATGCGTCTGCGATTTTGCGCAAGTCGTCGGCGCGAACGTTCAAAAGATCGGCTTGCATGCGCATATCGCTGATCGCGGTCCAGTCTCGATCGCCGCGCCCGCTGTCGGCTTTGGCTTTGCCTTCCTTGTCGTCCGTTCGTTGTGCCTCCCGCATCGTGGCTGCTCGTTGCTCGCGAAGCTTGAGCATCCTGTCCGCTCGGCGTTGGGCCATGTCGTGCAACGCTTTCTGCGTAGAGTCCCAATTCTTGTCCTGTTCAGCCGTCAATCGAAGCTCCGCCTTGAAGCGGGCGATGCGAGCGTCGGCAACATCCAGAATTTGATTGACGGTCTGTCTGCACATCTCGTCACCATCGCGTCGATCGTGTGCGAGAGCGCTAGCGGGAAGAACCGTCGCAGCGGAGAGCGTCATCATTGTCACGATGACGGCGCTTCGGACGACTCGGCGCATATGCTTCGCCGACCCGGCGCAGTGATTGTTATTCATGGCTTGTTTCCTGCAACCTTCAAGAATACATTTCGATCCCGCCAAGCATTCGCTGTCGAGATGAAATTGCCGTGCGTTCGTCCAAAGTCAATGCCGCTGCCGCCGGCCAAGGAGCCGGCAGCAGTCACGAAATTATACGAAAGCCGCAATCGATCTGGCGGCGCTCTACTAGCAGCCCCAAACCCAACCGACGCCCGGATCCCACCGCCAGCACGAATTGCCGCCGTATCCGCCGCCATAGCCGTAGCCACCATAACCATAGCCCGAAGCGCCTGCGATTCCTGCGCCCAGGAGACCTGCCGCGGCGCCCGCTGCGCCAACCGCTGCGCCCGGAACGCCGTAGCCGTAGCGATAGCCGCGATGGTAGTGTCTACCGTAGCCGCGTCGATAGCCGCGGTAGTGAGCCTTTTCAATCGACGTATTGAGCCCCGTGCTCGCTGGGGCGGCAACGCTCATGGGGCCGGCAAAAGCATCTGTCGGGAGGACCGCCAGTACGGTAACGGCGCACAGCCCAGCGGCAAGAGCGGATGTCACATTCGTTCGCATTCCGAACCTCTCTTAGAAGACTGGATTTACTCCCCGCACGTCGCGGCCGTGTTGTCCGCTGCGACTGAGTTCCAATCAGAGTATTTGTTCGGAAACGTGAAGGCGTCGAGGATCGGAAACTACGCAGGCCGAATTCAATGACGGAAGACCGACGGGCCAATCAGTAGCTTCGCATGCGCTCGCAAATGTCGGCACGGCGCTAGGGTCTTCCGAGTTCGCGGCGTTCAACCGTCTGCGACAACTGTGTCGAGGTGCATTCGAGTTGTTCGAACGAGGAGCGTGGCCGTCTGCCCTCTTGCAATCAAGCAAAGCACATATTGTCTGAAATGCATCGATCGATCCCGCTCCGCAACCCGGCGGGCGTACAGCCGGATGGCGCCGGCTGAGGAGTTTGGTTAAGGCTTATCCGGCAGGGTCTCGGATGCGCCTAGAAGCGTTCCTTCACGAAGCATGCAGACTATCTTTGATGATTCATTGAGGCTCACGCTCGAATTTCTGGGTCAGGTTCTTGTCTTTGGGCTGCGCTCGTCTGAATCCACGATCGCTTTGCATGAATCGCTCCAGCATCGGAGAAATGAGTTTCGCCGGCTCGACAGGCTTTCCGGACTCGCGCGCAAGGATCTCGGCGTATGCGACGAGGCTCCTATGGAGGGTGGCAGACAAGATCACGGTGACCTTCACCGGTTTTTCATCTTCGATGACAGACAGTTTGAGCTTGGTCATCTGTGACCTCTTTGGGCGTCAACTTCAGCGCGCTCGCGATAGGGTGTGAAGTCCAGATCGCGCGTGACGATCACCCGCAACGGAAACCCTGGCCGGATGGTGAGCGTCGGCTGAATATTGAGATTGCGCCCGACGATCTGCTGTCCCGTCTGATTGAGACTTTGCGCGCCGCCGCGGCGCAACGCCTGGATGAGGGCGTTTTCTTCGCCGGTTGTGCCAAGCTGCGTCCCGACGCCGAGGATGGTCGAAAGCGCGGCGGCGCCGGCAAGACGAAGCCAGTGATGGTCGACTTCGTCCTCGAGCCCGGAATAGCCAGCGGCGTCGGCGCCGGGCTGCCGCTCGAGAACGATGGAGCGCCCATCGGGGAGAATGAGACGATTCCAGACGAGGAGCACGCGCGATTGCCCGAAGGCGATCTGCGAGTCGTAGACGCCGACGAGCTTGGCGCCCTGCGGGATAAGGAGGAACCGCCCGGTCGGGCTGTCATAGACGTTCTCGGTGACTTGCGCGGTGATCTGGCCGGGAAGATCGGAGCGGATGCCGGTGACGAGCGCAGCGGGAATGACCGCGCCCGCCTGCAGGACATAGCGCGACGCAGGCGCGGCAAGACGATCGGGGCTGACAGTGCGCCGATCGGCGGGCGCGTTCACGAAAGCGAGCTTGCGATCCTGGATGTTCTGGACGTCGCTGGGATCGATTGGGGCCGGCTCGGTTGGAAGCGCCGATGCGTGGACGCTCGGATCAACCGTCGATCCTTGATCGCCCTCGGCAATACTCCACGGCCGCTCCCGCGCGCTGGTCGTAGCGAAGAGTTTGGCGGTGCGCGCCGCCTCGCGCTCCTGGCCGATGCGTTGTTGCTCGGGATCAGGGCCGGTCGACGGCAATTGTCCCTGGGCCGCGAGGATCGGCCGTCCGAGGTCGCCCGGGAGCGGCGGCCCGAGTTTTGGGACATTCTTCGGCAGGCCCGCATAATCGCGTGGCAAGGACGCGAGGCCGTCGGGCGTCGTCTTCGCGTCCGTATTGATGAGCTCCGGCGCGGGGCCGGAACGCGAGCGCCCCTGCAAGGCCCAGATGGTCAGGCCGAGAAGCGCGGCGGAGGAGACGCCCGCGAGCGCGATCAGAACGCGGCGCGAAAGGCGCGTGACCGCCGGTCGCTCGGGGTGAAGGCGTAACTCCTCGGCAAGCTTCTTCTCGTGCGCGGGCGCGCTCATATGGCGGACCTTCCGTCGCTGCGCACGATCCGAACGAGCCTCTGGTCGTCGGAACCGAAGCGCAGCTCCGCTGCGGCGAAGAGCCGGTCGACGATCATGTGATTGCCGCGCACGCGATAATTGACGAGCTGGCTGTCGCCCGAGGCGCCGGTGACGAAGAGCGGCGGCATCTCGCCCTGGGAGACGCCGCGCGGGAATTCGATATAGACCTTGCGTCCGTCGTCGAAGGCGCGCAGCGGCCGCCAGGGCGCGGCGTCGCCCTCGATCGCGTAGCGGAAATTGAGCCGGGCGAGATCGAGGCCGACGTCGACCGGCGCGGCGGCCTCGGCGGCGGCGTTCTGGCGGCGCAGCGCGATGAGCTCGTCCTGCGGATATTGCCAGGAGACCGAGGCCATGTAGGTCTTTTCGGTTGAGCGAAGTTCGAGATGATAGGTGCGCCGGTCGGTGTTGATGACGAGATTGGTCATCAGATCGGCGCGGGTGGGCTTGACCATGATGTGCGTCTTGCGGGCGTTCCCCGCGCGGCTTTCCGTATCGCCGATGATCCAGCGCACCGTGTCGCCTGCGGCGACGGGGCCGGAGCCGACGAGCTGCTCGCCATCCTGCAGGGCGATGTCAGTGATCTCGCCAGGGGCGGCATAGACCTGATAGAGCGCGCCCTCGGTGAAGGGATAGATTTGAACAGCGTTGATATAGCCGGCGCGGCGCGGCTCCATGCGCGCGGCGGCGTTGGCCTGTTCGATCCGCGCTTTCGGGTCGATGGGCTCGGGACGCTCGCCCTTGCCCCGCGCAAGGGATTTGAGCTGGCCGGGGAGCGGCAGAACCTTCGGGACTTCGACAATCTTGACCGGGCCAAGCGGATCGCTCTGCAGGTTCGCCGGGACGGGCAGATCGTCATAGGCGATCTCCGGCGGCTTGAAGCTCGAACAGGCGCCTAGCAAAGACGACGAGAGAGTGAGGCCTATAAAAGCCCGAAACGGGAATGGCGTCATTGGCCAAGCTCCTTCGACCAGTTGATCGCGTGAATGAAAAGACCGAGCGGGTTCTTGCGCAGGCGCTCGGCGTCGCGGGGCGGCTGAACGATGATGGTGAGAATGGCGGTCCAGCGTTCGGTGGAAGCGAGGCTGGCGTTCTCGTAGCGGCGCTCAGTCCAGGCGACGCGAAAGGAATCGTCGGAGGCGCGAATGACGCTGGCGACGTCGACGGCGATCTGGACCTGACCGACCTTGGCGAAGGGGTCGTTCGCGCGGGCGTAGTCGTTCAAGGCCAGCGCGCCCTTGTCGGTGACGAAGTCATAGGCCTTGAGCCAGTTCTGCCGCACGACGATGGGGTCGGCCGGGATCGAGCGGACATGTTCGACGAAGCGGGCGAGATGCCAGGCGATCTGCGGATCGGTTGGCCGATAATCGGCGACGGCGGGCGCGACGGCTTGCGCTTCGCCGAATTTATCGATCTGCACGACCCAGGGAACGACCGAACCGCGCGCATTCTGCCAGACAAGGGCGACGGCGAGACCGCCTGCGAGGAAGAGATTGCCGAAGGCGATCAGCCGCCAGTTCTTGGCCTGCACGCGGGCGGAGCCGATGCGCTCGTCCCAGACCTGCGCGGCTTTCTGGTAGGGCGTTTCGGGTTCGGGCGTGCGCCCGTAGCGCACGGAGCTTCGTTTGAACATCAGCGGGCCTCGGACAAATTGACGGAGGCGCCGCCGCCATGGGCGTCGCCGGAGCGCAGGGCGTGGGCGGCGATCGAGACGCCGTGCGAGACGGATTGAGAGCGCTTGAGGCGCTTCGCCCAGGCGGGTTCGCCGGAGGCAACTTGAGAGGCTCCAGCGTCTGAAGCGACGCCACCGTCAGGCGGAGGGGCCGACGCGGCGCCGGCCGAAGCGAGTGGCCGCGCAGCCGAACCTCCCGAGCCGCCGCCAAAACCGCCAGGCGGCGTGGAAGGCGGCGCGCCGCCGCCGGGCGGCTGCAGCCCCCGCGAGGGCGGCAATGTCGCCGCGGCCTGCGTTTCGCTCCTTCCGGCGAGCCCTGCGGCCGCCCCGCCCGCAAACCGTAGGGCGCCATAACCAGCGGCCCCCGCGCCGCCCGCGACAAGCCCGGTCCCCACGACCGCGCCCGCGCCAAGCTGCGGGCCTCCCGAGACAATTCCATTGGCGATGCCGGGGCCGAAGATTCCGAGGCCGAGAAGCGAGAGGGCGGCGAGCACCAGCGCCATGGCGTCATCGACGGTGGGCTGGCCTGAGAATCCTTGCGTGAATTGCGCAAAGAGCGTCGAGCCGATGCCGACGATGACCGCAAGCACCAGCACCTTCACGCCGGACGAGACGACATTGCCGAGAACGCGTTCGGCGAGAAAGGCCGTCTTGCCGAAGAGTCCGAAGGGAATGAGGACGAAACCGGCGAGCGTCGTCAGCTTGAATTCGATCAGCGTGACGAAGAGCTGGATCGCCAGAATGAAGAAGCTCAGGAGAACGATGAGCCAGGCGATGAGGAGAATGGCGATCTGGATGACGTTCTCGAAGAAGGAGACATAGCCCAAAAGCTGCGAGAGGGAATCGAGCAGCGGCCGGCCGGCGTCGATCCCGACCTGGGCGACGCGGCCGGGCCGCAGGAAGTCGGCGGCGGATAGCCCGGCGCCGGCGGCCTTGAGGCCGAGCCCTGAGAAGCTTTCAAAGACGATGCGGGCGAGATTGTTCCAATTGCCGATGAGATAAGCAAAGACGCCGACGAACAGGGTCTTCTTCACCAAGCGAGCGATGATGTCTTCGCCCTCGCCCATGCTCCAGAACAGCGCGGCGAGAGTGACGTCGATGACGACAAGGGTCGTCGCCAGAAACCCGACCTCGCCGCCGAGCAGGCCGAAGCCGGAGTCGATGTAGCGGGTGAAGGTCTCGAGGAAGCGATCGATGACGCCGGTTCCGCCCATGCGCTTACTCGCCCTTGCGCGCGGGCTTCGGCGACGCGCCGTCGGCGGGCGAGCGGTGCGACGGGAACATGTCGATCAGATGTTCGGCCGGCTCCGTCGTCGACTTTCGGCCCCCAAGAAAGCGCTTGCGCTCGTTTGCCCGGAGCGCCTTGCAGGCAGGATCGTCCGCCTCTTCGATGGGAAGCTGGGCGCAGCGCAAAAGCTCGGGATCGATGGCAGGCTCTCTCGATGGCGCGCCGCTTGGCAAGAGCGCCGCCGGTTTCGTTCGCGCCGCGACATCGGCGTCGCAGGCGGATTCGACGCCGATGAGCGCGATCGCGCCGATGACGATCCCAACGGCGACAAAGCCGATGTTTTCGGGCGCGAGCCATTCTCTCCAGTTCATGATGTGGCCCCCGCTCAATGAAACATCGCGACATTGCCGGGCTGATAGGCCTGGCCGGGCGTCACGAAGCGGCGCATCTGCTCGCGCGCCTGTTCCTGAGCTTCGGCGTTGCGTGCGAGTTCGAGGGATTGGGCGCGGCCTTGCGAGGCGAGGAGCGCGGTCACGTCGGCGAGTTGCTTGCTTTGCAACGCGAGAAGCTGATTGCCGGCCTGCGATGCCTGCAGGACGCCGAGCGCGGACTGGCTCGACGAGATGAGCGCGCCGGCCTCTGAGCGGGCCGTGTCGATGGATTGCACGATGCCGGCCTGAAGGCGCATCGCGTCCTGCAAGGCGGACAAAGAGTTTTGCCAGCGCTGCCTGGCGCCGTCGACAAGGCTCGCCGAACTCGCTGAGGCGTTGATGGGGCCATATTGCGTCGAGAAGGCCTGGTCGATCTGCTGCACGTCATAGGCGATGCGCTGAGCCTCGCGGAGCAGCTGTTGTGTTTGTGAGATAGACTGCTGGATTGTCTGCAGCGAGGAATAGGGAAGGTTCGCGAGGTTCCGTCCCTGATTGATCAGCATCCGCGCCTCGTTCTGGAGGCTCGTGATCTGATTGTTGATCTGCTGCAGCGTGTTTGCCGCGGTCAGGACGTTCTGGGCGTAATTGGTTGGGTCGAACACCATGAATTGCGCCGAGGCGGGCGCGTTGAGAAATGTAAGCGAAAAAGCGAAAGCGCTCGCGGCTGCGAGGCGACGAATGCTCGTCATGACGGTGTCTCCAGTTTGGTGGGGGTAGGCAGAAGATCGGCAGCCCAGTCGAGGCCACGTGCGGACAGCCAGGCACGGGCGAAGCCTTCGGGCCCGGCATCGGCGAAAATCTCGGCGATGAGCTTCTGGTGGGTCTTCGAGGAGGCTGCGCAAAGGGCGAGCGCCACGGGTCCGAGGCCCAATTCGAAGAGCCGATTGCCGCGCCGCGACTGGCAGTAATAGTCGCGCTTGGGCGTCGCGCGCGCGATTATCTCGATCTGCCGGTCGTTGAGACCGAAGCGGCGATAGATCGACAGGATCTGCGGTTCGATCGCGCGCTCGTTGGGCAGGAAAATCCGCGTCGGGCAGCTCTCGACGATCGCGGGCGCGATCGGGCTCGTCTCGATATCGGCGAGCGACTGGGTGGCGAAGACGACGGAGGCGTTCTTCTTCCTCAACGTCTTGAGCCATTCGCGCAATTGCGCGGCGAAGCCCGGATCGTCGAGGGCGAGCCAGCCTTCGTCGATGACGAGGAGCGCGGGCGCGCCATCGAGCCGGCCTTCGATGCGGTGGAAGAGGTAGGAGAGGACGGCGGGCGCGGCGGCGGAGCCGATCAGCCCCTCGGTCTCGAAACATTGGACGTCGGCGGCGCCGAGAAGCTCCGCGTCGGAATCGAGAAGCCGTCCATGCGGCCCGCCGAGGCAAAAAGGCTTGAGGGCGCGCTTGAGCGGATTGGACTGAAGGAGCACCGAGAGGCCGGTGAGAGTGCGCTCTTCAATCGGCGCGGAGGCGAGCGACGAGAGCGCCGACCAAAGATGCTCCTTCACCTCCGGCGTGACGGCGACATTCTCGCGGGAGAGGATGGAGGCGATCCATTCGGCGGCCCAGCCACGCTCCACGGGATCGTCGACCGCGGCGAGCGGCTGCAAGGCGACGGGATCGACCGTGTCGGCGGATAGCGCCCCGCCGAGATCGTGCCAGCTGCCGCCCATGGCGAGCGTCGCCGCACGCGCCGATCCCCCGAAATCGAAGACAAAGATTTGCGAGCGCGCGTAGCGGCGGAACTGCAGCGCCATCAAAGCGAGCAGCACGCTCTTGCCGGCGCCAGTCGGCCCGATGACGAGCGTATGCCCGACATCGCCGACATGGAGCGAGAAGCGGAAGGGAGTCGAGCCTTCGGTCCGGCCAAAGAAGAGCGGCGGCGCCTTAAGATGCGCGTCCGTCATCGGGCCGGACCAGACCGCCGAGAGCGGGATCATATGGGCGAGATTGATCGTCGAGATCGGCGGCTGACGGACATTGGCGTAGACATGACCCGGAAGCGAGCCGAGCCAGGCCTCGATGGCGTTGACCGTCTCGACCATCGACGTGAAGTCGCGGCCCTGTATGACCTTCTCGGCGAGGCGCAGCTTCTCGTCTGCGAGACGGGCATCCTCGTCCCAGACGGTGATCGTCGCCGTCACATAGGCTTCACCGATCAAATCGGAGCCTAAGTCCTGCAGCGCGGCGTCGGCGTCGAGCGCCTTGTTGTGGGCGTCGGTGTCGAGAAGGACGGACGACTCATTGGTCATCACCTCCTTCAGGATCACCAGGATGGATTTTCGCTTGGCGAACCATTGCCGGCGGATGCGGGTGACGATTTTGGTGGCGTCGGTCTTGTCGAGGGTGATCGCCCTTGTCGACCAGCGATAGGGGAAGGCGAGGCGGTTGAGCTCGTCGAGGATTCCGGGATGGGTCGCCGACGGAAAGCCCATGACGGTGAGGATGCGCAGATGCTTGCCTCCGAGCCGGGGCTCGAGGCCGCCGGTCAGCGGCTCGTCGGCGAGAATCGCGTCGAGATGCATGGGCGTATCGGGAACGCGGACCTTGTGGCGTTTGGTCGAGACGCAGGAGTGGAGATAGGTCAGCGTCTCGCTGTCCGAGAGCCATTCGGCCTCCGGCGCGAAGCCGTCGATCAGCTGCAGCAGCCGGTCTGTCCTGTCGATGAAGCCCAAGATAACGGCGCCCGGCGCGCCTTCGGCAGAGCGGCCCTCATAGAGCCAGCTCTCGGCGCTCGCCGCCTCGTCTTCGGGCGGCAGATAGACGAGCGTGAGAAAATGACCGCTCTCGAAATGCGCCCCTTCCTCTTCGAATTGGGCGCGGCGCTCTTCGTCGATGAGCGCTGACACCGGATCGGGAAAGGAACTCGCCGGATAATCCTGCGCCGGATTGCGCTGCGCCTCGAAGAAGATTGCCCAGCCGGACCCCAGGCGCCGCAGGGCATTGTTGAGCCGCGCCGTGACGCCGACGAGTTCGGCTTGGGTGGCGCTTTCGAGATCGGGACCGCGAAAGCGCGCGGTGCGCTGCAACGAGCCGTCCTTATTGAGGACGACGCCGGGCGCGATGAGCGCCGCCCAGGGCAGGAAGTCGGCAAGGCTTTGCGGCTTCCTCCGATACTCGGCGAGGTTCAGCATGCTCGCTTCTCCTCACACCCCGAAATGCGTCGGGTAGCGCAGATGCCGACGGACGACTTCGACGAAGTCCGGATCGCGCTTGGCCGCCCAGACCGCCGCGAATTGCGCGACGACCCAGAAGGCGAGCCCGGCCAGCCAAAGCCGCAGACCGAGGCCGAGCGCCGCGGCGAGCGTGCCATTCAGGATGGCGATCGACCGCGGCGCGCCGCCAAGGAAGATCGGCTCGGTGAGCGCGCGGCGAACGGGAACGCGAAAGCCTGAGATGGGGCCTCCGACGGGAAAAGAGCCGTTCTCCATCAGATCAGCGCTCCGCCGCCGAAGGAAAAGAAGGACAAAAAGAAGCTAGAGGCGGCGAACGCGATCGAGAGGCCGAAGACGATCTGCACGAGCCGCCGGAAGCCACCCGAGGTGTCGCCGAAGGCGAGCGTAAGGCCCGTCGTGATGATGATGATCACCGCGATGATCTTGGCGACGGGCCCTTCGATCGATTGCAGGATCTGCTGGAGCGGCTGCTCCCAGGGCATGTTGGAGCCGGCGGCGAGGGCAGGCGTCGAAAGCGCGGCGGCCGAGATCAGGAAGGCAAGATCAAAACTAATGCGAGCGCGCAATCGATTGCGGATCGGAAACCTATTCATGGGTGTCTCCAAAGGTGACGGAGGTGAGGTCGGCGAGCCCGTAGTCGCCGTATGAATCGAGGCCCTGGACGGCGGCGAGCTCGATCAGCCGCCGCTCATTCCCGCGGCCAGCCAGAACCGCGATGATCTGGATGGTCTCCGCGATCAGCGCCCGCGGGACGGTGACAACGGCTTCCTGGATGAGCTGTTCGAGACGGCGGAGCGCCCCAAGCGCCGACCCAGCGTGAATGGTGCCGACGCCGCCCGGATGTCCCGTGCCCCAGGCTTTGAGCAAATCGAGCGCTTCGGCGCCGCGCACTTCGCCGATGGGGATGCGATCGGGTCGAAGTCGGAGCGACGAACGAACCAAATCCGAGAGGGAGGCGACGCCGTCTTTCGTGCGCAGCGAGACAAGATTCGGCGCGGCGCATTGCAGTTCGCGCGTGTCTTCGATCAGCACGATGCGGTCGGAGCTCTTGGCGATCTCGGCGAGCAGGGCGTTGGCGAGCGTCGTCTTGCCGGTGGATGTGCCGCCGGCGACGAGGATATTTTTGCGCTCAGCAGCGGCGGCGCGGAGGATAACCGCCTGATCTCTCGTCAGGACGCCGGTTGCGACGTAATCGTCGAGCGAGAACACCGCGACGGCTGGCTTGCGGATCGCGAAGGCCGGCGCATAAACGACCGGCGGCAGGACCCCTTCGAAACGCTCGCCTGTTTCCGGCAACTCCGCCGAGACGCGTGGCGCTCCGGCATGCACTTCGGCACCGACATGATGCGCGACGAGCCTGATGATCCGTTCGCCATCCTCAGCCGACAGTCGCGCGCCAGTATCCTCGAGCCCGGTCGTCAAGCGATCGAGCCAGAGCCGTCCGTCGGGATTGAGCATGATCTCGACGACGCTTGCATCGTCGAGCCATCCTGCGATCTCTGCGCCGAGCGCTGTGCGCAACATGCGGGCGCCGCGGGAGAGCGCTACAGCGTTGTCGTTTTGAGAGCGCACGTCCGTCCCCGGTTTTCGCAGAACCGCGAGATGGCGGTTCGAAGCCGGGATCGATTAAGAAATGCCGGAAGGGAGGGAATGCAACAAGGGACTCAAGGGCGTAGGGCTGTGGCGTGCAATGACAGGGAAAAAGATTGGAACTTAGGCTCTGACTAAGCGTCTTGCGCGAATGTGTTCCGCCGCTCGCGCAACAACTGGATTCGGGAACCATTTCGGACGCATCCAGCGGATGCCTGCTGGTCTGCAACCGTTTAGGTCTTGGCTGAAGGCCTGAGGAATGAACGTGCTCGAGACGAAGGAGCCAGGATAGCGTGTGGATTACAGGAAAGCAGAGGGCTTAGGCGCTGGCGTTTCAACGGCCCGGCGAGAGCTGTCGCGAGATCGTAGCTTCGTTTATCGAGCGAGGCGGCAGTGCGGGTGAGAACTTTTTCAGGGCCCTCGCTCTCATTTCATTCAGTCGCACCCGGTCGGTGTCGGTCAATTCCTTGGAGACCGAGCAGCTTTTTTTTCGAAGCATTTTTCTCCCGAGAATGTTGCCTATGAGCGCGGGCGCGTTGCTGCCGGTTGCGTCAAAGTTACCACCCGAAAGTAGTCCGCGCAAAATGTAGATAGCATTTTTGTCACCCTCGCAAATGAGCTTACGCACACGTTTTGAAGCGTCTTCTGCGTAAGTCGTATCGTCGACGGCGGCCCTTTCGAGCCGAATGCGCCAAGCGGTGACCCTCTCTGGGGGAGATGCGCCCGAATCGCAGGAAGCGAGGGCTATTTTGTGCTCGTCGACGGCCGCCTTGCAGTCGAGACGGCTGATGCGTTTGAGTGCGGCGTCACGGGCTTCACCCTTCGGCAACTCCTCGATCTCCTTTCTCAAGTCGGCATAGGCGCTCGTTGTCCAAGGGGTTTCCTGAAAGTTTCTAAAAAATGATGGAGTCCAGTTTCCGCGGTCGAAGCGGATAGGCTTGGGTTCGTCGAACCTGGCCTCTCCAAAATCTGTACGCCATAGATACGCGCCCGAGAGCGATGCGCCCTGAAGTTTCGCTGACTCTAGCGACGCTCCCTGGAGTTGCGCAGACTCGAGTGACGCGCCCTGAAGTTCCGCTCGAACGAGAGATGCGCCCTTGAGCTCGGCATAGGCGAGCAGCGCTCCTTGTAAATGCACCTGGTTGAGGTCTGCGCCTGTAAGATATGTCCCAAGGAGTGATGCGCCACGGAGGTCCGCTATAGCGAGCGACGCACCTTCAAGCCTTGCAGCAGAAATGTTCGCGCCCTGAAGGTCCGTCGCGCTGAGATTTGCGCTTTGAAGATGCGCCAAATCGAGTGCCGCACCCTGCAGATGCGCCCCCCGGAGGTCGGCGTTCTGTAATTGAGCTGAACTGAGCGACGCTCCCTCAAGATGAGTCAGCATAAGTTTCGCCTTGACGAGACCTGCTTCGTTGAACCCCGCGCCCTTGAGCTGCGCGAGGCGCAGATCGATGTTGTCAAGACGCGCAAATCGAAGATCGGCCTGCTCGAGCCGGCGCTTAGACAGGTCAAAGGTATAGGGCTTCCATTTAAAATCGTCGGGACCCTTGGCGCCCAGGCCCGCGTAAATGTCGAATCGCTGCAGGCTCAGCCGGTTCATCGGCCAGCCGCCAAAGAGCGCTGGCGTCTCCGCTCCTTGCCCGTTGTCCGCGAGTGCGTCGAACTTGCCAAACACAATTTCAGTCCCCGGAAGAACCCAGGGTCTTACCAGCAGCATGAAATTGCATAGTGCCGTTTGCCTCTCGCCCGGTGATTTGCTCCCATCGCTTGGCTCTTCCTGTGCGGTCGGCTCTTCTTCCCACTCGCCTGGAAATGTCGCGACAAAAACCGAAAAGAAAACCGTCGCGGCCGTCAGCGGGACAGCAACGGCGTATCGCGCGAACCACAGAAATCTATCCCGGGCCCGACAAAGCGTGTTCTCCACCTTCGGGCCGCCGGCATCGCGGCCAGCGATAATGAGCTTCCATAGCCACCAGATTAAGACGAGATCGAGCATGAGAACGCACCGATGCCACAAGGTGACAAGGGGCGCGTGATAAGGCAGGAATTGCAGTTGTAGCAGCAATTGCAAGAGAACCGGCCCCGCCACTAGCGTCGCCCAAGCAATGATCCAGAGCAGCAAACTGAAGCCGCCCTTCCGGATGTCGGAGGGGCCGACGAGAAACTGCGCGAAAATGTTAATCGGCAATTGCCGCCGAAGTGCATCACGGATGGCGTGATCTGCGGGCGTGTCACCGGGGACTTTAAGTCTTAACAGATCTGCGAACGCCTTGGCCTTGCCCGCAAGCATGGCGAAATGCGCCATGACATAGCCGTGTACGATGACAAACAGAGCCGGCGCGAGCAAGAAAAAGGCTTTAAGCGGCAGCTTGATGTTGAGGAAGGGCAGCTCGACCGGGGTTTCGAGCAGCAATTCCTTATGCGTCACCGCACCGGCGGCTATGGCGATGTAAAATAAAAGAAAGATGTAGGAGAGCCAGAGCGGCGCGCCGATCGCGGCTGCTTCCGAGACGGATTTTAGCGCGGCGTCGAGATCGTCGGCCTTCTTGGCGATGGCGGCGATTTGTTCATCCGCCGGGGAAGTCCCTTCTGTGAAAGCCCTCGCCCGGCTCAATCGCGCCTTTCGCAATTCTTCCGAAATCATGACGCCCATCCGCTACGGGTGCATCCTGCCTCAGGCGAGGCAGTGCGGCAAGCGTGCACGTCCTTCTGGCAACTTGCTGACGGCGAGGACGACAGCGGCTCCGGCGAACTAATTGATTGAAAAAAGATGATCTGAGAGCGTCTTAGCGTCGGGTTCCAGCGAGCCCTAGCTGAGCCGCTTGGCATTCTTGGGGCGTCTATGTCCGGCGATCACGTTCATTCGCCTGGCTGGTCGCTCGCATCCGTCTGGATCTCCTCCAATACCTCCTTCGCCATTCGCTGCCCCTTAGTCAGCCTCCGCCCTAGCGCCTCGACGAAACTTTGATATCGCTCCCGCCCCTTGGCCTGCGCCGCCGCTTGCGTCCCTTCCGGCAAAGGCGGCGTAGCGGTAAGCCAAGCTCGAATGTAAAGCGCGAGGGCCTCGACCGAGAATTCGAGATCGCGCTCCATGCGGTCGACAGAGCGAGAAAGACGATCGAGCCGTCGCGTGAGGGCAGCCTCCCAGCGATCAGCGTCGTCCGCGGTCAAAAAGGAAATGATCGCCGCCTCGGCGATCGACGATTTCGGCGCGCGCTCCTTTGCGGCGAGATTTTCCAGCCGCGCCATCATGTCGGCGTCGAGATAGACCGAGAGGCGCTGCTTAACCGACATGCGGCCACCTCATAGAACGATGCCGTCCTCGGGATCGAGCGCCGCCTGGCGGGCGAGCGCGCGACCCTGACTGCGGAGGAGGCGGGCCTTGATCGCTTCTTCATCGTCCGGCTCGTCGGTGGCGAGAGCGTCGAGGGGCGCGGCGGGGGTTGGTTCGAGCGGCGCGACGTCCTCGTGCTCTGGAAGTTCTGGCTCGCGGCGGATGCCGCCATTTGCAGGATCTTCGTCGGATGCGGTTTCGCGCCTCGGCGGCGGCAAAGCTGACCAATCGTCCCTAATATCAGAGTCGGCGGAACTCAAAATCGATGATTCGTCGTCGACTATCGGGCGTTTCGGCGGCGGCATTATCCGCTCCTGCAGCCGGCGATCTTCATAGTAGCGCGCCTTCTTGGCGCGGATCGGCGGCAGGCCGGAGACGAGGATGATTTCGTCGGCAGTCGGCAGCTGCATGACCTCGCCCGGCGTCAGAAGCGCCCGCGCGGTTTCCTGTCGCGAGACCATCAAATGCCCGAGCCAGGGGCTCAACCGATGGCCAGCATAATTCTTCATCGCGCGCATTTCCGTCGCGGTGCCGAGAGCGTCGGAGACGCGCTTCGCCGTGCGTTCGTCATTGGTCGCGAAGGACACGCGGACATGGCAATTGTCTAGAATTGCGTTGTTGGGGCCATAGGCCTTCTCGATCTGATTGAGCGACTGGGCGATGAGGAAGCTCTTGAGACCGTAGCCGGCCATGAAGGCGAGGGCCGACTCGAAAAAGTCGAGCCTGCCCAGCGCCGGGAACTCGTCGAGCATCAGCAGCAGCCGATGGCGCCGCTGCTTGGCCTCCAGCTCTTCGGTCAGCCGCCGCCCGATCTGGTTGAGTACAATGCGCACCAGCGGCTTGGTCCGGGAGATGTCGGAGGGCGGCACCACGAGATAGAGCGTCGCCGGCTTCTCGGCCGTGACGAGGTCGGCGATGCGCCAGTCGCAGCGCCGTGTGACCCTCGCGACGACAGGGTCTCTGTAGAGGCCGAGGAAGGACATGGCGGTCGAGAGAACGCCGGAGCGCTCGTTCTCGGATTTGTTCAGGAGCTCGCGCGCGGTCGACGCCACCACGGGGTGCGGGCCAGCGTCGCCGAGGTGCCGAGTCGTCATCATGGCGCGCAGTGTCGTCTCGATTGGGCGCCTGGGATCGGACAGGAAGTTTGCGACGCCGGCGAGCGTCTTGTCGGCCTCGGCGTAGAGGACATGGAGAATTGCGCCGACGAGGAGCGAGTGGCTGGTCTTCTCCCAATGATTGCGCCGCTCGAGGGCGCCTTCGGGGTCGACGAGAATATCGGCGACATTCTGCACGTCTCGAACCTCGGCGGGGCCGCGCCGGACTTCGAGCAAAGGGTTATAGGCGGAGGAGGCGACGTTGGTGGGATCGAAGAGCAGCACACGGCCGAAGCGCGCCCGCCAGCCGGCCGTCAGGGACCAGTTCTCGCCCTTGATGTCATGGACGATGACGGAGCCCGGCCAGGTGAGCAGCGTCGGAACGACAAGGCCGACGCCCTTGCCAGAACGAGTCGGTGCAAAGCAGAGGACGTGTTCCGGGCCGTCATGGCGCAGATAGGAGTCCAGCAATCTTCCGAGCACCACGCCGTCAGGCCCGAGCAGCCCCGCCGCATCCACTTCTTCGATGGTGGCCCAACGCGCCGAGCCATAGGTGACGACGTTTTGCGCTTCCCGCGCCCGATGCACGGACATGGCGATGGCGGCGGCGATGGAGGCGAAGCCGCCCGAGGCGGCGATGACCGCGCCTTCGACAAAAATCTCCGGCGCATAAGCGTCGAAGTGATACCACCACCAGAAGAAGGCCGGGGGCGGATAGAGACGCCAGTCGGCGACCAACAACCAGGGCGGACCCAGCTCCGGCTGATGCGCCAGGCGCCACGCCGTCCATTGGGTCGCGCCCCATGTGGTCGCGAGCACGATGGCGCAGACGACGAGGATCTGACCCCAAAGGATGCGGGTGGCGGACATGTGAGCCAGCTTGCGGGGTCCTCGCTCGCGCCCGCAAGGCGAATTGATCAGGCGTCGCAGCGTGTCGCGCTACGGCGCGCAAATACCGGGAGAGATGTGACCTCAAGGACTGGAGCGCTCGGAAATCCAGGCAGCACGCCTCAACGTTCCTCCACCTAAAATCCGATTCCTTTCTTCCGTCCAAAGCTCCAATCCACGCCGCCCCCCGGCGTCATCGCGCCCGACACCTGCCGGCCGAGTTCCCTTTCCAGCGACGGGGACCACGGGACGAGGCTGAAGCCAAGTCCGTCGTCGATCATGGCGAAGCGGCCCGACGCGAGAGACACGCGCTGCCGATAGACGCCGGCGACGGTCTCGCCCTCGGCGGCGGCGTGCCGCGGAAGGCCGCTCTGCGCTGTCAGCCGGACGGATGCTTCATTCATCTCGCGCGACCGCAGCGTGTCGAGAAGATCGCGCGCGAAGACAAGGCGCTGGCCCTCGCGGGAGGCGAGCCCTTCGGCGACGAGATGGTCGGCGCGCCCTTTCATGGCGTCCCGGACGTCGCGGCCGAAGCCTGATTCCGAAATCGGCATCGGCTCCCTGGCGACGAGGCGTCGATCGAGCCACGTTGCGCCCGTCGCATTGATTTGCTCGTCGATCGAAAGGTCGGATCGAACGGCAAGGACGAGATGGGGCGTCCCGCAATCGCGGGGAGGAAGTCGCCTGACCTCGACGATGGCGCCGGGGGCGGCGTCGCTCGTGGCGTCGAGGTCCCTGAGCCGAACATGATGCGCGCGGCCATCGACGCCGTCGATAATCGCAAAGGCCGAGCCCTTGAGTTCGTCGTCGAGACCGCGCGAAATGAGGCGGCCGATAATTGGCTCGCTGCGCGCGTCGCTGTCCCAGACGAAGTCGGCGGTCGCCCGCTCGACGCCGCGCTCCCTGAGGCCGCGATGAATGCGCTTGATGATGTCGCCGCATTCGCCGAGCGCCCGCAGGACGCTCTCCGCGTCCTCGCCGATTATCCACTGGCCGGGGCCGAGCGGCGCGGCGAGGCCAAGCTTTTCGAGCTTGCGCGCGCGCGCGATCAGCGATGAGCGTTCGACATCGTGCTCCTGACCGGCGTTCGGCCGAAGGTCTATCAGCCCATCCTGTTTCCCTGCTTCCCGCACCAGCGCCTGATCGAGCGGCGTCCAGCGGTCGGCGTCGACCTGGCGTTCCAGAGCCCGACGAATCTCCTGCTCGCTGCGGGCCCCGAGCTCCAGGGTGACAAGCCGCTCGGCGCGGGCGCGAAGACCCCGGCTGATATAGTCGCGGCTGATGACGAGATCGCCGCCGTCATCGGCTTGGCCCCGCACCAGGACGTGAATGTGGGGATGCTCGGTGTTCCAGTGGTCGATGGCCGCCCAGTCGAGTGTGGTCCCGAGATCGCGCGCCATCTCTCCCATGAGATCACGGGTGAAGGCGCGTAGGTCGGAAAGCTCACCGGCATCGTCGGGTGAGACGATGAACCGAAAATGATGTCGGTCGCTCTGACAACGCCCCGCGAAGCCGCGCGGGTCTACCTCGTTTCCAGCGGCGTCAAACATTCGTCCGGGCGCGCTGTCGCGGGTGACGCCGTCGCGTTGCAGGTAGGAAAGATGCGCGGTGAGTGGAGCCGACTTCGGACCGTGTCGAACGACGCGCGCTTTGATCACAACGCCGCGGGAACGGGAGGTTAGACCGCGCAGCGCCGAGAGGCTCGCCGCCCGGCCGCGGCCAAAGCCGCTGCGCTCCTTTCCGCGCGCGCCCGAACGATGCAGGCCGCCGGCCTTCTGCGTCGCGGCCAGCACGCGCGACACGAAGCTCTTCGCTCTTCCCGGCTTCGTCGAGCGGATGCGGCCGGGCCGAACGCGAATGTCGTCGTCACGCGACATGGCTAAGCGCAGACGAGGTGGAAATTATCGTTTTGTTACAGTAACTTGCTACGAGCGAAAGGCTGTGCGTCGAAAACGCAGCCTGTATGAATGCATTGAAGCGCAACGACAAACCGACCGCGGGACAAAGCCGCAGGCTGTCCCTTTTATCTTGCGATAAGTCGGTCGCTGGCGCTCCTTCTGCAGCGCTCGCGCACAAAGGCGCGAGGACATGCGCTATTCTGCGAAAATGGGAGAGTTGGGTCATCGGGATGCTCCTGAAGGCTCGCGAACGGCGAAAAGGTCGGAGGCGCGCGAAAGAGCAGCAGGCGACGAAGCGTCGGGGCTGTTCGCCGTGTGCAAATCTGTTGCAAATAATTTGACGTCTATCCGCGCCGGAATGAGCGAGCGGCGTGTCAATCCTTCGGCTCCGAGAGCGGCATCGGCGCTGTGTCTCGGCGGCTGATCGTCGTGCTTTTCCTGTGCGGTGATCGCGACAAAGATTGAAGAGGAAGCGTTACCAGAGGAGGCGGAATAAGGGGCTGCGGAAACTCTGCCGAGTGAAAGTGCGGGCGCAATCCTTCGGACATAATCCGTAGTCTCAGTTGGCAAGGAGCGACCGCGAAGGTAGTCCTCATAGCGCCCCGGGCCGGCGTTATACGCCGCCAGAAAGCCGCTCTCGCCATATTGGTCGAGCAACTCGCGGAGGTAGGCGGCGCCGGCCTGAATATTGTCGTGCGGATCGAAAGCGTCGGCGCCGAGGCCGTAGCGCGTCCGCAACTCGGCGTAGGTCGCCGGCATGAGCTGCATGAGGCCGATCGCGCCTTTGCTGGAGATGGAATTGGCGTCGCCGCCGCTCTCGGCGCGCATCACGGCGCGCAGCCAATGGACTGGGAGATGGAAGCGATTGGACGCCTCCGTGAGAGCGCTGGTGATGGAGAGACGGCGCGAAAGTTGGCTCGATATCGTCTCGTGGTGCGCGGACTCAGCATATGCAGGAAACGCCCATAAGGCGCAGAACACAGCGAGCGCATTTGTTCGAGACCTCGCCGAACGCCGACCAATTGATGCGCGGGTGCAATTTGCATCCCAGCAGAGCGATGGGTCGATCATCACTCGGCCTCCGTCCAGATGGGCTGCGCGCGGCCGACAATGGAGTCGACTGGAAGCACCCCGAAATACCGCCCATCGAGCGAGGCGGGATGGTCCCAATTGAGCAGGAAGACTTCGCCGGGCCTGAGCTTGAAACATCCACTCCAGCGCGGCAGGTCGCGGCCCACGTGATCGCGCGCGTTGGCTTCGGCGACGGCGCTCCCATCGACAGAGATTGTGAGGTCAGTTCGGCAGACTTTCTGCCCGGGGAGCGCAGCCACTCGCTTGATGAGCAGTGCGCTTTTGGGCAGATATCCGCGCGCCGCGAGCCACTCGGCGAGCGGTTCGGGCGGCCGCGCGACGATGAGATCAGTGATGGCGAGGGCGCCAGCCGGACGGACGGCGTAGTAGCCGATGGGCGCGCTGGTGGAGGCGTTCCAGACCAGAAGCGGCGCATGGTTCCCGGCGAAAGTCGACGCGATTGCGCAGACAGCGACGAAGGCGAGAGCGAGCGTCCTCATGGGCGCCGCTCCAACCCAGCGCGCAGCAGCCAGGCGCGATGGCGATCACGCGAATAGGCGCGCGGCGGCAGACTGGCTGCGAGCCGGTTGTGGACGTGCCGCCAATGATCGGGACAGACTTCCTGCGGGAGAAAGCCGAGCGCTTCGACGGCGTCGATGGCGCGCAGGACGCGCTGGACTTTCTCCCATCCGACCGTCCGCAGCAGGATCTCGGCTCCGGGCTTTACGCCCGGAACGGTGGAGCGGGGCTCGCCGTCGTCGCAGGCGCGCAAGATATCGATCCGCGAGACGAGCGTTCCATGCGCATTCGACGCCCAGCGGATGAAGGCGAAGATGGCGCCCGGCGCGAATGTCGCGATGCGCCGCCGTCGATCGAGAGTGCGTTCAGCGATCGGCTTGCCGAAGCGCAGCCAGCGTTCGATCTTGCCTTTGACGAAATAGAGTTCGACTTCGGTCGGCTCGCTCATGACCGGCCTCCCTTCGAGCCATGGTCAAAGGGAGACGCGGGCTGAATTCTGTCTGCGAAGGCTCGTTGTCCCGAAGGGATGACGGCGTCGACGTCGGCCGGATGTTCGGCTCTGTACGCGTGGCGCGCGCGCCGAGCTGCGGGCGCGCCTTCTTCTCTTCCCGGCGGGCCTTTTGCTCGTCGGGCGGCGGTCGAGCGGCGGGCGCCCGCCGTTAGAAGGAATCCGAAGGATTCCGAAGTTAGTAAGTTACGAGCGCTGTGAACGCTTCGAGGCCAATGGCTTGGGCGCCATTTTGGTCCCCGATAGCACGAGGATTTGGTCCCCGATAGCACGATAGCTTCGGTCCCTGATAGCACGAGCCTATTCACAGCTTTTCCACAGCGGCGAGACGACGATCGAGGCGCTGAACGGCGCGCTCGAGCGGATCGGCAGTGAGCGGCGTGAAGATGAGAAGTTCGCGGTCGAACGGGCCTCGGCGAATGTCGAGGCGGTAATTGGGAATGGGCTGGCGCCGAACGATGTCGCGTAGATCGAATGCGAAATGTTTGAGCGGCGAGAGCGCGCCGGATTTGGCGTGAAGATGCGCGAAATCGAAAGTCCAGCCGCCCTGCTGATTGCCAGCGTGTTTGCGAACGAGGCGATACAGCCAGCGCTCCAGACCGCCCGTCAGCCCGAAATATGCCCGGTCGATTGTGAGAACCAAGGCTTCGTTGAGGACGCCTTCGTAGAACCAGTCCGGCACGATCAGTTCGACGCCGAGAGGCCGGCCGCTCGGATCAGCGGTCTCCTTCCACTCGTTGATCCAGGAGAAGCGCCGCCGGCGCCTTTCGGTCGTCTGACGGATCGATGTGACGACGCTCGTTGACTGCAGCCGGTCGAAGGCGGCGCGCAGGCGCTGATAGTCGCGCGCGCCCGTGGCGCGCCCAGTGAAAGTGAGAATCTCATAGGGCGTCGTCGCCATGAGGCGCGAGGTCTTGAGGCCTCTATCGCGCGCCTGGACGATTTGCGACGCCGCCCAGATCAACACGTCGGCGTCCCAGATGGTCGCCATGCCGTGTTCGGCGGACGCTTCGACCTTGATCGCGATCTGAGCCGTCCTGAAGTCGATCGGCGTCGTTCGCTTGGACTTGGCGAGGCTGAAGAAGGGATAGGCCATGAGGTCCTGCGCGTCGCGTGGCGCGAGCTCGCCGGGCAGCGCTCGAAAGAGTTCGAGTTGCTCACGCTCGTCGCCGCAGTTGCGTGCGTGTGGGTCTCGGGGCGTCATTCTCGTCGCTCCCGAAAGATCAGCCGCGCGGTTGAGCGGCGCGCTGCGCAAGGCCGTCGGCGTGCCGCCGCGCGGGGAGAACGGTTCCGACGCCGGGGTCGGAGGTCGACGCCTTGGCGCCGCGATCGGCCCAGGCCTGCAGGTCTTCGACTCGGTAGACGACCCGGCCGCCGAGCTTCGAGTAGCGCGGGCCCGTTCCGTAGGTGCGGTGCTTTTCGAGCGTGCGGCCGGAAAGGCCGAGAAATCGCGCGGCTTCGGGCGTGCGAAGGTAGCGCGGCGGCAGGGGCGCTGTTTGTGCGGACATGGATGAGCCTTTGCAGATCATGGCGCGCCGCCGGCTATCGGCGGCTTGGCTTGATCACCATGGCGGAGGGAAACGGGCGGGAGGGATGGCGAAGATGGGGACCACGAAAATCGCCACCCCCGACGACAGCATCCGAAGGAGCTTTGGCGACCGCCGCTACTTTTTGAGGAACTTGCGATAGCCGCCGCGCATCAGCGCGACGCCGCCGCGAACGAGACGTATCGTGGCGTCGCGAAGGGAGGCTGTTTTCCAGGGATCGGCGGCGACGCGGGCCTTGCCGAAGAGGCGCTCGGCAATCTGGCGGTAGGAAGCGCCGTCGAGATGGCCGTCGAGGGCGCGAAGGAGCGAGAAGGCGCGACGCGGATCGGGAGGATGTTCCGCGCGACGCGGCGGCTTGTCGCGCAGTAAGCGCCAGAATCTCAACGCGGCTTCGGCTCGTTGCGGCGCAAGTTCGTCGAGGAGGATCACTGCGGCGAGTGTTCCGTCGCCAGCCTGCCGTTCGGGGAGCCAAAGCTGGCATTGGTCGCGCCCGGATTGCAACAGCATGTGTTCGCCATCGTCACTTGTTCGGTGAGCGACTAATTTGGAATGAGTTCGCAACTGAGCAGCGGAAGGCGCGATCAAAGATGGCGCCGGCGGTTCCTCGTCGGAAGCGGTTGCAGTCGGCGACGCGACGAGGATGACGCTCGACGCGCGCAGCTCAGGCAGCCAGAATATCTCTGCTTCGTCTGCGCGCAGATTGGGATCCACCGCGAAATCGCAACCCCCAGCGCCGCGTCGAACCGGCGGCGCCGGCGTCGAGCGCAGCTCGAATGTCTGGGTTTGCGTAGTCGGCGCGATAATCCGCGTTGCGTCTGAGAAACTCCCAGGCGGCGCCCGAAGAACTTAAATCCTGCAAATAATCGTATGCTTTTGGCGAGCGCCAGTCCTGATCCGACATGGAAGTTCTCGCAATGAATGAATATTGCCTGCGAAGGTTGTGGAGAAACGTGTCAAGAATCGCGTCAGAATCCGACCGGAATGGGAAATCGACGGCGATGGAGTCGAATCGCGGATGTTTACTGAAGCCACGGTTCAGCTGCCTTTGAGCAAGTCTCGATAGCCGTGCTCGGTGAGCCATCTTGCTCGTTCGAGATGCGACCGATGCGCGCTTGCAGCGCGTTCGGGCTCTCGATCGGGATCAATGCCGAGCACAATCTGGCAGGCGTCTTCCCATGAAGCGCCTTCGGTCGCGGCATCCAACAGACGCAGATATGTCGGCGCGTGGGCGCGATCATAGTCTGTGACGGAAGGTTCGGTAGGAGCAAGATCGGCGACGGGCATGGGGTCGGGACGGCTCATGACGTCGCGTCTCCTAAGGTGGCCTGCCGCATCAACTGGCATTTAACGGGAATTTTCCCCGAATGGCTACAGGGGCGCAGCCTGCCGTCCCAACGCATTTTGTAGAGTATACTCCGTGGTGAAATACTCGACAAGGCGGCGTCATCTCGCAGATGAATTTGCGAGATGTGCTGGCGCTGAACCTCCGGAAATTGCGACGAGCCCGTGGCTGGTCGCAAGAGGAGCTCGCGCATCGAGCCGACACTGACCGAACCTACATCAGTGCGATCGAACGCCGACTCTATGCTGCGAGCATAGATGTGCTGGCGCGCCTTGCGGCGGCGCTGGAACTCGAAGCTGCTGAACTTCTAAGAGCGCCGATCGTTCGCAAGAGGGTCGTAAGCGAAGACGCGCACGATGGAAAGGCGCTTCAGGAAGTGCGCAAGGATCGGCCAGCTTCGGAAGGTGATATCAATGCGCGAGCCAAGAAGGCTCGCCGTCGGAACGAGTCCGCCGCAGAGGCGAAGCGCTCAGCAGGCCTCAAGAAAAGTAACAAGGCGAAACCCGAGCCTACTTGAGGCGGCAAAATTTGCCCCGCCCGATCGCTCGGGCGGGGCGCTGGCGATCACTCGCCGTTGGCCTTGCGGCCGCGCGACCAGATCAGGCTGTA
Organism: Methylocystis parvus OBBP; assembly: GCF_027571405.1. Lineage (GTDB taxonomy): Bacteria > Pseudomonadota > Alphaproteobacteria > Rhizobiales > Beijerinckiaceae > Methylocystis > Methylocystis parva. The sequence continues at coordinate 2,579,456 of NZ_CP092968.1, forward strand.
GCCGTCGCCTTCCTCGTCGTCGAAGAGGTTGGCGTAGATCGGCGCGGTGAAGCTCGGATCGTCGAGCTTGAGGGAGAGATAGTCTCGGCCCTCGTTGGAGCGCTTCGGCCAGGCGGCGCCGATCTCGGCTCGGCCGACGAAGACGCGGTGGCTGGGGGCGTTGTCGTTGGCGCGGTTCGTTTCGGGGACGATGCGGACGCTGCGCGCCTGGACGCTGAGGGTGACGATTTCGCCCTGATACTCGTTGCCGGACTTTTTGAAGGAGCCGATGTTCGCCATGATAATCTCCTGTTGATCTCGTTTTCGAGCCCGCGACCACCGCGGCCTCGATGGCGCTTCGAGAGACGGAGGCGATCCGCCGACGCACCCGCAGGGCCGCAGCAAAGCGGAGGACGGCAGAGAAGCGGCTTTCTTGCCTCGCGAGGAATGACGCCGCAGGCGTCAGGGGAAGAAAGTTGCTGACCCGCTGTTGCGTCTCAGGCGATCGAGGCGCAGCCGTCCTTCGTCCAGATGAAGCCAAGAGAGAGGCCAGCGTTGGCGCCGGGCTGGATTGCGATCAATGCGGAGAGTTGGCGCGGAACATCGGTTGCAGCACAAGTCCTGCGAGCTACGAGGCGAAGGAAAAGAAAGCGTCGGCGGCGTTTGGGTGACGTGACCTCAGACCGAAACGACCATCGCGACGAGAGGAACCGCAGCGCGCTTCTTCATCGCAGCGGCGTCGGCGCCGCAGCCTCCGCGTCAAACGATGCCGCAGGTTCTCGTCTTCGGACGATGTGACGTTCAGCCGTCTGAACTCGGATGCGCGACGACAGGGAAAGATCTGTCCCGGCTAGCCTAGGCGCCAGAGGGGCAACGACGCCGTCCGTGGCGCATCATCTCGCGAGATCGGGAGGAGGCCGCCTGCAATCGCGCCCGCGCCGCTGCGGCGACTGCGAGCGCCCCAAGAAGCGCCATGGCGTCTCGCCAGAGCCCGCTTGCGCCGCCAAGGCCGGCGAAGGCGCCCGAAAGCTGATAGCCGGCGACGCCCGCGGGGATGGCGTAGATCAGCGTGATTGCGAGGCGGAGGGGCCAAGAGCGCGTCGCGGCGACGCCGATGCGGATAAGGGTCAGGACGCCGACGCCCGCGATCAGCGCCAGAGCGACGGCGCAGACGGTGCCGGCGCCAGCTCTGAACGCGGCGAATCCAATCGAGAGGGCCGCGAAGAAAGCGAGCGCGTCGACGGCGAGCGCATAAAGGAGCCAGCAGAAGAGCCCCAAGCCTGCGAAATTGAAAAAGATGGCGAACAACATCTTTGCTGCTCCATGGCGTGAGTCGAGGCGGCGCCCCCACCTCCGCCATGGCGCAACGCCCATCGTCTTCAGAGGAATATGGAAAATCCTTGGCGACGTCGCGTGGTCGATCGTCGGGTGGCGGCGGCTATGCGCCGCTGCTCTCGTATTTCCAGACCGGGATGCCGAGGACCCGCGCCTTGTCGGCCAGATTCGCGGAAATGCCGGAGCCCGGGAAGACGATGACGCCGATGGGGAGCGTTTCGAGCATCCGGTCGTTGCGCTTGAAGGGCGCCGCCTTGGCGTGACGCGCCCAGTCGGGCTTGAAGGCGATCTGCGTCACCTTTCGATTGTCGGCCCAACAGGAAGCGATGCGTTCGGCCCCCTTGGGCGAACCGCCATGGAGCAGCACCATGCCCGGATGCTTCGCCAGCGCCTTGTCGAGCCTATCCCAGATCGCGCGATGATCGTTGAAGTCGAGCCCGCCGGTGAAGGCGATCCGTGGGCCGGCGGGTAGAAGAAGCTCATTGTCGGCGCGGCGCTTGGCGGCGAGAAAGTCACGGCTGTCGATCAGCGACGCCGTCAGCGAACGATGATTGACCTTGGAGCCGGTGCGGGGGCGCCAGGACGAGCCGGTGTGCGTTTCGAAGGCCTCGGCGGCCTGGTCGCGGAAGTGCTCCATGCTGTCCCGGCGCTCGATAAGGGTCTGCCCCTCGCAGATCAGCCGCTCGAGCTCGACCGAGCGGATTTCAGAACCGTCTTGCTCCTTCTGGCTGCACTTTTGTGTCTGTTCATTGTCGTCGAGCTCGCGCTCGATGCGGGCGATCGCGCGGTGGAAGAGATTGACCGTCGACCACAGCAGGTCTTCGAGATCGGGTTCGAGCCGAGTGTCGCTCAGGGTCGCGACAAGGGCGTCGAAAATGTCGGCGACAGCGCCGGCGATGGCGCGAGGCTCGGGCAGCGGCCGGGGATCGGGTTCGTCGTGAAAGGGACGGTAGCCATAGAGTTGGAGTTCGGTGAGAACCCGGTCGGTTGGCGAGGCGGCTTGCGGGGTCTCGAAGTCTCGATCGTGCTCGGTCGTCATTGGCGTTCTCCTTCGCCCGTTGGGCCGCGACCCTCGCGGCCTTCGTGGCGACAAAGGGCGGCGGACGGGATCGGCTGGCACCGGGAGCGGAGCGACCGGCCGAAGCGCAGCGGAGGATGGCGAAGCGCCGGCTATTTTGTTTCGCGCTGTAAAGCGCCCGCAGGGCGCGACGGAAAATAGCCGGCCGCAGCCATTGCCTGGCGGGCGCGTGCGACGCAAAGGTCGCCCTCTCAGAAGGCCGGGACTGCGGCCCGATCTCTCGAAGGGAAGCTGATTGATGACGATCGCAGGGGCGAACAGTCAGCCGCGAGAACGTTCGCTCCCCAGAGTGTTATCGAATTTGAGGAACCGGGCGACGTCCTGTGGCGCGAGCTGAGTCCGGATCGTCGCCCGCAAGGCCTCTCCACCAATGTGGCGCAGATCGTCATTGAAATCGGCAAGCTGGGGAACAAGGGTGATCGCGTCGATCCCGTCGGCTATCGCTCGCTCGGTCAGCTGCGCCGTCGCCTTCCTGCCGGCGGCGTCGTTGTCTTGCAGGACGTAAAGACGGCGAAGCGCTGACGGCAGCAGCAACGCGGCGAGGTGCGCGGCCGATAGCGCGGCGATCATCGGCATGCTTGGCAGAAGAGATCGCGCGGAGAGCACGGTCTCGATGCCTTCGCCCGCCGCCATGACGTCGAGCGACGCGCCAAAGCGCACGCCCTTGCCGCAGATGTCCCCCATTGCCCGTCGCGGATTGGCGATCGGCGCCTTGTCGCGTCCAGACGGATCGAGCCAAGTGCGATGCGCGCCGGTGACTTTGCCGTCGAAATCGGTGACGACGGCGATCATGGCGGGCCAGGTTTCGACAGCGGACGATTTATCTGGCCGATAGTAGCAGCGAGGATGAGAGCGCAGGCTGTCGAGATTTCGTAGGCCTGCTATGCCCCGATGCCGCAAATATCGCTCGACCAAACTGCCCTCGATCGGTTGCGACATGTGAAGGAGCCGTCGCGCCGAGTCTATGGAACGCGTCACCGTAGGCGCTTCCGATCGCCGGCGTTCGATCGAGGGATCATCCTTCGGCAGACTGAGAAAGCTGCGCGCCTCAAGAAGTGCCTCCGCGAAGTCAGCGCATCGGGCGCTTCCGCGGATGACGTCGAGAAGATCGCCATGTTCGCCCGTGGCGGCGTCGGTCCATTTGCCGGCGGCGCCCTTGCCGCTCTCCGGTCCGGTCAGGCGGACGAAGAGGCTACGGCCGGGCGTATTGCGCACGTCGCCGACAAGCCAATAACGGCCCTCGCGGCGGCCATTCGACAGATAGCGGCGGCAGACCGCCTCGGCGTCCTGCGCGAGGCGGCGCGCGAGCTCGGAGGCGACTGAACTGGGCACGGCTCCACCCTCCAAAAGAAAAGGGGCCCGCCATTACTGGCGAGCCCCACGCTGTCGGCCTCGGGGAGGTCTATTCGGCGGCGACGCCCTGGGGCTCGTCGACCGACGCCTCATCAGCATCGTCCTCGGATGCGGTTTCGTCGATGGCCGCTTCGCTCTCGATCGCCGCCGATTCTTCGACCGGGATGGCGTCCTCCTCTACGGTCTGCTCGGGGACCGTTCCTTCGGAGGCATGCGAATGCCGGGCGCATCCGGGCGTGCGAAGCGGCTCGGGCAGCCAGTTCGCGCCGGAAAGGAGCCGTTCGGCCTCCTGGACCATGTCGCTTTTCTTCAATCCTTCGATGCGCCGGGCGATGTCCGCGCCCTTCGCTTGGCTTACCGCCTGGACGATCCGCGCCTTGGTCACGCGGCCGAGAAAATTATCGGCGGTTGGCCTCCAGCTCGTCGCCGCGATGTCGAGGGACAGTGACGCAGCGAGACGATCAGCATGGGCGATGGCGCGCGGGCGCCGGCTCCAGGGCTCATGCACGGCGTTGACCGTCAAGGAGATGCAATGCGCGAAGAGACGCTGGCGCGCTTCCACGTCGAAGGTCGTGAGAACATCCCAGAGGTCTTGCGGCTCCGCCGGGAGCTGCTGCGACCAGTCGAGATTACGGGCGTCGACCTTGGCCGCGAGCGGCGTGTCGGAGAGACCCGGCGCCTGTACCCCGAAGGAAACAGTCTTGGCTTCCATCTCCAGACAGGTGTCCGAGCCGTAGCGGTAGAAGAGGCGCAGGCAGATGGCGTGCAGGGCGGCGAGGAAGGCCATGTCCGGATCATTGCCGAGCGCCTCGCGCAGCGCCAGCGTGCGATAGGCGGTGAGTTCGGTCAGCAATTTGTCAGGGAGGGGACGAAGGCCCTCGTCTTCCTCGTCATCCGTCACGCCAGATCGGACCATATCGTCCCTATCCGGCGCCGCGCCCTGAGCGAGGGCCGCTGCGCTCAAATGTGCGCCACCGACGTCTTCCGTCTCGCTTTCGCCGGTCAGCGCTTCGGGCCCCTCGATCGGCGCTTCATCTTCGGGGCGGACATAGCCACGCTCGATCCGTAATTGTCCCGAGCCGTCGATGCTGACGAAGACGCCGCCGCGGGCGATGTCCTCCGGCGCGTAAATGACCGGACGATCTTCCATCGCTTCGAGCGCGGTCTCGATCTCGGCAAGGCGCGCATCGATGTCTTCGGGAATTTCGTCGGCGTCCGAATAGGCGGCTTCGAGCTGTTCGGCTTCGAGGCGGAGCGACTCACGCGTCGCGGCTTCCTCTTCACTCAGAGGCTGGCGTTCGCCCTGAATATGGCGGAGCCCGTAGGTGTGGCCATAGGGGAAGTCGATCGCCGTCTCGACCCATTTCCAGCCCTCCGCCCGAATGGGCTGGGCGTCGCGGGCCAGCTTCTCCGCGACGAGCCGCTCGAGAAGGGGGACGTCCTGCAGCCAGCCGCCGTCGTCGCTCTGGAAGAGGTCCCGCATGATAGGACCGCCGGCGGCGAGATAATCTTCGCCGACATATTGCGCCCGCTTGTCCGATGCCCGGACCGCGCCCTCGGTGAGAAGCCGGCGGATCTGATAGGCCTCCTTGTTGTACGAACGCTGGATCGCCTCCCAGACCTGTTCCTGGCGCTCATGGTCGGGATTGACGGTGAAGGCCATCAGCTGGTCGAGCGTCATGCCGTCCTCGGCATAGACCTCGAGAAGCGCCGGGGACACGGAGGCGAGCCGCAGGCGCTGTTTGACGACGGCGACGCTGACGAAGAAGGTGGCGGCGATCTCCTCTTCGCTCTGACCCTTTTCGCGAAGGGTCAGGAAGGCGCGGAACTGATCCAGCGGATGGAGAGGCGCGCGCTGGACGTTCTCGGCGAGGCTGTCCTCCTCGGCCGTTCCCTCCAATCGCACCACGCAGGGGATAGGGGCGTTGCGCGGCAGGCGCTTCTGCTTCACCAAGAGCTCCAGCGCGCGGTAACGGCGCCCGCCGGCGGGGATTTCGAACATGCCGGTCTCCGCGCCGCCTTCGTCGAGCACCGGCCGCACGGTGATGCTCTGCAGAAGCGTGCGACGCGCGATGTCTTCCGCGAGCTCCTCGAGCGAGACACCCGCCTTGATGCGACGGACATTGGCCTGAGACAGGACGAGCTTGTTGAAGGGTATATCGCGCGAGGCGCTGAGCTGGATTTTCTGAACCGACCTGGTCATGGCGATCAACTCCGCGACGGGCGGCTGGGAGCATCTCTCTCTGCCTCGAACCCGTCACGAAGCGCAGCGCCGCCCTCTGACTTTGAGGGCGACGCGGGAAATCATCGAGGCCAATTCGAATGCGGCAACGGCCATCTGCTGAACATCAGTCCCCATTGCGCCAGCGGGCCAGAACCTACGCCGCGCGCTCGAAGAGCTTCTTTGCGCGCGCCTCGAGATCGAGCCTTGCGTCCTGATGCGTCTTGTTCCGCGCAATCGCTGTGATTCCCTGCACGAAGTCGAAGACGCTTTCGGGCTTGCGCCCTTCCTCGGCCAGCACGGTGTCGATGATCTTCGCGGTCTCAGCTTTCGAAAAACCGCGCTTGCGTAGGAAATCAGTGCGATTGTCGTCGTTGCGCGCGACGATCCGTTCTCTCGCGGCCTTGACGCCGTTGATGAAGGGCAGGGGCGACGAATTGGCGAAGCGCGTCAACGCCGGCGCCGCCTCATGCGCAAACCGGGAAGCTGCGTATTTGGAATGGCGGATCGTGATCTCTTCGAAATCCTCGACGCCCCAGAGATTGCGGTTCTGACAGACGGCGCGCAGATAAAAGCTCGCAATGCCGAGCGTCTTGGCGCCGACCTCGGAATTCCAGCAGTAGAAGCCTCGAAAGAAGAGGTCGGGCGAGCCGTCCGGCAATTTTCCGGCTTCGATCGGATTGAGATCGTCGACGAGAAACAAGAACACGTCGCGATCCGAGGTGTAGAGCGTCGTCGTGTCTTGCGTGACGTCAATATTGGCGCCGCAGAACCGGCGATCAGGAGAAACGGAAAGGCACGAAGCCGGAAACACGCGGTTCCGTATCTCCGGCTTTCCGGGTATCAGGCCGCCCGGTCGAGCAGCTTCTTCGCCCGCGCCTCCAGGTCGAGCCGCGCGTCCTGCTGGGTCTTGTCTCGCGCGACAGCGGTGATGCCCTGGACGAAATCGAAGACGCTCTCGGGCTTGCGGCCCTCCTCGGTGAGGACGGTCTCGATGATCTTGGCCGTCTCGGTCTTGGAGAAGCCGCGCTTGCGCAGGAAGTCGCTGCGGTCCTCGTCCGAACGCGCGACGATCTTCTCCCGCGCCGCTTTGATGCCGTTGACGAAGGGCAGCGGCGAGGAGTTCGCGAAACGGGTTAGCGCCGGCGCTGCCTCATGCGCGAAGCGGGAAGCGGCGTATTTCGAGTGGCGGATGGTGATCTCCTCGAAATCCTCGACGCCCCAGAGATTGCGGTTCTGGCAGACTGCGCGGAGATAGAAGCTCGCCATCCCGAGTGTCTTCGCGCCCACCTCGGAATTCCAGCAGTAGAAGCCGCGGAAGTAGAGGTCGGGTGAACCGTCGGGCAGCTTGCCGGCCTCGATCGGGTTGAGGTCGTCAACCAGGAAGAGGAAGACGTCGCGGTCAGACGCATAGAGCGTCGTCGTGTCCTGGGTGATGTCTACGCGCGGATTGTAGACACCCGTCGACCAGTCGAGCACGCCCGGAACTTTCCAGCGCGTGTCGCCGGTGCCGTTGCCTGCGATGCGCTGGACGGCCGCGACCAGTTCATGATCGAAGATGCGGCCATAGTCGGGCCCGGTGACGGCGCGCAGTTCGACCCGTCCGTCTTCGATCTCCAGCGTCTTCACCTGCTCTGTGCGATGGGCGGTCAGCCCGTATTGAAGATTGATGCCAGCGAGCGGAGCGGGAAGCTGTCGCAGATAGGCCGCCGGTGCGCCGACCAGGCCGGCAAGTTGGCCGAAGCTCCAGTGGGTTGGAGCGATTGGCATATCGGAGCCGGGCATCATCAGCGCCAGGCGCTCGGCGTCGTCGCGGCTGGCCTCCACTCGGATCGCCGCGCTTTCGACGGTGCGGGTCCGACTGCGTTCAGTCCGACCGCGCACGGTCGCGAACAGCTCCGACAGGGACAGATAACGCTCGTCCGCTGGCCGTGAGAACCACTCTGAGGAAACGCGGCCGACACGCTGGCCGCGGCTTACGTCCACCTTATAGCCGCCGACATGTTCGCGAGCGGCGTCCAGAATATCTACCTGGGTCATGGGTCATCTCCATGACGGGCGCCGGAAGTCTCTCTCCCAGCCCTCAACCCGTCACGGAAATCCAGTCCATGCTCTCACTCTAAGGGGCGTTGCGGGGTGTCCCCGCAGAAGGGGGCGACCGAGACCTTGGCTCGGTCGTTGGGGAAGGCTTTCCCCCAAAATCCGTAGAGTTCAATAATCGTCTTCGTCATCGCTATAATTATAGAATTTGCGGTCATCCAGCTCGTCGCCATTGTAGAAAGGGACGCCATCGGGATCATCGTCTGGAATGACCGACAGATAGGTCGCATGGACGTCGAACCGCGCCTTCAGCCGTCGCGCGAGCTCGCGGGTCATATCTTCCCGCTGGGCAAGACTTCGCATGTCGGAGAACTCATACAATTCGGCGATGTATTTACCCATCTTGGTCACTCTGACATGCTCGCATCTCAATAACGCGCGTGTCAGTTCATGCCCATTATCGGTGATCCACAGCCAACAACCGCCAAATTCACCAGCCTGAGGCGCGTCGGCGTCGGCTTCGACGCTCTTCACTAGCTTTCGGAACTGTTCCGATAACGCCTCTGCGCGTGGCTTCTTGATGGCGAAATAAGGAGCGAGGTCGATCCGGGCCGCATCAATTGCATCCTGAAGCGCCTGCCTGTCCCGAAGATCGGCAACATTCGCGACTGAGTCCAAGGCGAGGACGAAATCATAGCGATTCTCGTCGATATCACCACGATCAACTTTGGTGAGAATATCGTAGATCAACTGCTCGGCTTGAGTGGTTGTCTTGACGATGGCGCCAATCCCGTGGAGCTGCTCGTGATCCAGCTCCAGCCCGTAGAGATTCTCGATGTCGGGGGGAAGGTCGTTTGGGTTCGCTTCGGGAGCGTCCCGCAACGGCCAGCGCCACTCGCGCTCGTGTGTCCAATCGATAGGCCGTGCGCTAGCCGGATTGTAGGTCACATACCGGTATTGTTCGTGCGCGGGTAGCTGCTCGGGGGCGATAATCCGGGCACCCGAAGGTTCGTCGGTGACCGAGATATCTCCACTCAGGCCGTAGATCACCGGCCGCGCGCCAAGTTGGAACATCGCAGCCTTTGGCAGAACGAGGCCGTAGGGACTCATTGCTTGGCCCGCGGCCGCGCGTGCAATTCCAGCCTCAACAAACGCCGCAATCGGCATTTCCGTAAAGCAAACTGCTGGATCCGGACCGTAAACCGTGCGTCGGCCACTTCGAACGGACCACGTCGCCCAAATTCGGCCCTGACGCACGACATTTCGCATGAGGAAGAATGGAGAAAGAGGCTCGTCGAAGTTCTCGATCGAGGCAAAGCTCCAATGTTCCGGAAGCGTCGGAGTGTTCGGATTCTGCGTGTCCACGGCGCGAAAGAAATGAATCAGCCGGTCTGACAGATCATAGCGGGCATTGTTGTTCATTCAGGACTCATCCTCGCTGCGTCACGTCGATGGCGCGGACTTGTGGAGCGCCCAGAGACGTTTGAAAAAGTTTTCGATTACGAGAGGGGCACCAGCTCCGACCAACTCATTCGAACCGAAGCGATAGATTTCATAGCCTGCTAGTCGCAAATCCCGGTCTGCCGTAACCATCTCCGCGTAGGCACTTAGCGAGGGTTCACCGTCGCGGCTGAAATGCTGTGCTCCGTCGACCTCGATGACGACGCGTTGGTTATTCGGCAGCAGCAGAAGGAAATCCATGCGCTGACGGGGCAACCCCTGGCGGTGGCGCAGGAGCTTCACCACGGCTGGATCATAATGAAGATAGACCTGCGGGATAATGGCCGGGAGCGCATCGGCGAGCTTCGGCCGATAGAGTTTGAAGTATGTATCGAACAGATTGCGTTCGGCGTCGGAGGCGAGGGATGCACGCAGGCGAAGGCCGAGTGCGCGGGCCGCATCGTCAGCGCCGACGCCCTGTATGCTGCGCCACCACTCGACCAGCTCGCTCCACAACAGCCCATCGCGCCTTATAGGGCGATCGTAAACGAGACAGCTCGATGCGTTTGATAGAATGACGATATCGTTGTTGATCGCGTCGCTGAAGCCAATCTCCGGCTTGGGGCCGTTGGATGCGAAGATGAGATTCTTGGGGGAGCCGGTCGGGCCACGGCCTAATGGCTGAAGCTGATAGATAGGATAGCCAGACTCTTCGTTGACAATGCTCAGGACGTACCCATCGCGCCGCAGCACTCGGTTGAGCGCTTCGACCAACTCGATTTGATGGCGTCCTCGGCGGCCGAGAGGATGCAGGGCCGCTTCGAGCAGACGGCCGAAGCGATCGCGCGAGCACTTCAAGGCGCCGATCTGCTCAAACAGAAATTCGGCATCCCAATCGCCAGGATTTCGGACCATGTGTTGTTCGATGTCGTGCGCTAGACTTCGGCCCGAGAAGAACTCAGCCGCGACGTTCTGAATCGGGAAAAGCCTGCCGATAAGCGCGACTACGTCCTGTTCGCCGCACAAATCGTCTCCGAAACATTTGGCGACATCGCGCCGGGTAATCTCCGTGATCGGAGCCGTGCCTTCCTCCAGCAGGGCAAGACCGACTTCTTCCAAGGCGTAGTCGCCAAGGTGGACACCCATGCGGCGGGCGACCTCCGCGAGCTCTCGCGCGCTCTTGCCCGCGAGCGCCTCCCGGGCCCGGTCGCGCTTGCTTACGCCTTCCTCGTAGGGTGGAATGGCAAGGCCGACGCTGAGGCCAAGAGAAGGCATCTGAGCATTGGTCGCGCGCTGCTGAATGATCGCAGCAAGGCGGTCGGCGAGGTCTGCCGGCCCGCTCATATCGCGATCTCCCGCACACCGGCGTCCGTTAGAAGCTGAAACAGCTCGGCGACGCGCTGCCGCTGTCCGCGTTCGCGACAGAATGCGAAGATTGCGCGCTGCTTCGCGCGGGAGAGCGCCACGAAGAATGTGGCGAGGCCCTCTGGGTTTCCGGGCCTGTGCGCCCACCATGCCTGATCGTCGAGGCCAACAAAGACGATCGTGTCGTACTCAAGGCCCTTGCTCTTGTGGACCGTCATCAATGGAATCTGACCAACGCCTTCAAAGACGTCGAGCGCGACTGACCATGTCTGCGCTCCGTTCGCCGAGGCGGCGAGGTGGAGCCTGAATGCATCCGCCATGATGGCGAGAAGGTCGCCAGTCGAATATTCGTTATATGTCCGCGCGACAGCGGCTAGATTCAAGAATGCGTAGATCCGATCGGCGAACGCCTGCGCGCTGGCCACAGACGGTGGCGTGTTCGCCATGTCGGCGCGCAGCGCCGCAACGAATATTGTTAGCTCGTCCTCAGTGCGAGCTTCCCCGTTGTCGTCGCCTTCTGCGATGGCGCGGATTTCGAGCAAGGCCGCGGAGGGGAGTTGCCAGGCAGCCGCAGCGCGCCTAGTTGATCCCAGGCGGAGGAGCGCCACAGCGAGCTTCGAAAATGTGTCGGTCAAAAGATCCTGCAACGTCGTGCGACCGAGCGCGTGGCTCTCGTTGCGAAGTCGCAAGCCGGCCCTTGCGAACGGTTCGGCGAGATCGGCCTCGAAGTCGTCAGACTTCTGCTTGACGAGAATGGCGTAGTCCCGAGGTGCGCGACCGCGAGCGACCATATCGTTCGCGAGCCATCGGCCGAGGTGGTCGGCCTCACGGGCCTTGGTGGGGCTATTCCAGACCTGGGCGACGTCGCCATCGACTAGCCGCGCGGCTTGAGCGACGGTAGCAGCAGCATTCGGATCTAGGGCTCGGGCGACCACGCGCTGAATGCGCACGAGATCGGGCGAGGATCTGAAATTAAAGAGGAGCGGGATGCGCACTGCTGCGAAGTCAGCTTCAAAACGCTCAAAAGCATCCGCTCGCGCGCCCGCCCACGTCATAATCCGTTGTTTGTCGTCGCCCACCGCGGTGATGGCGACGTCGGCGCCCTGGAATGCCGAAAGCAGGAAGTCGTACTGCGCGTAGGTCGTGTCCTGAAACTCGTCGACGAAGACAAAGGGGTATGTGAGCTGCAGCGCCCGTCGAATATGGGGGCTGGCACGCAGCAGAAGCTCCGCAAGCCGATTGAGGCTGACGAACGTTATGCTCGACCGAGGTTGGGTGCCGAGCTGGCTCGACCACCATCGCTGGATGGTCAGTTCGGTTCCGGATTGTGCTGGTGCGCGCACGAATGGAAGCCGATATGCCCCGACGTAGTGAGACTCGAAATCACCTGCACTAAGAGCGGCAACCTCCGCTTTCTGTGGGTTGGGAGCCGCAAAAAGCGCATCTTGAAGGAAGCCTGTTACCTGGCGAAAGTTGGGAAAAGCTATTTCATACGGCCGGCTAGGCCGCCAGTCGGTTGGTATCGCGGTCAGAAACCGATCGACCAGGCTCTTTGTGAAGGCGTCGAAGGTCAATGAAGTGAAGCGGTGCGAAAGCTCTGGTGAGCAACGCTTGCGCACCCGTGCAGCCAGGTTGTCGGCGGCGTCGCTTTTGAACGAGATCGCGAGGATGCGGAAAGGCGCAGGGCAGAGGCCGGTCTCAAGCAGGAACGCGGCGCGTTGGGCGAGGAACTCAGTTTTCCCGGCGCCAGGTCCCGCAACAACGCAGGCGGAGCCGTGCTGACGCAATGCCCGCCACGCATCAGGTTCAAGGTCTTCGATGTCCCGTGGGCGCCAGTCTTCTGGCCGGACGAGCGCCATGGTCAGGCCGCCGGGGGGTGGTTTTGGTTCTGTTGCGGTGGAGGTGGCGGCGGCGCAAGGCGCGTCGAGATCGAGGTCAAAAGGGCGCGTAATTCTTCCGGCGCTCCGTATGCGTGATCTGACGACCGCCTACCGGAACGCATATGGAGTTGGTTAGGTGTCCACCATCGAACAGGTGGACACCAATGTCGGCGGCGAAGGATGGCGTCAAGCGGCGCACGTGGAGCCTTGAGGAGCGGCAGCGGATCGTTGCGGAGGCGTTGGCGCCTGGCGCGTCCGTAGCGGCTGTCGCGCGACGGCACGGATTGAACGCCAATCTGGTTTTCAAGTGGCTGCGGCGTTCGCGCGAAGGCTGGCTGGATCGCCGGCGGGGGCCGGCGAAAGAGACAGCGCCCGCGAAAATGTCGCCGGAGCTAGCCGCACAGACTTTCGTTCCCGTCGAGCTGCTGGAGTTGAAGCCGGCTCCGATGAGCCCGGCTCTGCCGCCGTCGTCGGCGCCGGTGGCGAAGATTGCCGCCACGCCGGCGCGGGTGTCGCGCAAGAACGTGCGGCGCGGCGCCATGGAAGTCAGCCTGCCGAATGGCGCGCGCTTGTCGCTCGACGCAGATGTGGACACTGAGGCTCTGCGCCGCGTGTTGTCGGCGCTGGGTGACCTTTGATGCTTCAGTTCGCGCCGGGGGTGAAGGTCTATCTGGCGTTGAAGCCCGTCGACATGCGGCGCGGTTTCGACGGACTCGCCGCCGACGTGGCGCAGGTGCTTCGCAACGATCCCTTCTCCGGCGCGGCTTTCGTGTTCCGGAGCAAGCGCGGCGATTACGTGAAGATCTTGACCTGGGACGGGTCGGGCCTGTGTCTTTTCGCCAAGCGGCTGGAGAAGGGAAAGTTCGTCTGGCCGCCGATCGTCGAGGGCGCGTTGCAATTGACGGCGGCGCAACTGGCCTTGCTGATCGAGGGGATCGACTGGCGGCGGACGGTTGCGCCAGAAGCGCCGGAACGCCCGGTCTTCCTTTAGAATCCATGCATTCTCGAGCTGCGCCGACGCGTGTCTTGTGGTAGACAAAACCATGTCGCGCGCCGCTGCCGATTTGCCCGAAGACCCCACCGAACTGCGACGGTTCGCCGAGGCGCTCGCCGCGGAAGTTCACGCCAAGACCCTGCTGATCGAGAAGCTGAAAATGCAGCTCGCCGTTTTGCGGCGCGCGCGTTTCGGGCGTTCGTCGGAAAAGCTCGACCGCGATATCGAACAGCTCGAACTCTTGATCGGCGACATGGAGGAGAGCGACGCCGGGCGCGTGGCGCGAAGCGAAGCGACCACAAACGGCGCTTCGTCATCGACCCCGAAGAAGCCGTCCGTTCGTGCGCCTCTGCCCGACCATCTCCCGCTAGAGACGGTCGTGCACGACGCGCCCTGCGTCTGCCCGACCTGCGGCGGGAGCAAATTCGGACGGGTCGGCGTCGACGAGCGCGAGATGCTGGAATATGTCGCCTCGCACTTCAAGCGCGTGGCGCATGTGCGGCCGAAGATGAGCTGCCGCGCCTGCGAGACGATCGTTCAGGCGCCCATGCCGACGCTGCCGATCGAGAAGGGACGGCCGGGGCCGGCGCTGCTGGCTCATGTCATCGTCGCCAAATATTGCGATCACCTTCCGTTGCATCGCCAGTCCGGCATTTACGCACGCGAAGGCGTGACGATCGACCGCTCGGTCATGGCCGGCTGGGTCGGCCATATGGCGGCGCTGCTGGAGCCGCTGGCCGAGTGCATCGCGCGTCACGTGCGCGGCGGTCCCGCCGTTCATGCTGACGATACGACGGTGCCCGTGCTCGATCCGGGACGCGGCAGAACGAAGACTGGCCGATTATGGACGGCGGTGCGCGATGAAAGGCCCTATGGGTCGACGGCGCCGCCGGCCGCCTTCTACCTCTACTCGCCGGACCGCACGTCCGAGCACGCCCATGCCTTGCTGAAGGGCTGTCGCGGCCATCTCCATGCCGATGGCTACACGGGCTTCGGCGGCCTTTACGAGGCCGATCCGAAAACCGGCGCGCCGGCGCCGCTGAAGGAGGTCGCCTGCTGGGCGCATGCGAGGCGCAAGCTCTACGACGTGCATATCGAAACGAAATCGCCGGCGGCGGCCGAAGCGCTCGACATCATCGCGCGGCTCTTCGTCATCGAGGCCGGCGTCAAAGGCAAGCCGCCGGCCGAGCGCGTCGCCGCGCGCCGGGAACGATCGGCTCCCGTCCTTGCCGAACTCCGCGCCTTCCTTGACGCGACGCTGGCCAAAATCAGCGGCAAGAGCGACTTCGCCAAGGCCATCCGTTATGCGACCTCGCGCTGGATGGCCTTGATCCGCTACGTCGACGACGGACGTCTCGAGATGACGAACAACGCTGCCGAACGTGCCGTCAGGCCCCTGACATTGGGCAGAAAAAACTACCTCTTTGCCGGCTCCGACGAGGGCGGGCGAAGGGCGGCGATCATGTATACGCTGATCGAAACCGCGCGCTTCAACGACGTCGATCCGGAAGCCTGGCTCGCCGACGTCATCGCTCGCATCGCCGATCACCCGATCAACCGGATCGATGATCTCCTTCCCTGGAAATGGAAGCCTCATGCGGAAGCCGCCGCGCCATCTCGGGCAGCTTAAAAGCGCTCTCCTCGACATGGGCGAGGAGGCCATGCTGCTGGA
This sequence comes from Methylocystis parvus OBBP, assembly GCF_027571405.1. Classification (GTDB taxonomy): domain Bacteria; phylum Pseudomonadota; class Alphaproteobacteria; order Rhizobiales; family Beijerinckiaceae; genus Methylocystis; species Methylocystis parva. The sequence continues at coordinate 2,594,813 of NZ_CP092968.1, forward strand.
AGAACTCGATGGGCTCGTCGCCGGCGTGCTCGTTTGTCCGGAGATGATCCCGCCGAGCGAATGGCTGCCGGTCGTCTGGGGGCAGACGGACGAGGAGGCGGCGCCCGCCTTCGACTCGATGGCTCACCTGAACGAAGTGCTGGCGCTCGTCATGGCGCACTACAATGATCTCGCGAAACGGCTTTTCGAGAGGCCCGGGACCTATGCGCCTTACTTCGCCATCGATGATCGCAACGGCGATGTGCTTTGGGAGTTGTGGATCGAAGGCTTCGAAAAGGCGGTGAAGCTTCGCCCCGCTGCATGGCGACCGTTGCTCGATGCGGACTTGGATACCGCCAAAGCCATGTCGGGCTTGCTGACGCTCGCCGATATCGCTCGAGGCGACGCGCGCTTCTCCAAGCTCGAGCATGACGCCCTCGCATCAACCGCGACGGAACTGATCGGCCCGTTCGTCTTGGCCCTCAATAAATGGCGTCTCGAAAGCCATGATCTCGGCGACATGACGCCAGTATCGTCGCCGCTCACATCCACTTCGTTCGGCAAAGTCGGTCGCAACGATCCCTGTCCATGCGGATCAGGCAAAAAATACAAGAAATGCTGCGGCCTCAACTGATCCGCGGTCGTCGCATCACGCTTACGGCGCTCCAGCCGTCAGCGCTTGTGAGGTCTGGCCGCTGAGTACGCGAACGTGGGTGCTGGGTTTGCCTCGACCGAGAAACAGATAGCGATACCAGCGCAGCAGTTGCTCATGCTCCGCGCCGTAAAGGCCATGGCGCCCTTCCTCGCCGAGAACGGCGGTGCGCGGATTTCCCCGTTGCGATGGACCTTGTCGTCCGGGCTCGGGAATTTGATAGGCTGCCGAGAACGCCTGTAGCATCGAGTAATCGAGGTCGAGTGGCGTGCAAAAGAAGACTTGGAACTGGCGCAGCCAATTAATCCAAGTGTTCATGTCGGCGACATTCTGAGGAAGCAGAGCGTCGAATGCAGCGAGATTGGCCGCCGGACCAGCGGGGTTAAGGTGTCGACCGAAGATTGCTTGTGGATTGACGCCCACTGCGAGGAGCTGGGTGCATGCAGTCTTGATGCGTCCCCAGCCGCCGCCATCGCGGCCCCAATCGAGATCGAGAAGCGTTGCATATGGGATGTCGAGGTCTGTCAGTAATCGCCACAAGTGATTGACGTGACGACCACCGAGTGGGACGACGGCCACGAACGAGCGGTCGATGTCGAGACCCATCGCTTCAGCGAGGCGTGGCAACACCACTTCCTCGGAGGCGCCTTCACCCAGCACCACAAAGCGTGCAAAGTAAAGCTCTGGGTAGGTCCGAACTGCCTCGCGCACAAACTTTGATGCTTCCTCTTGGTCTGGCGGAAGACGGATCGCGCGCACACGCGCCGTGCGATCGGCTGGGTTCAGCCGGAAATGCCTGACCTGAGCGGGATCAACGCGTGCAAGAATGCTTGCCGAGTGGCTCGAGATCAACGCCTGCGCTCGCGGCCCGGCGGTGAGCTCTTCAATCTGGCGAACGATGCGTGACAGGTAGAACGGGGCGAGATTGTTCTCCGGCTCCTCCACCGCAATAAGCGTGAGAGCTGGCAGGGGAACGCCTCCCGGCTGAAAGCCTGCGGCGGCGTTCGCCGCGACATTGGCTTCAATGTCCAGGGTGGCGGCTGTCATCGCGAGATGGAAGAGCGAACGCTGTCCGTCGCTGAGATCGTCGAGCGCTCGCTCGCGGCCTGCCTCGTCGGGACGGAAGACAACCTCGACCTTGCGGATGGCCTCTTCGAAGCGCAAGTCGATTGGACGAAACAGCGGTGTCGTGTCGGTACCTGCCGTGTGGACTTGCTGCCAACGCCGTGTGACCGCGCCCACGACGATATCGACGGCCGGCTCCGCGGCGAATGCGCCATTGAGGGCGGCACCGGCATCGGCAAAGGTTTGTCTAACACCTTGCGACCAATTGATCGCGCGCCAAAGACGGCCGCGCAGGAAGGCTGTTACCTGGGAGGCGCCATCACGTGACGCGGGCACATAAATCATTTGAATGCGAGCGCGGTCGAGCGCCTTTAGCTCGATGCAGTCGGCCTCGGCGAAGGGGCCGAAGGTCCGAACAGCCCAGTATTTCTGCTCAAGAGCGCCTTCAAGCGAGCCGTCGTCGGTCCAGGTCGCTTCGAGGCGCAGCCGGCACTTAAGACGCCCGGCATCGTCGGCCGCCATCTGCTGGAAGAATTCCGGGATCGCCCCGGCATTGGCGCCCCCCGCGTCCAGTTCCGGAAACGCCAGAATTGCCTCGAGAGCGAGTGCGCGCTGGAGCGGTGGGCCGGCCTCGGCTGCGGGGATATGGAAATCCTGGCGACGAACGCGTCGTTGCTCGCCGGTGATCCCAAAGAGTCGTTGAAGCGCTTGCAACACAGCGGTCTTGCCGGCGCCATTGACGCCCACGAAGGTCGTAAGACCGCTCGTCAAATCGATTGATGTGCCCGCTGGACCGAAGCAACGGAAGTTCGTTAAAAGAAGTTGTTCAATATACATGTGCGCGCGTTCCCCCCGAGAGTTGCGCTCATTGGTTTTCGTGCGGCGGCACGGATAATCATTATCTCACAGTGCGTTTCCTAACCACGGTCTGAGCAACGATCCGCCTATTTATTTTGGTCTTCCACGCGATTTGCGCGTCTGAGAGATTTCTCTTTCGCATCGTCTGCTTCAGGACTGTGTATTCCTTCTCGCTGTAGAGGTAGCCCATACGGTAGGCATGCTCGATGAGGTCATTGTTGGCGTTAGCGGTTAAGTCCTTCGCGATCCGCTTAAGCCCGTCGAACAGATTGCCGGTGTCAATCTGGATGAAGCGGTTGATGCAGACATTGCCGACATAGGTCTCGTTGCCGTTGAGATGGTTGCGAATGTAGCAGTGCTCTTTGATTTCCTGTCCGCATGGGCAGTGGTCAAATTCTTCGCTGATCTCCACCGCGACCAGGGACCATTCGGTGCGCGCGGTGTCGAAGCTTTGCGACACGGAGAGGGGAAGGATATGCGCCTTCAGGTTTTCGAAATTGTGCCCCTCCATTTAGCTGCCTCGTTCTACATCTGCACACGCAGGCGCCGCGCGCGCTCTCGGAACGCGGTTTCACCGCCTTCCAGAATCTCGCAGACCAGACGGCGGATTTCGGGGTTCTCCAGACCGCCGCTTTGATAGGTGATCTCCGGCAACCGGCCGGGGCGATGGGGCCCACAGGTGGCGACGATGACCTGGTCGGCGTCAGTGTTGACCACCAGGTTGGCGTTGTGTGTGACGATGATGATCTGGCGGCGCTGCTTGGCCTTGCGAAATCGTTCGACCAACTCGTCGAAGATCGACTTGGGATCGAGGTTTTCCTCTGGCTGATCGATGATCAGGGGACGGTCATCGTCGCGATCGATCGCGAGATAGAGCAGCAGAAGAACGATGCCCCGGGTGCCAGGCGAGAGCTGTTCGATATCAACGCCCTCATATTGGACACCGTAGCTCACCGTGATGTGGTCTGTGCTGTACAGCCAGCTCGAGATGCGGCCGGCCCATTCCCGAAACGCGGAAGCGTCGCTCCGCTCGACCTGTGCATGTTCGACAAGACCTCTCTCGTTGGCCTCGCGAAAGCTGGCCATCGCCTCGGCGACTTCGGCGCTAGAGCCAGTCTCCCACGCGGCCTGGAGATCCGATCTCGCGGCTGCCAGAAGGGAGCCGCGCCCCTTGAAGGGGCCGGTCTTGCGGAGGTCAAGAAGGTCTTCACCCTGTTGCGCCCAGGCGCCGACATCCACCACACGGCGAATCGAGAAGGAGAGCTTTCCTAGCGCTCCTTCCTCAGCCTCGAGCCGCGCTTTGAGTGGCGCGTAGAGCGCCGACAGCTCGCGCTCTTCGTCGATAATGCCGTCGAATATGGACGCATAGCTGTCACGACGTGATTGGATCAGCTCCTTTATGCGCTCGTCGGCGCCCTGCGCGACCTCGATATCGCGGTCGAGCTTTGCGAGCGCGGCTTCGTCGCGAGAAATCTTCTCGGACAGGCGAGCGAAGGCCTTGGCGTTTTCGGTGTCGATGCCGATCAGCGCACGGAGGCGCGCGGCCTCCTTGTTCAAGAGGCTCAACGTATTTTGGGTGAGAGCTATCCCCTCCGAAAGAAGCGAGGCGCTTGACGGCGGCGCTCCCGTCGCGACTGTCACTTCGCCGACGGCGGGTCCGGACAGGCCCTTGATGCGTCCGTCGATGGCCTTAATCGTGGTCGAGAGGATGGTGTCGACGTCCCCAGAAAATTCTAGGAGGAATGACTTCCACTGGTCGGTATTTAGGCCCGACTCTGAATGGGCCTGTTGGAGCTGTCGCAGGCGTGCTGGCGCCTTCGTTTTGCGAGTGTCCTCTACTTCGTCCTTGAGAGCCAGAAGCGCCTGCCGCCTGCGCTGTGCCTGTTCGACCTGGAAGCGGACGGATTCTGCCGCTGTCGATACTTCATCAAGACGCTTGGCTCGTTCCTCGCCGCCCTTACCGATGAGGCTGCTGCGGTCTCGCTTGTCCTTCGCGATGGATGCGGCCTTTTCGCCGCGCTGCTTGTGCAACGCTGGCAGTCCGGCCTTTCGATCGCGTTCGACGTTCAGCTCCGAGGCAGCATCGGCGAGAGCTTCTTCGTGACTGTGTCGGAGGGCGCGACCCCGCGCGGCGCGTAGGTCTAGCAATTCGCGGAAAGTGGTCGTTCCCATCCGGTCCTCGGCCGGGTGAGCCTGGTAAATAACTCGTTCGACCTCTGCGAGGAGTTCATCGGTAACGCCTTCCGCGGAGCAGAGGCTGTCGACAAACTGTTGGGAAAGGTACTGGACACGCGGCGAGTCGTAGAAATCCTCCATCTCGACATGGCGCAATTCGTTGGACGTCGGATCGCCGTCTTCCCAAGTGAGGCGGGCAGATGCTTCGCCGAGGTGGTCTCTGGCTCGGCGGATGAAGGACCGTTCGCTGAGGTGGGGAGAGAGGGCATCCCCTCCGGCGGCGATGATGTCCGCCAGGGCGGTCTTGCCTGAACCTCGTGCGCCGATGATGCCGACCAGGCCCGCGTTGAGAGGAGTGCGTGGCGTAGCGAGCCATGACGCGTCCGTAACTTCGATTGCAGTGACCACCTGAGACGGCAGCGCGCCGCGCGGCGGAGCGAGACCGATAAAGGCGCGCGTTTCTGCCTCAAGGCATGTCTGGCGCAGAGATTCAAAAGCGAGGTCACCCTTGACCCAGCAATACCGGTCCTTTTCGACCACACCGACGCGATCCGGACTATGGGCATCGCTGCCGTGCAAGCAGGGTTTCGTGCCATTCCAGTCCGAGACGAGTTTGGCGACCGGCACGGCGCCCTGTCCAAGCCAGAATGCCCGCTGCTTGGGATTCGACGAGAAGATGACGTGCGCAGTGCGCTCGATCTCTTTGCGAAGAGTGGCGAGCGATGGATCGCCTTGGAGCCCGGACGTGCCGTCATTGCTTCCCGCCGCGACGGCGATGAGGACGTTATCTTGCACCCACGGGTTCTTTTTCCATTCCGTGCGGAGCTCGTCAGGGTTGACCTTAAACTGATTGGCTCCGACGGCGAACGCCGCATTGTCGTCAGTAACGGCCTTATCGTGAGCACGACCGAGGCGAATGAGGTCAGATCGCTCGCAGCGGAAGGGCTGACCATAGGCGGTATAGGTCAGCGAGCGCAGAAATCTGCGGATCTGCTCCACGTGCTCTGGATCGTCTGGCGAAACGAGGAGGTGGAAGTTGATCGGTGAGCCACTGGCAGCGCCAATGCCATATCGCAGCTCAACGTTGGGAAAGATGAGGTCAACCTCGGGCAGACGGCCTGATTTCCGGTGTGCGACGACCTGCTCATAGACGTCGACGCTGTAGTAGTCGGTGATCCCGAGCGCGCGGATGCGCGGGGAAGAGGCTTCGACTTGCGCGAGAAATTTCTCCCACGCGTCGCTGCCGCGATATTGATTGTTTAGGACGGTGCCTGGGGCATGGATGTGTGGGTCCCATCGATGCCACTTGGAGCCGCCGGGATCGCGAGTTCCTGCCGCTGCTCCGCTCATTCGGCCCCCCTAAGCGGATTGATGATCTCGACGCCTTCGAAGTCCCTTTCGTTGTCGGTTACGACGACGCAGCCGTTCGCCTCGGCGATGGCAGCGATGATCGTGTCGAGTGCGCTGCGGGAGCGTCCACGAGCTTTTCCGTCGGCCATGAGCTTGGCCCATGCCAGACCAGCTTTTTCATCGAAAGGAAGCACGCGGCCGGCGAAGAGTGCTTGGGGGCCGTCCGGTCCCTCGAACCACTTCTCAAGCTCCCGTCGCTTTTTGCCGGCGGGCTTCTCAAGCACCCCTCGGCTGATTTCGGCTACGGTTAGGGAAGAGATATAGAGGTCTTGGTCAGCCTGCTCCGCCAGCCAATCCAACAGCGCCGCCGATGGCGTAGGCTTGGTGACGTTGCTGATGATATTTGTGTCGAGCAGGAAGCGCATCAAATCTTGACCTTGCGCCCTTCTTCGCGGGGGCGAGTCAGGTCAAGATCGGCGCCAACAAGCGGAGAGCGCCGGAGCGCAGCAAGAATACCACCCTTGCGCGGCGGCTCCCCAGAGATCGACTTGCTGACAGTGGCGCGCAACTCCGAGGCTTCGGGCGTGTCTTCTGCGAGCCTGCGAGCGATAGATCGGATCAGGTCGCGGTCAGCGTCACGACCAAGCACTTCGAAGCGCGCAAGCCCGCGTTCGCCGAGCCGCGAGCGGTAATTCTGGATCGCACGTCGCTGAGCCTTGCTGATGGTTTGCCTCCTAGTATTTCCAGTAATATAACCAGAGGAAGCTCTTTCGACAAGGGCGGTGTTCGCGCTGGGCCATGAAAGGGATAGCTGGTAAATGGCGTCCCCCCGTCCACGGAGCGATGCCAGCGACACTTCCCAGCCGGCTGGAGCGGGCAGCCTGTTGTCTGTGCAGTTTGAGGCGCACGGCCCAAGCTTCCAATCGGAAGAAAGGGAGGTTGAGGTCTTCAACCATTTAGTGCGGATCGGTCAGATGCCGATTCGTTGAAGCGTTTGAAGGTGATAGAGCGGCTCCAACATTAGAAGCGTTTGCGGGATGCATGCTCAACGCCGCATCCCGATAGATGGACACACGCCTGCGGATCCGGCCGGCTCAGTCAATCTGAAGGCGTGCGCTATCGGGCGGAAGCGATTTTCCAACACTCACCTTGACGGTGATCGTATGACGCGGAAGCACGGTGATGGTAGTGGGTGCTACGGTTTCCTCGCCAGCCTCGTGTACTTCATCGATCAGATCGCGGATTGCCTGTTGGTCTCCGGTGACGATGCTTCTGACGCGGTCATTGGCGCGCGGCTCGGCCAGAATTGGACCGCTTCGCATCAAGCCAGAGAAAGGTCCATGATGTGAGCGCGGAGTAAAGTGTTCGATGATGAACCAGGTGAACGGCAGAGCCGAACGAAATGCTTCATCGTGCAGTCCAACTAAGCCAGTAGGTTTACCCTCTATTGATCGAAGCCAGATGCCGGCGTCGATTCCACCGTTGTTAACTAAGGCGTCTCTTAGCGCTAACCCGGTCCCGAAATCGAAGATCTGACGACTTAAGTTTCGCGTGTGGAGGGCGCGCAGTTGGGTACGGGTTGTATCTGGGATCTTCGGAGTTTGTGGGCAATAGAGGCCATACAGAAGCGCGCCCTCGCCAAGAATCGAAGCGAGCCGGTCGAGTCGGGCTCGCTGCTGCGTATCGACGGCTTGGAAGCTTGCGCGCTGGTCGTACTCGCCAGAATTCGGATTCCGAAAGAGCCGTTTCGCCTGAATCAGATACGCCGTCGACCAGCTTTCGTTGGGCAGAATATGATTTTCGTAGGTGAGGACGAGACCAAAATCGGATTGCGAGACGTGGCGCTCCATCGCCGTGTTATGAGGATACGTATCGATCGAGACTTCGAAGTCGAGGCCGTCGCCAAGGGAGGCGAGATCCGCGTTGAGTTGATCCAAGCTATAGGGGGGGTTCTCCTCACTCCGCTGGGTTTCTGCATCGAGTAGGGCGCAAAGCTCATTGGTGAGAGCCGGCTCGTCCGGCGGGTGCTTCCGGAGCATCCGTTGAGACAAAGCGTAGTCGATGCCGTCGAGGTATTTGATGACTTGCTTCAGATGCTGCGGTCCGAACATCGAGCTACTTCTTGTTGCTGCGTTACTGTTTGAGCGGCGCTCGTGCTTTCGAGCATTGGCTTTTCGTCGCCTTGCTGAGGGCGGCTAGAAGGTATCTGCAAATAGAATACTGGGGAGAGCGTCGGTAGGAGTCCAAGCTCCAATCCGATGCCTGACATACGACTGGCAGAGGGCGACAATCTTGTCGGCATCCCCCAAACGAACGAGTTGCCGGGCGATTTCTGAACGCCCGGAAAGCGCTGGTACGCTGTATCCGGAGCTGGATACGAGGAGACCGCGGCTCGCCCCGTACGCCATGACCACCTCAAAGAAGCGCTCCAGAATGTCGGAGCCCGGTCTCGATGGCGCCTTCCAATGCTTGATCTCAACCAGATAAATCACAGGCTGACCGGCCTCGACGCAACGAAGTTCCAAATCAAAGCCGCCGTCACGTCCGGGGCGCGTGACCAGAACGTCGAATCCCAATCCCGAAAGAACCTCGCCCAGCAATCGTTCAAGGTCACGCCACTCGACATGCACTAGGTAATCGGGGCTACGAACGATTTCCTGAGCTAAGGCTTGCAACATGGAACGCAGGGCACGTTCTACGATTGCCCCCGGAGCGTCATCTTGGTTGCGCAGCGCTTCCTGTTGTTCCGAAATATAGCGCTTTAAACGGGGGCGGCCGCCGTTGGCCGGCCACACGATTCGGCCGTCCGTGTCTTCGGTTTGCGCCCGTTCTAAAGTGAACCGCCAGTGCCGGCCATTCGGAGGAAGATGTCCTCTCCAGTCGTATTGAAGGCGTGGCCGCACCCCATGAACCGTGAGATCGGCAAGCAAATATGGCCCGCGAGAATCATTGTCGGGATTACGATAGCGGTCTGGATTGGGAAGTGATGGGCGCTCGCCTGACTGGTGTGTGTCTTGAATGCTCACGATCTATTCCTCGCTGTCCGGCCAATTGCCGCCAGTTCGGAGATCGGCGATATCGGTTGAGTCCTTGGGCATTTGTAACGAGATGTGCCAATCTCGAGGTAGGGTTCGCTGCGAAGCGAACTCGACGCGCTGAATTGCAGGTGCTTCGGACGAGCCGTACTCGACTCTTTGTGCATCTTCGAGAGGGACCATTTCTGGCTCTATCCAAAGAGCCACCCCCAGGAAAACGTGACCTAGCAGATGAGTGTCGCCGCCATGGTGGATCACTACGTTGCCGGAATATGGAACACGCGCGGTTCGAATGATCGGCGGTGCGCCCTTCGCAATGTCGCCGAAGGGATTCAGTGCCGCTTGAACTTCCTGCCAAACATCATTGAGTGACCAAGTCGAGCCGTTGTCTGTGTTGCGGAAGATAGATGCGAATAAGTCAGTATTTTCTGGCAGAGCGAAGTCGAATTCATCCGGTGGTGTTGTGCCAGACTCGTCCGGGCGAAAGGTCCGAATACCCACCCCAGCAAGGGCACACGCTTTGTGCCAGAAGATCACGAAATCCAGCTTCAAGAGTTGATTGATATCTGCGACTGAGAATTCCGACGCCCGCCGAAGCGAAATGCTGTGCTGTAGTGCTACGGCTTCGGCCTCGGGCGAAAAGCCTGATGCGCTGACTGCTATGGTGCGGTCTGCGCCGATTGCTTGGCGTTTGGCCGCCAGCTGTTCAATCCAGGTGACATCTTGTTTCTTGCTTCTCCGCCGACACTCTACCGTGATGAGGATCTCCGATGTCCCGGCTCGCGTGCGGATGCTCGCATCGACCTCGCGTAGCCGGCCAGTGACCCTGCACTTGATCCGGTCAGGGGACCTTACGACAATGCCCGCGGGGCCGGCGTCGGCCTCGATCCGCGCAATCAAACGCTCGAATCCGCGCCATTCGGGATCTTGGCGGCGTCGAGCAGTCACTCCTCGCTGCCTTTCTTTTTTGCCGCCGCGTCGAGAAACATCGGGAAGAAGCTTCGCTGCGTTTTCACCTTGATGACGTCGTTAACGCCGATCGTATTTGCCTTCCTCCTCTCGCCGCCTGCGGGAGTGATCACCTCCAAATCCGGGCTCTCGATGATCGCCGCATGGACATCCTCCGCATGAGCAGGAGTGATGTTGTAAATGCTCTCGTAGAAGTCGATTACGGACATGGCATCGCCGGATTCCGTCACGAGGCGTGGGATGTCTCCCAAGAGTTGGTTCTTCGCGGAGGCCCGACCCTTATCGTCGAACAAGTAGAGCATTCCCTCATCGTGTCTGGGGTCATACGATAGCATATTGAGGCCCGAGCGACCGAAATGCGCCTGGAGGCTCGCATTGTCATGAAGGATGTTGTTGTAGACCTGCCGTGCCCGATAGGCGTTGGCGAAGTGGATCAGCCAATACCTCCATCCGCCAGGATTGTTGATAGAGAAGGGACTCACGTAGGGCGCACATAAGCGAAAGGCGTCGAAGACAATCTTCTCCGCAGTTCCGAGCCAATCGTTCTTGCTCATCAAACCATTGAGCGCATCGATACTCGCGCTCGTCAGCCCAAGATGAGCAAGCCGTGTTCTCAGCTGCTCTGGCTGGTTCTTCTGCAGGAAAGCGAGCAGTGAACTGATCATAAAAGTGTAGAAGATTTCTGCAGCGGGATAGGAATGCATGATGTCGAGGAGCGTATCCCTCTCGACATGACTGTCGCCGCATTGATCTAGATTGAAGATAACGCTCCGATACCGTCCTTGTTCAAGGAGTATCTTGATCTTCGGATATGCAGCCTCGAAAAATTCGTTCAAATACTCGACGCGCAGGTGCAGCTTCGGGCACGTCTGAGCGATAGCAGCTTGCATCGGCGCGACATGTGTCTTCAACAATTCAATGGCATCGCGACTGGCGTCATTGAAGATCAGAAGGCATTCGACCTCGATCGCGCCAAGGCCTTGTACCGACCGATGTGTGTTTACCGCCTCGACGGCGCGCTGCAATTCTTCGATGAATATCAGCGGTGATCCAGGTGTCCCGCACTGGTATCGTCCGCCGCCTGCAAAGCCATCCACGATTGCAAGCCGAAACCGTTCCTGCTGCGGCAGCCTGCAGCGGACGCTGAGATAATCGAAGACGTATTCGCGCAGGATTTTGTGCTTGCGCTTGGAATGCTCCTCAAGCTTCGCACCATCAGCCCATTCGTATGGTTTTTCTACCACCTCGCCCCCAATCCCTCGATGGCCCCTTTAAGGAACAGCGATGGGAACGGTGGGCATCTCATCCCAGGTCCGTCCCCGATACTCGCGTCCGTTGGCTCTTTTTGAGCGCTTTTTATTGTCTTTGCCCCAGGTGCCCCACTGTTTAAAAAAGAAGGCTGTTCCTGCCGACAGGCACTGCAGATGTATTTCGTCGATCCATTCCTCACGGATTGGCCGAGCTGACTTCCCACTCTCGCCGCCGACGATCGCCCAATGGATATCGCGAAGATCGACACGACCGACGGCACCAATAAGAGGCTCGAAGGAGATGAACCTTATGGCCGCCGGTGCCTGGCGCAGGTGTCCTACGCGTTCGACCACATCCGAGTTCTCGATGCTGGTGCCGAGCCAGACATTCGGCAAGATCTCGCCAATGTGAGTGGCCACCAGCTTAGCCATGCGTTCGGGACGTTTCGTCAGAATCTGGTAGTGGTGATGCTGTGTCTCGCGCATGACCTGCCAGACGTCACTGATGAAGGCGTCGCTAACCCGTTCATGGAAGAGGTCGCTCATCGAGTTTACAAATATCTTACGGGACTTGCGCCAACGGAGAGGAATCGATAGCGACTCGCGGTCCTCCCGAACGACACCATTCCAGACCGTGCGTTTCCCCGTTTTGCGGGTCAACTTGGCGTATTTCTCCACGCCCATAGCCTCAAGGCGCCTCGCCATTTCCATGGCGTAGCAATGAGTGCAACCAGCGGTGACGATCGAGCAGCCCGCGACTGGATTCCAAGTGGCGTCCGTCCACTCGATCTGAGTTTCAGCCATCTTGTCCCCCGTGCTGATTTTGTGCAGGCCGGTGCATTAGGCGGTTCCAGTCATCGTTCGTTGGCACGCTTGTGACGGCGAGCAACTGTATGAACAGTCGGGTCCGGCTTTGCGCCGATATCGCCGAAATTCTGGAGACGAAGCGCAGGCCGAGTGGGAAGCTTCACCGTCAATTCAAGCTTTCCGCCGATTGCCTCCACGTAGCTTCGCAGCGTCGACAGATGCATATCCGTCTGTTTCTCGATCTTCGACACGGACGGCTGCTTGATGTTCAGCGCGGTTGCAATATCCCCTTGAGCCTTGCCGGCGATCTGGCGCAGCTCTCGCAGCCCGTCGACCTGATCTCGCAGATCCAGGAAGTGCGCCTCGATTTGCTCCTGTCGGCCGCGGGGCAGCTTCGCGACGACTTCATCTAGCTTTCGACCCATTGGATCACCGTTGTATGTGGATCGCTGGTGCTAGCGACTCCGCCTTAGACTTGGACCCGAAAGCCCGAAACGCCATCTCGAAGCGTGATGCAACCTAACGGCCTTCATATAGCTTCAGGGCTATGTCGCAGTCAATGATGACGCCGTCTGTGTATCTGCGTGGATGCACGTTTGCCGTCGTCGCGGGACAGGGGAAGGGGCGTCCGCTGATGCCGATTCTTGCAGCTCAGTCTTCCGCAGCGAAGAGACGACAGGCCTTCGATGCATTCGTGCGGAGCGGCCAGACGCCGGTTCGTTAGGCCGATTGACGGTAGTTGTTTGATGAGGGATCTCTGCTCCGGGAGCAGTTTGAGCAAAACATTTGCTCACTCCTCATCGCGATAGATGCTGAAGCCACGAAAAAAATTTTCCGGCGAAAAACTCTGCAAAATCAAAAGCGTAGAATTTTGACGGTATGAGTGTCGGCGTTCTCGCCGTTAGAGAATACATTTGACTGGAAAATCAAATCGTTAGGTGGTGTTTGAACAATCGAGTGGGGGGCGTTCGAATCTGCCTTGATCGGATCCGATTGCGCGACAGCGCGTCATTGCGCGCGTTATCGTGGAAGAAGAAGAAGCGAACAGTCAGTGCACACGAACTGCACACGCGGCGACTCAAATATATGAAATATTAGACTTTTTTCTCCAATCCATCATAGGCTCGACAGTGCTCGCGGTATCCTCGCGATCGCTTTTTGAGCGGGTGGCCGCGCGCGCAGAAATGGGGGCTCGCACCACTCGGGTGAAATTAATCATCCGGGTTGGTTCATGGCACTTGTGATCTGAGCCGCAATAGCATCCGCCGCCTCATGGAGTGGGGATGCAGCAAGGTGCGCATAGCGGGCTGTGGTTGTGGGCTGTGAATGTCCGAGTAGAGCGCCAATCATGGGCAGACTGAGCCCACTCGCGGCGCCGACACTGGCGAAGCTGTGGCGCAGGTCGTGCAATCTCAAATTATTGAGCCGTGCAGCTTTGCAGATATGCTCCCACGGCTTTCGAATTGATCCAAGCGGCTCCGAGGGTGGTTTGCCGGGGAACACATGTGGGCTGCCGTCGATACGCACAACGCCCTTCAGGATTTGCAGAGCGGGCTCTGACAAGTAGACGGTCTTTGCGCCGGTCTTGCTGTCTGGCAGGAGCAACAGGCGACGCTCGAAATCGACATGGGACCACTTTAGGCCCAGAATTTCTCCAAGCCGGCACCCGGTGAGTAAAAGTAGCCGGATGACGGCGACAGCATATGGATTTTCAGAACGCGGGCCCGTTCGCATCTGGCCGCCGCGCTTGGGTTTCCTTGGAACCGTTGACATCGCATGATCGGGATCAAGGAGAAGACGACCCTCCTCTGCGGCAACTAACGCCTCTCCGAGACGAATTAATTCGTCAGTTGAGAGGAATCTTTCGATTTTGTGCTCCGCAAAGCGCTTCGCTCCGCGGCATGGGTTGGAGCCCGCAGGACGGTATTTCCAGTCCTCGGCCAATTCGAACATCTTCGACAAGAGCGCTTGAACGCGATTGGCGACGATTTCGCCGCCCCGAACGATGCGCCGTCCCTGACGCTTCGTCTTCTCGTCTTTCGCTGTCTTACCTGCTGCAACGTCGCGCATGACGCGCGCCACGTCCTCGCGCTCTACTTCTGAGACTTTGAGCGAGCCGATGAGCGGGTTGACGTGGTTATCGAGATTTCGACGATCCTGGGCGAGGCCGGACGGCTTCTTGTGAGGGCGCGCATATTCTTCGATGTATCGCTCGCCCAGGTCTGCGACGGTCGGCATGGCGCGGTCACGTGATCGGTCGAGCGCGGGATTGCCGCCCGAGGCGATGAGTCCGCGCAGGCGCCGCGACTCGTTGCGCGCCTGCTCGGCTGTGAATTCGATTCCATGCCGCCCGATGGTGACACGATGGTCGCGACCGTTTCGGCTGTACTGCAAGAGATAGATGCGGCCGCCCTTAGGCGTGACCTTGCAACCGAACCCGGGGATTTCGCTGTCCCACAGGAAAGTGTCGCGCTCGCGTGGCTGTAGCGCCTCGACCGTCCGCTTCGTGATCCTGTCGCGCATGGTGACGCTCAAGGGTTGAAAATGGCCATTTCGAATGTCGCGAAGGTAGAGGCGAACGCCCTTTCTAGCAAGGGGCCAGCAAGGGCGCGGAGGAAAGTCGTCGGATATCGGAGCGCACAATAGCGAAGAGAGGGATGCCCGCTGGGTTCCCTTAAATAATTGAAATTTCGTATTTTAGAGCAGGATTTCGGAGGATGGGGATGGTGCCCAGGGGCGGAATCGAACCACCGACACTGCGATTTTCAGTCGCATGCTCTACCAACTGAGCTACCTGGGCCCGCGCGCGGCGCGTGGAGGGGCTTATAGAAAGGGGGCCGCCTCTTGTCCAGCGGCTCGGGCAACTTTTCTTGGGCTTCTTGCCGTGGGCCCCGGCTTCCCCTAAACCCGGCGGAAACCGGAGGGAATATGAGCGATATCAGGCGAATTGGCGCGGGTCCGCGCATGAGCAAAGCGGTCGTGCGGGGCAATGCGATCTATACTGCGGGCCAGGTGGCGGAGAAGACCAAGGGCGGCTCGGTCGCCGACCAGACGCGCGAAATTCTCGGCCTCATCGACGAGCTTCTGGCGGAAGCCGGCAGCGAGAAGGCCAAGATCCTTTCCGTCACCATCTACCTTTCCGACATTTCGACCTTCGCCGAGATGAACGGCGTCTGGGACGTCTGGGTCGACAAGGACAATCCGCCCGCCCGGGCGACCGTCGAAGCCAGGCTCGTGGCCCCGGACTACAAGGTCGAAATCGCCGTCATCGCGGCGAAGTAGCCCCGTTGAGGGGATTATCGGGGTCCCATCCGTAACGCAGCGTCTCCAAGCGCATGGCGAGCGTGTCGATCAGCAGCAGACGGCCGACGAGGCTCTCGCCGAAGCCGACGATCTCGCGGACGACTTCGAGCGCCATCATCGCGCCGACGACGCCGGCGAGCGCCCCTAAAATCCCCGCCTCCTCGCAGCTCGGCGCGGTCCCGGGCGGCGGGGCTTCAGGGAAGAGGCAGCGATAGGTGGGATTCGGCTTGCCGTCCGGCCCGGCCTCGAAGGGCCGCAGCGTCGTCAGCGACGCGTCGAAGCCGCCGACGGCCGCCGTCACCAACGGCTTTCTTTCGAAAAAGCACGCATCCGAGACGAGATAGCGCGTCGCGAAATTGTCCGAGCCGTCGGCGACGACGTCATAGCCGGAAATGAGCGCGCGGGCGTTTTCCTGCGTCAGACGAAGGGCGTGCGGCTCGACGCGGACATGCGGGTTGAGCCGGCCGATCGCCTCCCTCGCGCTCTCGACCTTCGGGCGGCCGATTCCTTTCGTGTCGTGAATGATTTGGCGCTGCAGATTGGAGAGCGAAACCGTGTCGTTATCCACAATCGCGATCACGCCGACGCCGGCGGCGGCGAGATATTGCAGGAGCGGCGCGCCGAGCCCGCCTGCGCCAATCACAAGTACGCGCGCTGATTTGAGTTTTTGCTGACCTGGACCGCCGATCTCGCGCAGCACGAGGTGGCGGGCGTAACGTTCGATCTCCTCGGGAGAGAGGCTCATCAGGTCTCCGGCGCTTGCATTGGACGTGGAGCTGGCGATGCTGCGACTTGCGCCGATTCGGGCGTGGGGCAGCAAGCGGCTTTTTCATGACCATAGCGGCTCCGCCGCCCGGTCTCCAGCCGGACGAATATGACGAGATCGAAGCGGCCGTCGCCTCGACGGCGCGCGGCCGTCTCTTTCTGGCCGAACATGCGCGCCGCGCGCGCGGCGCCGAGGGGGCCCGCATGCTCGCGGCGATCGAACGCCTGGAGGCGCGGCTCGAGGCGCAGCGGGCGCTGGCGCCGGCGGAGGCTTTCTCGCTCGCGGATCGCCTCACGGAGCTGTCCTGGTCGCTGCGCGAAAGCGGCGTTGAGGACTTTGTCTGCGGTCAGATCGACGCGCTGGCGCAGGAATTCCGCGGCGCGGGCGGCGGCGTGACGATTATCGAGAAACAGGCGACGCCCGAGGTCGAGCCGGCGCTTGGACCGGCGAGAGCGCACGAAAATGCGACCGCGCGCGAGCGGGAGCCGTCGCATCCGTCCACCGCGTTGAATGCCCCCGCGCCGGAGCCGATCGTCATCCGCCCGGACGCGCGCCTCGCGGCGCTCTCATGGCTGGACCGTCTGCCCCTTATCGACCGCTTCGCGCTTTTCGCCTGAGTTTTTGAGCGTCTCGCGCCCGGCGCCGCTGAGCGACGCCGCGCCGCGGGCATAGACGATATTGTCGAGAAACTGGCGCGTGCAGTTTTCCCAGGTGAAGGTCAGCGCATGGGCGCGCGCCGCTTCGCGCGGAATGTCGAGCGCCGCCAGCGCGGCGGCGCGAAGGTCTTCATCCAATATGCCGGCGCCGCTGCCGCCGACGACATCGAGCGGCCCCATCACCGGATAGGCGGCGACAGGCAGGCCGCAGGCCATCGCCTCGAGCAGGACGATGCCGAACGTATCGGTGCGGCTGGGGAAGACGAAAACGTCGGAGGCGGCGTAAAGCGCCGCGAGCTCGACGGGCGTCTTCACGCCGACGAAGGTCGCGTTGGGATATCGCGCCTCAAGCGAGGGGCGCGCCGGTCCGTCGCCGACGACGAGCTTCGTTCCGGGCAGATCCAGCGCCAGAAAGGCCTCGAGATTTTTCTCGACCGCGAGCCGTCCCGCATAGAGGAAGATCGGCCGCGGCAGGTCGAGGGCTATTCTGGCGTCGGGATTGAAGACGCCGTGGTCGACGCCGCGCGACCAGCGCAGCAGGCGGCGGAAACCGCGCGCGTCGAGCTCCTGCGCAAGGCTCGGCGTCGACACCATGACGCCGGAGCCCGCATTGTGAAAGCGGCGCAGGGCGGCGTAGGAGAGCGCCACAGGCAGCCCGGTTCGCGCGCGAATATATTCTGGAAAGCGTGTGTGGAAGCTCGTCGTGAAGACGCGCTTGTCGCGCAGGCAGACCGCGCGCGCGGCGAGGCCGATCGGGCCTTCCGTCGCAATGTGGATATGGTCGTAGCCCGTATCGAGGCGCCGGCGCACGGCGCGCGGCGTCGCTAAAGCGAGCGAAATCTCGCGATAGGTCGGCATTGGGAAGGAATGGAAATCGCGCGGGGTGAGAAAATCGATCTCAGCGCCCAGCTCTTTCGCCGACTCCGCGACGGATTCGAGCGAACGCACGACGCCGTTGACCTGGGGGCGCCAGGCGTCTGTCGCAATCAGGATCCTCATTATGCGGCGGCCGCGCGGGGCGCCGGGAGCGCCTTGATCGCCGTCTGTTCGGCGTCGCGTTCCGCGGCCGTCTTCCGCCAGTACAGAATCTCGAAGGTTCCGTCTTCGTGCTCGGCGATGGCCGTGCAGCTTTCGACGAAGTCGCCGGTGTTCACATAGATCACGCCGTCGATCGTCTTGACGGCGGCGTGGTGGATATGGCCGCAGACCACGCCGTCGATCCCGCGGCGGCGCGCCTCGGCGGCGAGCGTCTCCTCGAAATCGCCGATGAAATTCACGGCTTCCTTGACCTTGAGTTTCGCCCAGGCGGAGAAGGACCAGTAGCCGACGCCGAACAGGCGGCGGAAACGGTTGAGATGGGTATTGGCGGCGATGGCGACGTCATAGGCCCAGTCGCCGAGGAAGGCGAGCCAGCGGGCGTTGCGCACGACGATGTCGAACTGGTCGCCGTGAATGACCAGCAATTTCTTGCCGTCGGCCGTCTCGTGGATGGCGTGGTCCACCACCTCGACGCCGCCAAAGGTGAGACCTGTATAGTCGCGCGCGAATTCGTCGTGATTGCCCGGCACATAGATGACGCGCGCGCCCTTGCGCGCCTTGCGAAGCATCTTCTGAACGACGTCGTTATGCGCCTGCGGCCAGTGCCAGCCCTTGCGCAGCTTCCAGCCGTCGACAATATCGCCGACGAGATAGATCGTCTCGGCGTCATTGTGCTTGAGGAAATCGAGAAGGAGATGCGCCTGCGCCGCCCTGGCGCCGAGATGCAGGTCGGAAAGGAAGAGCGTGCGGTAAAGCCTCGGTTCGGGCTCCGCCGCCGACGCGCGGAAATTCGTCAGCTTCTGTTCGACCATGAGCTGTTCGGCCATGAGCGCCTCGCCTCCCGCTTTTTTCGGTCGACGCCTTTCAACAGATTCAGGTCACAGTGAGATGACAGCGCCCTTCTGGAGGATTTGACGCCGCTTCGCAACGTTCGATATTTCGAACGGAATCGGATAAAGTGGCGTCCGGTTTCGGGAGCTTTGCAGGACAGATGGGCGTCGAAGGCAAGGAAAAGCACAAGATTCTGGAGGCCGGGGCGCTGGCGCTTTCAGGCCAGCTCGGCGCGACGATCCAGCGGCTGCGGAAAGCTTACAACCTCTCGCTTTCCGAGCTTTCGCAACAATCGGGCGTCGCCAAGTCGATCATCAGCCAGATCGAGCGAAACGAGACCAATCCGACGCTTGCGACCATCTGGCGGCTCGCCCAGGCGCTCGACGTCTCGATCGAGCGCGTGCTGCAGACGACCGAGGACGAGCCCTTTCTCGAAAAGACCAGCAAGGCGGATACGCCGATCCTTCTCTCCGACGACGGAAAGTGCCGGCTCGCCATCATCGGCTGGATCAAGACGGTGGAGTGGCTCCAAGTCTATGAGCTTTCGGCCGATCCCGGCGGCGCGCTCGAATCCGATCCGCATCAGCGCGGCTCGGTGGAGAGCCTCTCCGTGCGCGAGGGCGAACTCGAAGTCGAGGTCGCGGGCGTGAAGGAGACGGTGAAGGCGGGCGAAACGCTGCGCTATCGCTGCGACCGGCCGCATATCATCCGCAATGTCGCCAAGGCGACGGCGCAGGCGACCATGGTCTGCATCCTCAAAGCCGCCGTGATGGAATAACGCTTTGGCGCGGGACTGGAAGGATCATGCCGAGCGCCGGCTCTCCGAGCTCGCCGCGGCGATCGGCTTCGTCTGGGGGGCCAATCGGACCGCTCAATAACGGGCTCGCGCTCGGCGAGCTTCATCGCCGAGCGCGCGCGCCGTTTCCTGATCAGGAAAGATGGCCGATGTGCTTCTGGCTGTAGAGCTGCACGCCGAGCTGCTTGATCAGCTCCTGCTGCGTCTCGAGGAAGTCGATATGCTCTTCCTCGCTCTTCACGATGCGCTCGAAAAGCTCCATCGACACGCGATCGTTCACGGAGTCGCAATAGACGGCCGCCTCGATATACATGGCGCGCGCGTCGACCTCGGTGGAAAGATCGGCGGCGACGATCTCCTCGACGGTCTGGCCGATGCGCAGCGGATCAAGAACCTGCATATTGGGGAAGCCTTCGAGAAAGAGAATGCGCGCGGTGAAATCATCCGCATGGCGCATTTCCTCGATCGATTCCTTACGCCACTTTTCGGCGAGCTCCTTGAAGCCCCAATTGTCGAAAATTCGATAATGCAGCCAATATTGATTGACCGCCGTCAGCTCTGCGCGCAGCCCGCGATTGAGATATTCGATAACCTTCGCGTCGCCGCGCATGTGCAATCCCTTTCCATAGCCATGATCACGCCGCCAGTCCGTCGGCGCGGCAGCTGTCACAATCGCTGTTTCCGCCGCATTCGTCCAGCCTCGCCGCGGAATGCTGATCGACGATCGCGACGATGCTGCGCACGCAGCGGCCGCATTTCGCTTCGCATCCCATGCTGCGGAAGACCGAGGCGACGGAAGGACGGTCGGAACGCGCCGTCACGGTTTCGCGCACATCACGGTCGGAGAGGACGTTGCAGGAACAGACGATCATAGCTTCGCCTAGTTTGGAACGATTGCAAACTACCTTTTACATCAGTAGGTTACAACGTTTCCCCGGTTTTGCAACCAGCCTTTGTCGGTTTCCCGACATCGATCTGGCTGCCGCGATGGACGTCGCAAGCCATGTGCCGATGATTCGAAATTTGGAAATCTTCCACGCTGGACAAGGGTCCCGAAGGTAAAAAGGCCGCAGCGTCAAAACGCTGCGGCCGCGTCGCCTCGTCACCAATTCGAGCCCCAGCCGGAGCCGCCCCAGGGACGATAGCCCCAGCCCCCTCCCCAGGGACGCGGGCGCCAGGCGGAGCCGCCATAGCCCCAGGGGCGCGGATGCGGGCGCCAGCCATAACCATAGCCGCCGCCTCCACCGCCCCCGCCCCAGCCGCAGCCATAGGGGCCGCACCAGACTTTTTCGACCTTTGGCGCGACGCTGACGGCGACGCCGCGGTCAATCGCGCCGAAGGCCAGCGCGGAAGTCGAGCCGACCGCCGAAACGCCGGCGGCGGCGAGAAAGACGAACGACATTTTGACGATCACGGATTTCATGACGCATTCTCCTGCCCCAATCGACAAGACGAATATGCGCCGCGCGCGTTGAACCGAGGCTGAAGCCTCCATTCACAGGCCATTAAGCAACCAAGGTTCATCCCATGCCGCAGGTCATTGGCGCGATCGATCAGGGCACGACGAGCACGCGCTTCGTCATCGTGGACGAGGCGGGCGAGATCCGCGCCTTCGACCAGCGCGAACATGCGCAGATCTATCCGCGCCCTGGCTGGGTCGAACACGACGCGGCGGAAATTCTCGCCAATACGAAAGCCGCCATTGCCGGCGCGCTGGAGAAAGCGCGTCTTTCGCCGCGCGACCTCGCGGCCGTCGGCGCCACCAACCAGCGCGAGACGAGCCTGCTGTGGGACCGCGCGACCGGCGCGCCGCTTCACAATGCGCTCGTCTGGATGGATACGCGCACGCAATCGCTCGTCGATCGCTTCGCGGCGCAAGGCGTCGGCGACGACGTCCGCGCGAAGACGGGCCTGCCGCTCGCAACCTATTTCTCGGCGCTGAAGCTCGTCTGGCTCATCAAAAACATTCCCGGCGCGCGCGAAAAAGCCGAACGCGGCGAGGCGCTGTTCGGCACGATCGACTCGTGGCTCATCTGGAATTTGACCGGCGGGGCGGCGGGCGGCCGCCATGTCACAGATGCGACGAACGCGTCGCGCACGCAACTGATGAACTTATCGACGCTCGACTGGGACGACGCGCTTCTGTCGCTCTTCGACATTCCCCGCGCCTGTCTTCCGGAGATTGTCTCCTCAAGCGAGGTCTATGGTCCTTGCGTCGATCCCCTCCCCGGCGTTCCGCTCTCCGGCGCGCTCGGCGACCAGCATGCGGCGCTGCTGGGCCAGGCCTGCCTTTCGCCCGGCGCGGCGAAGAACACTTATGGCACGGGCTGCTTCCTGCTGATGAATACGGGCGAGACGCCGCATGTCTCGAAAGCCGGCCTCCTTACGACGCTCGGCTACAAGCTCGGCGCCGCGAAGCCGACCTATGCGCTCGAAGGCTCCATCGCCATCGCCGGCGCGCTGGTGCAATGGCTGCGCGACAATCTCGGGCTCATCTCATCGAGCCATGAGATCGAGGCGCTGGCGAAGACGGTCCCCGACAATGGCGGCGTCTATTTCGTTCCCGCCTTCTCCGGCCTCTATGCCCCCCGCTGGCGCGGCGACGCGCGCGGGATCATTGCGGGCCTCACGCGCTTTTCCAATAAGGGCCACATCGCCCGCGCGGCGCTCGAGGCCGCAGCCTATCAGACGCGCGAAGTCCTCGCCGCAATGGAGACGGACTCGGGCGTCGCCATCCGCGACCTGAAAGTCGATGGCGGCATGGCGGCGAATGATCTGCTGATGCAGTTTCAATCCGACCTTCTCGACGCGCCCGTGGTGCGCCCGCGCCATCTCGAAACAACGTCGCTCGGCGCGGCTTACGCGGCGGGGTTGGCGGTGGGATTTTTCAAGAGCGTGGAGGATGTCGCGCAACATTGGCGCGCGGAGAGACGCTTCGAGCCGGCGATGACGAGTGACGAGCGCGCGCGGCTGATCGCGTCATGGGAGAAGGCCGTCGAGCGGTCATTGGGGTGGGCGTGAACGAAGGTCTGCCACCTTTCCATCAAGGCCAGCCGTCACGGCCAGGCCTGTCCCGGCCATCCACGCCGGGACGTTGCGTCCATGCTGCAAGCTGTGCGCGAAAGACCCGGTTCGCGTCGCGGAATTCATGCCCGGAAAGTGAGCTGTGCCTTCAGCCCGCGACGCCTCGGATCGATTCGAACAGCGGCAATGTGAAACTCAGAATGGCCCCGCCTTCGGGGTTTGGGCGCTGCGAGATCGTTCCATCATGGGCTTCGACAATGACGCGCGACATCGGCAAACCGATCCCCATTCCTCCATCCTTTGTCGAAGGCAACGGATCGAAAAGCTGGTCTCTGACTTCATCCGAAACGCCAGGCCCCGTATCCGCAATATCGACCTGAATTTTTTCGCCTTCGACGATGGTTGAGACGGTCAGTCGTTTGGCTTCCGCTTTCGCCATCGCTTCCATGCTGTTCTTGAATAAATTCGTGAGGACCTGTCGAATCTGCATCCCATCGACGAGGACGCGATCGTCGCGGGCTCCCATTTCCAAGATAAGCTGGATGTCATTCTCCTCGAACGCTCTTGCAAATTCTTCACAGCTTTGTTCGATCAATCGGTGCAGATTCTGGATGGTTTTGTCCGGCTCCGCGTCGGAGGTCAGACCGCGCAAGCTGCTGACGATGCGTCCCGCGCGATCCACCTGCGCGGCGGCGCGCGCCAGGGCTTCTTCGACGCTGACGGAATGTTCGAGAGGCGGCGCCTCGATGAGGCGTTCGGCGACTTTCAGGTAAGTTTTCGTCGCCGCCAGGGGCTGATTCAGTTCGTGAGCGAGGCCCGCCGCGATGGCGCCCATCGCGGCCAGGCGATCGATCTGTATGCGCTTGAGACGCGCCTCGGCGTGATGTTTCTCAGTCAGGTCTCGGATGCTGGCGACAAGCAGGGGCGCGTTGTTATACCGGGTCGCCGCAACGGTGATTTCGACAGGGAAGGTCTCGCCATTCTTGCGTCGCCCTTGCGTCACTTTGCAGACATGGGCGCTTTGCCCCGGGCGAGGCGCAAGGTCGGCGACCGACTTTTCCGGTAGCGCAACGCAAATATTTGCGCCCAATAATTCGCTAGCCTCGTATCCAAAGATGCGAAAGCCCGCGGCGTTGATCGTGTAGATCGCGCCTTCGCTGTCAAAAGCGATGATCGCGTCCTGAACAGCTTCCAAAATCGCGTTCTGCCGCCCTTCGCTCTCTCGCAGCGCCTGCCTGAGCCGCTGACGATTGTTGCTCCTGAACGAGAGCCAGCGCCCCCCTTCCTTCAGGATCGCAAAATCATGATTTGCGATAATCTCGAAGGTCTCGGGAGGCGTGGACTTCAGCAAGGGATAAGCGCACAAAGCGAGTATCCGATTTGCGCCGATAACTTCGTCGCACATCGCTTCATAATGCATAAACCCTTGCCATGATTGCCTCTGCAACCAGAATGTATCGCCCGTAAGTCGCAAGCCTTCAAAGCCGCGCGCCGTCGCAATCGCCAATTTGTTCGCCCATCCATCGAGCACGTGGTCGCCGTCGAATACGCCATCGCGAAGATACCAGTCGGCGTGATCGATTATCTCCATCTGACCCGACGCGATGAAGGCGTCGAGGTTGGGAACCGTCGATCGCAGCGCCGCTTCAGCTTCCTCGACGCCGAAGGCGTCGGAGGTGACCCACATGCAGGATTCATTTGCGGCGAGCCCTTCGGCGAAATAGGCCTGAAGAACCTCGAACAGTTCCTCCGCGGTGCGATAGAGTAAGCAAAAATGCGTGCCCCACGGCACCTCGCCGACGAGCTCCAGACCGGACTTTCTCAGTTGCCGGGAAAAAAAAGCCGGGCGGCAATTTGCGATATAATCGTCCACCGGACTCCCCCGAAGATTCCGCTAAGCCGTTCGCCCGCCTCACGCCTTTTTATCTTTGCAAGCAGTCTCGCCAGCTCAAGATTTCTCGCTTGCTCCGATTCAGGCGGAATAGCAAAGCTTTCCCCTTTTCATGCCGCCTCTCCTTTTCTCTCCAATTTTGGCTTGAGTATGATTCCGGACGCAGAGAACGGCTTTGGCGCGCCTTTGGGCGCGTGGCCGGTCGCCGCGATTCTGATCGACGCCGTTAGGATTTTACGAATTTTCGTCGGTGCGCCTCATGACGCGCTGGCAAGCGGCAGCCCCTTCCCGCCTGTCGAGATCGCGGGCCGGAAATTCATCCCGGACCAGGGCGACAATGTCTACATCTTCCCGGCGAAGGCCGTCGCGGAGCAGATCACCGAAGAAAACCTCGCCTCGGGCTGATCTACTCCCGCAGAGCCACATTCTCGACGCTTCGCTTCACGTCGCCGAACGGGTGGCGACGTATATTTTCGACAAGGGGCCTGCACGGGCGCCTCATCCGGCGGATGTCGGCGCGCTCATTCGCGAGCGCGCCTGTCGTCCGGTCTATGAGTCGGAGCGAGCGCGCAATGTCCGATTTTTCGCCCGCGCGAAATGATCGCTTTTTACGCAATGTTGAAGAAAGCGGCCGCCATCGCCAATCATGCCGCCGGGCGTCTCGCCGTCGCGCTTTCGCGTCTCGGCCATTCGCCTTCGCGTCTCTATATAACCGAAAGCAGGAAACGGCTCGAGCATAAGGATGGGCGATGTCGCACTTCACTGGGACCGCCGCGGTTTTGGCTCTGACGATGAGTTTATGCGCTCCGGTCCTCGCCGAAGCGCCGCCGCCAAACGCGAAAGCCGCCGAGCAGCAATCTCAGACGCGCGGCCTTCCGCCGGAAGCGGTCACTTCTCACGCGATCGCTCTGCAGGGAGAGAAGATCGCCTTCACCGCCCGGGCCGGGGCCATCCGGCTCAAGGACGCCAAAACCGAGGCGCCGCAGGCGGATGTCGCTTACGTCTCATATGAGCGCAGCGGAATAGAGGCGAGCGGACGCCCGGTGGTCTTCATCTTCAATGGCGGCCCCGGCGCCGCCTCGGCCTGGCTCGGGCTCGGCGCAATCTCGCCCTGGCGGCTGCGCTTTCCGCCGGAAACGCCGTCGCCTTCCCTAACGCCTGTCTTGCTGGACAATGCGGAGACATGGCTCGCTTTCGGCGATCTCGTCTTCATCGATCCGCCCGGGACGGGCTACAGCAAATTTCTCTCGGAGAAAGACGATGTCGAGAAACGCTTCTTCTCCGTGGACGGAGACGCCGAAGCGCTCGCGGTTGTGATCCGCAAATGGCTGACGGCGCGGGGACGATTGACTTCGCCGAAATATATTGTCGGCGAAAGCTATGGCGGATTTCGCGCCGTCAAACTGCTCGCGCCGTTGAGGGAAAGAGAGAATATCGGCGTCGACGGTCTTTTCCTGGTCTCGCCGGCCCTGGATTTCACATGGCTGCAGGGCGGGCGCCCGCCTCTGTCTTACGCGGCCCTGCTGCCGTCCCTCGCCGCGGTCGCCCGCAATGCGCGCGATCGCGGGCAGCTCGCCGACGTTGAGGCCTATGCGGCCGCAGACTATGTCGTCGATCTTCTCAAGGGTCCGAAAGATCCTCAAGCGCAATCGCGCATGAGCGAGGCTGTCGCGCGCTTTACTGCTCTCGATCGAAATTTCGTGGCGCGGCTGGGCGCGCGCGTCGACGCGAAAAGCTTCAGCCGGGAGCGCAAGCGCAA
Source organism: Methylocystis parvus OBBP (assembly GCF_027571405.1). Classification (GTDB taxonomy): domain Bacteria; phylum Pseudomonadota; class Alphaproteobacteria; order Rhizobiales; family Beijerinckiaceae; genus Methylocystis; species Methylocystis parva. Next base: position 2,621,017 of record NZ_CP092968.1, read on the forward strand.
CGAACAGCGCATCGTCAGCGCCTATGACGGCGGCGTGGAAGGCTACGACCCCGATCCATTCGCGCCCGGCGGCGATTGGGCGGATCCCGTGCTCGACGCCTGGCGCGCGCCGCTCGGCGCCGCCATGACGCTTTTGACGCAGGAAAAGCTCGCCTGGCCGATCGGCGACGCGCGTTACGCCATTCTGGACGGGCGGATCGCGCGTCACTGGGATTTCGGCCATGGCGGCCGAGCCAATGCGGAGGCGCTGTCCGATATGCGCGACGCCCTGGCGCTCGATCCCCGGCTCAAGATCGTCGTACTCCAGGGCGTCGCGGATCTCGTCATTCCCTATTTCGCGACGAGGCTCATTCTCGACCAACTTCCCGCCTATGGCGACGCCGACCGCGTGCGGCTTGTCGTGACCGCGGGCGGGCATATGCCCTATCTGCGCGACGAGGGACGCGCGCGGATGCGTGACGAAGCCCGCAAGCTCATCGAACGACATTGACGGAAAGGCGCGCGCGGTCGGAGCTGCGCATATCGGCGGGGCGCATTGATTCAAGCTCTCAGGCGGAAAGCCGCCGCTCGTCTTCGAAGAAACGGCTGACGGCGTTGTCGAGCGACGGCATGAGCGCGCCGCGCGCGCTGTCGAGCGAGGTGTCCCGACGCATGCCGCTTTTAGGAAGGACGAGCGCTTTCGGCAAACGCGCCTCGTCGGCGAGCCTCAATGCGAAATCGTACCAGTTGCAGCAGCCCCGATTGGCGAGATGCCAGACGCCGGTCTCGCCGTCGATCAGCAAATCGAGCGCGATGTGAACGAGGTCCGGCACATAGGTCGGGGTGACGCTCATATGCGCGCTGGCGTGAACCGCCTTGCCGGCTCTCAATCTCGCGAGCGTCGCGAAGGCGAAGTTGAACTGGTCCCAGGGTCCGAAAAATGCGCTGGTCCGGATGATGAGCGCGTCTCGATGCGCGGCGGCGACGCGGCGCTCCGCTTCCGCCTTGCTGAGCCCGTAAACGCAAAGCGGCGACGTCGCGTCGGGTTCCCGATAGGCCCGTCCTAAAAGCCCGTCGAAGACAAGGTCGGACGAGAAGGTGACGAAAGGGACGCCCAAAGCGCTCGTCGCGCGCGCGAGAGTCTCCGGTCCGCGCGCATTTTCACGCATGCAGCGGTCGCTTTCGCGATGCGCCCTGGCGACGTCGACATAGCCGGCGGCGTTGATGACGGCCCACGGCCGGACCTTCTCCAGTTTGCGTTTGACGGAGGCTTCTTCGGCGATGTCCATGTCGGCGCGCGACAGAAGAACATGTTCGAGGCCGCGCGATTCGCAGATGCGCGAAATGGCGCGCCCCAAAGTGCCCGTCGCGCCGGTGACGGCGAGAAGGCGGCGGCCTTCGCTGCGGCGCGGCGCGGATCGCGGCGCCCGCGCGTAATGACGATTGTCCCGCTTCCACCATCCCGGCGCGTCGAGAATGGGATGATCGTAATCGCCGGCGGCCGCGAGCGAAGCCGCCGCTTTGGCGAGCGCCGTCGGTCGCGGCTTTGCGCTTCTCACGTCGAATGCGCCGGGCTCGTAATGACCCGCTTTGCGCACCAGTAGGGAATTCCAGTCAAAGGCGCCGAAGAGCGACCATATCGTCACCGCTCTGATGTCCACGCCTTCCCGTTTGAGCGTCGTCGCAGCGCGATAGACGTCCATCAGCCACCGCAACTGCTCGTCTCTCGAACAGCCGTGATGGGCTTCCGTTATCGCGATCGGCAATCCGTAACGGTCCCAAACCTCTTTGAGCCGCGCCGCCGGCCCCGTGTCTCCGTCGAGCGCCCCGATCCGCACGGCTTCCGCATCGGCGTAGCGGCGCCGGCCGTTTCCGCCGTGAAGATGCGGCGGATAGATTTCCACCCGCTCGTCCAGATAGCGCTCGCTTGTCAGATAATGATTGACGCCGACGAGGTCTGGCGCGCACGGCCTGTCCAAAAATAGAGAGAGCTCAGCTTCCGTGACGCCGCGTTCTCGGAAGATTCTCCACCAGGGATGGCGCTTGTCGATCCGCCCGCACAGAAGATCGAGGCTGAGCCATCGCCGCTGGTTTTCATAAGCGGCCTGATCGTCGAGAAGCGGGGTTGAAAAGGTCTTGCCCAGATCTTCCGTCTGCACCAGCTTCGCTTGCGGCGTTACTTCCCGGATCGCCTCCATCGACAAAAGAACCGCCGCGCATTGGTGAACAAGCGCGCGAAGAAACGAAGCGTCATCCGATTTGTGCGGCCACCAATGGCCGTAAAGGCCGCTGAAACGCGCCGTCGTCAGAGGTTCGTTGATGGGCGTGAAGTTCTCCACCCAGGGGAGCCGCTCGGCGACCTTCCGGGCGTAAGCGGCGAGAAGCCTGGGAAAATGGGGATCGAGAAGATCGGTGTAGCTTGGGCCGCTGCCATGATGCACCAGTCCCACGACCGGGGTCATCCCGAGCTCCCTGATCTTCTGGAACCGCTCGTCATGTCCGCGCCAGTCGAAAGCGTCCGGCCGCTCGGGCGAGACAGATTCCCAAAGAAGCGGATAACGCACCGTCTTCAATCCCAGCGCGGCGACCGATTCAAAATCGCATGAGCGGCCCAGATGACCTGTCTCCGCAAGCTGATCGCGGGCGGTTTCGCCTATTCTCACAATGGAGCACTCGAACCCGCCCCAGAGTTCAATTTGCGAATAATCGCGCAGTTCCATAGGAAAATCCTCGCGTCAACCAAAGCATCTTCGATTAACTTGCGGCGCGCGGGCTTCGTTCCCTTACAATTTACCGCTCTTCTCGCCATGCAATTGGCGACAGGAGGGCGAGAATGTTTTCGGCGGTCCGTTCAGCGCGCGTCGGGCTTATCCCGCTGCGCCCGTTCTTCCATCAAAGACGAAACGGTGTCGAGCAGGCGAATGGCGCCGGGCAGGCGCGCATGAGCCTCGCGTTGACGCTGGTCGACCGGTTCGAGCGCGCGCCACCAATCGATCAATTGTCCGATCAAGGCGCGGCCGGGAATCGTTGTGAAAGGAACGCCGACGAAAGCGTCGAGACCGAAAGCGGCCTCGACATCCCGCAAGGACGTTTCGATGTAGCGGGCGTCTTCTCCCAATAAGGCGAAAGGCCGCTCCGGCGCACGGCGCACCATGCGAACCTCGCTGAGTTCGGGGATGTAATCCTTCTTCACCGTTCGCGCCTCTCGGGCCTCCGCCTGTCGTACCGTTAGGAAGTCATCAAATCCCGTGCCGCTTTGCGTTTCGTCATGGCTCGATCATTGCTTTTACGAGGCCGGGCTGCGCGCACGCGGCTCCGGGGGGAAAGTTGTGCCGATAGACGAGAGAGGACCCGTCCCTGCTGAATTGCGGCGCTTTATCTGGGACATCCAATCCATGGTCGAGCTTGCGGAAAGCGAGCGCGAGATTCTCATGATCGGGAGCGATCTCCTGTCGCGCCTCCTCGCGAGCGACGATTGGCTGCCCCCCGTCTTCGCCGCGCCGGAGCCCGCCGCGGGACGCCAGTTTCAGATCTACCGGGACGGAATGGAGCGCTTCTGCGTCGTCAGCACTGTCTTGGCCGGAGGCGCGGCGCTCATCGTCGACCAGCCGGGCGTCTGGGAGATCGCTGGCGGCGTCGCCGGGTCCATAGAGCGGCGCCCAAGCGACGGCGCAGTCGGCGCCCGACTTATCTCCGCCGGCGCAGTTGAAACGTTGAGATCGGGACGCTGCGACGGCTTCCGGCTGTCGAACGCGCATGACGATCGGATCGCGCTCGCCATCCATGTCTATGGCGGCGAGATCGGACGACTTGACCGTCGCGCGGCGGGACAAAAAGGCGCGCCTTTCGGCTACGCCAATGATCAATCCGCGCCGCCTTACGACATTTTCTCCATTCAGGCCGACATAAGGGACTGAACCCGAGCAAGAATGCGCGCTATTGCTTTTTGCCGAGGTCGCGCCGGGTGAAAAGCAGCTCCGGCAGCGCCCCAAGCTCCAACGCAAGTCGGCGAAAGGCGAAATAGGGCAGCAGCACCAGAAACATCAAAATGCCCGTCGCGACAGTTTGGGAGATCGATCCCCCGCCTATTTCGCTAAGGACGTCTCTGGCGCTCTTGCCGTGGAAATGGCCCATGATCACTTCCTCCACGAGCGAGAGAAAGATGAGGGCGACTGTAAAGAGCAGCGCTTTCTTCACGATTTGCCAGATGAGGATCTCATTGCTCGCCCGGCGCTCGCCGAGCTTTACGGCTTCGAGAACCAGAATGAATTTTCCCAGGATCAGCGCCTTGACGACCGCAAAGCCGAGGGGCGCGAATTCGACTCCGACGCTGCGCAGAATGGTGGCTTTATAGAACATCACCGCGCTGAACCAGACCATGAGATAGCCCGACACGGCGAGATAGGAGATGAATTCGTGCCGGGCGCGCGAGACCAGCTCATGGCGCCGCTCCGGTGAAAGTTTTCTCTGCGGCGGCGGAGCCGCGGCCGCCGGCGCCCGCGGGGCGAATTGCGGCAGGACGCGCGCGTCGGACCATTGAGACATGCCCGGCGACCAGACGAGATAGGGCTTTCCCTTCGCCGCCTTGCCGAGTCGCTCCGCCACTTGCTGCGTCGAAAGAGGCCCGACGCTTTCGCCATTCTCGGCGCAATACCACTGTTCCGTCATAAATCCGCACCTCGTCCGACGGCGGAAGTCATTAGCACGACCGCCGCCTCCATTTAAATGCCAACTGTGCGGCTATTCTTTGCGCGGCCCGAGCGATTTCGTGTCGAAATCAAGCGCTTCGCCCATATAGGTTTCGTGCACCTCGGAGAACGGCGTCTGATCCGCCGAATAGAGAATTGCGGCATGCTCGAACAGCTCATGCGGCACGGCGAGAGCGCCTCTCCCCTTTTCGAGAGCCGTATCGTTCGCGTTCAGCTCCCAGCCCTCGGGCAAGGGCGACCAGCGCATTTTCATCTCGAATGTTCGGCGAAAGGGCTGCAAGGAGGCCACGACTTTGCCGAAAGGCGCATCCGTCGCGTCGAGCGTTCGGTTCATGTCCGGCGTCAGACGGGCGGGCACGTACCAATTATCAGCCTCCGAAAGGACATGTTCGCCGCAAGCGAGCTGCACCCGGCGATATTTCACCTCCGCGGCGGAGCCGACCCGCAGGCGCGCCTTCGTCTCTTCGCCCGGCGCTTTCTCGGCTCCGGGGACCCGTCGGGCGACGATTTTCGGATCGCCGGACATTTTATGGTCTGCGCACCATTTTTCGAGCGTCGCCGTCGCGCTGCGGCTCGCGAGGAGGGAAGAGTTCAACGTCTGAATCAGCGCGAGCAGTTCGACGCGGGAAAGGAAACCATCCGGCCAGACATGCGGCTCCGCGCGGGCGCCGACGACGCAAAGCGCCAAAACCGCCGCGCCGCAACCCGTTCGCGCCATGAAACCGTCGAACATTCCGTCGCCTCGTCCCTCAGCAAGAAGAGAGGGACATTAGCGCGCTTTTCGACCGCGCGACACGCGCAGGTCAAGGAATTACAAAGTCATCCAGGAGTTATAGGAAGCGACGTGCTGCATCGCGCTGGCGGTGACGACGACATTCATGATCTCGGTGAACAAAGCGATGGCGATCGCCCCTAACACCCCGGTGGCAAAGACGGCTTTCATCGCCCTTCTCCTCTCTCGTTAACTAATTGTTAACGATCGAGCCTTGCGCCGACTGTGCGGCTCCGCACGAGTCAGCCCGCCTCCCGCGCGAAACGTCACGCCGAGGGTGCGGCCGCCTCTATCCCCAGCGCTTGCGAAATCTCATGGAGCGCGGCTCGCTCCTTCTCGCTCATACGAATGCCGCCGAAACCCAGAAACGTGTCCTCAAGCCCGGCCTCGGCGACCATCCGCGCGACTTGCGCGAGCCATTCCTTGAAGGGGCGCGCATGTTCGCCGGCCTTGCTGTCGACGATCGCCCCGACCTCCTTCATGGCGTCGAGCGCGCCCCGCTTTATGTCGTCCAGCGACGCGCCTTGCGCGATTGTGCGCACGCCCTCACGCGCTTCGGCGCGCCCCGTGGAGGTGAGCAACTCTTCCGCGACGGCGCGAATGAGGGCGTCGCCCGCCTGCGCCCGCGCTTCGCTTAGCGAACGCGCGGCCGCGAAGGCTTCCTGCAACAGGCCGATAAATCCGCTCGGATCGGCGGCGCTGACGGCGAAGCCTGCGAGAAGCGGAGATTGAACGACCTTCTTCCACTCAGCGGGAGCGAAACCGAACATTGTCGCCATCGGCTTTGTCCTTTCTCCTTCGAAGATAGAACGCCGGACCCTTGCGAAAAGCGGGGCGGTCGCCGCGGCTGCGCGCAATCAGCCGCGCGGCGCGGGAAACGGACTCATATCGAGCATTTTTCAGCCGCCGCAGCCGCGCGGTGCAACCCCGGCCCGCCGAGAATGAGCAGGATCGCTCCCGCCGCCAAGGCCGCGAAAAGGACGGATGCGACGATGGCGTTGGAAATTTGCGGGCGGATCATGCCGCAAAGTGGGGGAGCGCCGACTCCGTTGCAATCCACCACATTGACGCACCCGAAAACAGGGGTGCCGCAGCGCAAGCTCTGTGATGACGGCGCCAAGAAAAACATCATTGCGTGGTTCTTTCGCTCGCAAAGCGACGCCCGGAAAATAGGCGTGCGATCTGGCACGAGATAAGCAAGGATCGTTGCGCATCGGCGGGAGGATTCGACAATGACAAAAAAGTCTGGGCGCGAATTTGACGCGCCGAACGCAACGCGGCCTGCGCTGACGGCGAAGCGCGCCTCCGCTACGCAAAACGCCGTGATTTCAACATTTGGCCTCGAACGCCGGGCGGGATGGAACGTCTCGAAGCGCGCCATGCGCCCGATCAATCTCGAGCGTCGCGCCCGCTTCGCCCGTATCGAGACTGCCTGACGAAGATCGACGCGGCTGCTTCGCTTCGAAGCAGATTGCGACAAGACCGGACAGATCGCGGCGCAAATCTATTTCTGATCGAAACGCCAGGAGCCGTCCCAATCTTCGCGGGGCGGCGACGCCGCGATCTCGTCGATCCGCGCCAGAAACGCATGTGAGGGGCCGTCTTCCGGCGCGACGGCGAGAGCGGCCGCAAATGCGCGTCGCGCCCCGTCCCAATCGCGCCGGCGAAACGCGGCGAGGCCGTCGCTGTAATTTTCTCGTAATTCGCTCTGCGCCCGGGTGAGGGCGCCCTTGCGTCCCATGATCTCGAAAATGCGCTCGGGCTTTCCCTGCCCCGCCATCGCGACGCGGTCGATCTCGCGAATCTCGATGAATTCTCCGGCGCCTTTCGCCGTCGATTCGGCGACGAGCGCGCGGACGCCGTAATGCTTGCAGGCGCCCTCGAGCCGTGAGGCGAGATTCACCGTGTCGCCGATCACCGTATAATTCATCATCTGCTCGGAGCCGATGCTGCCGACAAGCGCTTCGCCCGTGGCGACGCCAATGCGCAGATCGATGGAGATGGGCGCGTTGCGCATGCCGAGCAGTTCCGGCAAGGAATTGCGCAGCTCTTCCACGCGCGCCATCATGTCGAGCGCGGCGAGACAGGCGAGTCCGGTCTGCTCATCGTCTTCGTTGAAGGGCGGGCCCCAATAAGCCATGATCGCGTCGCCGATATATTTGTCGATGACGCCGTCATTCTCGCGAATGGGCTCGGACATGGTCGAGAAATAGCGATTGAGAATTTTCACGAGCCCTTGCGGAGTCATGCGCTCGCTTGTTCCGGTGAAGCCGGCGAGATCGCAAAAAAGGATCGTCATGACGCGCCGCTGACCGTCCGCCGCGAGCGTCGGCTTGTCGATCAGACCCTGAACGACGCGCGGATCGATATAGCGGCCGAATGTGTCGAGGATGCGCTCCTTCAGGCGCAACTGCTCGACCATGCGGTTGAAAGCGGCGGTGAGATGGCCGATTTCATCGCGCGTCGTCACCGCGATCACCTGATCGAGCTCGCCGGCTTCGACAGCGCGCGTTCCGTCCAGCAAGCGGCGCACGGGGCCGGTGACGCCGTCGCTCACCAGCGTCGAGAAGATCACGCCGAGCGCCGCTGCGAGCAGAGTCAGGGCCGTGGCGATCCACATGACCTGCTGCAAGGCGCCGATGGTCACGGCGCCGTCGCCGCGCAGGAGCGAAAGCATTTCAGTGCGGACGGACTCAAAACCCCTGTTCACCTCGTCGCGAAACTGATCGACGCGCGCGAGCGCTTCCGCGACGGTGCGGCTGTCTCCCGCCTCCAGCGCCTTCAGGAGCGTTTCGATCTCATTGGACAAAAATCGCCGCGTCTCGTTCATCAGGGAATCGAGATGAGCGTCGAGCCGCACCAGCGTCTTCTGGTCGTCGAACGCGCCGCCATCCTTGATGAGCGCGCCGAGCACGGCGCGGGCGGCGGCGACCTCGCGCTCGACGTCCTGCCCCTTGGCGGCGACGGCCTTGCGAAGCGTCTCGATCTTTTCCTTGTCCGTAGAGGGCGCGAGCGTCTCGATCGCCATGCGACGCAAGGCGAGCGCCCGCTCGAGGGAGCGGATATGCGCCCGCGCGAGATTGCCATAGGCCGGCATGTAGCCGGACGCCAATTCCTCGAAATGGTCGCCCACGCGGCGCACCAAAACGAGCGACGCGACTGACGTGATCGCCATCAGCACGATCAAGGCCAGGGCGATGCCCATGATCTTGCGTCTGATTGAAGCGGAAAACATGAAGGCCCCTCCGGCGCAAAGCCTCTGGACCTTAACCCGCGCCGGACCGTTACGGAAATGCCGCGCCCGCGCCTCGCGCGCTTACAATCCGTGGCGCGGGCGGATGAACCAATAGAGAAGCCCGAGGAAAGTGAAGGCTGCGCCGACCATGGCGACGACGTCGCCGATCATTTCTTCCGCCATGCTGCGGCTGAAGATGACGACAAGCAGACCAGCTATGGCGAACCAGAGGGGTTTCTGGCTCCCCTCTTCAAACTTCGACGCTTTCCTGTTCGCGATATTCGTCATGGCGGCTCCCCTGGCGGCGCGCGGCTCGGCGTTCTTCAACAAAGCCACATTATCCGCCGCGACGGGCGCGCGGCGCGACGCATTTCCGCCTTTTGTCGGGCAATTTCCGCCAAAGGCGCCGCTCGGGTTCAAATATCCAGATCGCGATAGACGGCGATCTCCCGCTCCCTCGCGACGCGGGCGTCCTCGCCCGCGCGTACGCCGCGCCAGATGTCGAACATCGTCAGCAGCGTCGTGAAGAGGCCCGTCACCTTGCCGATGATGAAGCCGAAGGGAAAGATGATCTTCTCGGGAGGAAGGATGAATTGCCCGCCAAGGAAAATCGTGGCGGCGTCGATGAAATAGGCAGGCCGATAGAGCGACTTTTCCTTCCACGCGCTGCGCGCGTAATGTTTCGAGTGCTTCTTGACCGCGCGATTATATTCCGGATTGGGAAAGAGGCCGAAAAAGCGCCGCTTGGGCGGCAAGGCGTTCGGCCCCGCAATCAAGGCTTTGAACAGGGCGCGCATCTCTCCATGCGCGGTGAGCGCCACCAGCAGATTGGCCGCGAAGAGCGCGAGTTTCAGCGCCGGCAGGGAAAGATAGAGCTGCGCGGCCACATCGACGAAGAAAAGCTGCGCCAGCGCGTTCAGCGCGAAGGCCGAGCGGTGGAAGGCCGCGCGATTAATGCCCTGAATTTTTTCGTCCAGAAAGGCGACGCCCGGCTTCGTCTGCACGAGAATATGAAGCGTGAGGCGCTCTTCCTCGCTGAGCGGCCATTTCTTTCCCAATTCGACGATGGTCTCGCCCGGCGAGCCGCCTTTCGGGATTTTGAAGGTGACCTTGGCGAGGAAGGCCGAAGCCCGCGACAATACCCCGCGCGCCGCCGCATAATGCGACGTCACGGTTCCGATGAAATTTTCCGGTTCGGACGCCATCTTGCCCTTCCCAGCGCCGCGCGCGGCCCGGCCCAAATCATTCGCCGGAAACTTATGCGGCTTTGCGACGCCGGGGCAAGAGGCGGCTGTCAGCGCCCTCCCGCGTCCGCGGCGCGCGCCGCCTCGAAAAGGAACCAGGTCCGCTTCTCGGTTTCGTCGATATATTGCTCCAAAAGGCTCGCCGTCGCGACGTCTTCCCAATCGTCGCAAACGCCATGGGCCTCGCGCATCGACTTGGCGATCGCGATGTTGTCGTTCATCAGTTCGACAAGCATCTCGTAGGGCGAAACGAAATCCTTCTCATTCTCGTCGAGCGACGCGAATTCGAGGATTTGCGACAGGGAACGCAGCGTGGGCTGCCCCAGCTTGCGCGAGCGCTCCGCCAGCGGATCGATCGATTCGAGGATCTGCTCGCTTTGCTCGTCGAGCATTTCATGGAAGTCGCGGAAATTAGGGCCGCTGACATGCCAATGAAAGTTCTTCGTCTTGACGTAAAGAACATAGGCGTCCGCGACGAGACGGTTGATGCGCTCAGCCACCGCCGCCGTCGCTTCCGGGGAAAGGTCGCTCGGCGTATTGAGCGACGCGCGCTCAGTGTCGCGGCTTTCGGCGACGTTCAGGGTCATTTGCGCCTCCTTCAGGGATGCCTCCAGCGTTACGCGACAACGCGCGTTTCGGCGTCCTTGTTCCCTGTGCGCTGATGACGAGCGACGCCGCGCGGCGCCCGGAGGGCTTCCGGAGCCTCAGGCGACGCGGGTCGCCTTGCGCTCGAAAAAAAGGGCCTGGCTGATCGTCGCCTTCACCGTGTCGACCTTGTATGGCTTGCTGATCAAAAATGCGGGCTCCGGCCGTTCGCCGGTAAGGAGGCGCTCCGGAAAGGCCGTGATGAAGATGACCGGGCAGTCGAAGCTCCGCAGCATTTCATTGACGGCGTTCAGCCCCGAGCTGCCGTCCGCCAATTGTATGTCGGCGAGAATCAAACCGGGCCGCCTGGACTTGGCGAGTTCGACCGCCTCCCTGTGGGTTCGGGCGACGCCGATCACCTGATGGCCGAGGTCCCGGGCGATGAATTCTATATCCTGAGCGATCAGCGCCTCATCCTCGATGATGAGAACGTCGGTCGCGACGCGCTCGGCGATTTCCCGTCCCGCCTGCGAAATGAGCGCGTCCACCTCCGGCGGCGAGACCGAGAGAATGTCCGCGACGTCCTCCGCCGAAAACCCCTCGACCGTGCGCAGCAGAAAGGCTTGGCGCGAACGCGGAGTCAGCAGGCTGACATTGCGCTGCGCCGGCGAAGTCTCGTCGTCATCCTCCGGCCGATCGTCCACATTGAGGGCGATCGACGACCAGGACGCCATGAAAAGATGATAAAGCCCGACCTTCGCGGACATGTTCGACGGGAAGGCGTCTATGTCGGCGATCAGCGCTTCGAGCGTCGCCACGACATAGGCGTCGCCGCTCTTCTGCGAGCCGCAAAGGGCGCGCGCAAACCGGCGCAGATAAGGAAGATGCGGAGCGATCTCGCGTGAGATGTTCATGACGACACCCTGCGGTCTGGGGAGCGAGCCGACGTTGAGCATAACGTCGCGCCGGGATAGAAATCCACCACTTCAATCTGGAACGTTTACGCCTCCACCGGGTTGCCTATTTTGAGGCGCCTGAAGCGAAGGCGCTTGATAGGACATTCGTCCGCACGGACGAATGTCCAGAGGATTTAGATGACTCAAGGCAAAGAACGAGAGGAGGCGAAAGCGCCAAAGGCGGAAATCGCCGAAACGCGCCAAGTCGCCGACGCGCGCCAGATTGTCGACGACGTCGTCGACGGCGCGGAGATCGCCTTTCTCGAACCGCATATCCAGGAACAATTGGGGCGTGTCCTGCGCTCGTTCTGCGATGACCTGATTCACCAGCCGATCCCGGATAAATTCGTCGTGCTGCTCGCCCAGCTCGAAGCCATACAGCGCGAGAAGAAATGACTGACGCGACGTTCGGAGAGCAGATGGTGGCGCAGATCCCGTATCTGCGGGCCTTCGCCATATCCCTCTCCGGCTCATATAGCGTTGCGGACGATCTCGTCCAGGACACGCTTGTCAAAGCGTGGTCCCACTCGGACAGTTTCCAGCCGGGCACCAATTTCCGCGCCTGGCTGGTGACGATCCTGCGCAACACTTATTTCTCTCAATATCGTAAACGCTCCCGCGAGGTTCAGGACAGCGACAACGTTCTTGCCGAGCAAATTCCCGTCAAGGGCGGGCAGGAATCGAACGTAACGATGCAGGACGTTCAGAAAGCGCTCAACAAACTCGCGCCGGAGCATCGCGAAATCCTGCTGATGATCGGCATTACCGAGCTTTCTTATGAAGAAGCGGCGCAGATCTGCAACATCGCCGTCGGCACCGTGAAGAGCCGGCTCAATCGCGCCCGCGCCAAGCTCGCCGAACATCTTGGCCTCAGCGGCGCGCATGAGATAGACGACGACCCCACTTTGACCGGCCTCGCCGCCCGCAAGAGCACAAAGGCCCTTTAAACATGGTTCAAGTTGAAAGGGCTTCGAAAATTTCGGCGGCTTCGCGCTTTTTGGGAACCCGGCGAAGGCCTCGCTAGTTTCTGTCTTCGCGGGAGAGGAGCGCCGCGCCGTCTCGCGAAACAGAAACGCCAAAGCCGCCCATAGAAGGTCGGCGAGGACAGGCGCGCGGAGCAGATTGGTGGCCAAAGGGCTTCATTCGCGGACGATCGTTCCCGCGCTCATGCTGGTTGTGGGGACGGCGGCCGTGAAGGCGGCGGCGACGTCGACTCTCCCGCAGACGAGCGAAACGACATTCTGGATGGTCGCGGCCGCGATTCTGGCGGTCAGCCTCTGCGTCACGATCGTCGCGCTCACGCGTCTCAATACGCTCCGTCTCAAAACGACGGCCGCAACGCATGGCCTCGCCAGGATGGCGCAATGCCTGAAAGCCGGAGAACCCTCCGACTGGATTGCGACGGGAGTCGCCGACGTCGACGACATTGCGCGGACGCTCGAGGAATTCGAACAGAGACTGCGGCGCAAACGCACTTTGCTGACGCGGCTCAACGCGGAGCTCATTCGCGGCGCCGGCGTCGGCGGTTCGACGGGCTTCAACAATCAACTGCGCGCCATCATCGACGCGCTGCCGGTCGGTGTGCTCATCGCCGAGGCCCCCAACGGACGCATTCTGGAAGGCAATACGGCGCTCGAGACGATCCGCCGGGGTCCCGTGATCTATTCGGAAGGCGTCGAGGCCTATCGCGGCTGGACCGCCGTCCACGATAATGGCGAGCCGGTTTTACAGGACGAATATCCGCTCGCCCGCGCCCTCGCCGGAGAAGAGCGGCCCGTGCTGGAATGCCGCCTTCAGCGCGGCGACGGGACATGGAGCTGGGTCAACATTACCGGCGCGCCGATCCGTGACGAGGAGGGCGAGATCATGGCCGCCATCGTCGCCGTCACCGACATAAACGAATTGAGAAGCGCCGAGGAGCACCGGCGCATGATGAATCTCGAGCTTCATCACCGGGTCAACAATTCCCTCGCCATGATTCAGGGAATCGCCAACATCACCGCCCGCACGGCGACCGACTTCGCCTGTTTCAGAAACAGCTTCTCGGACCGCATCCAGTGTCTCAGCCGCATTTCGACGCTTCTCGTCAAGAAATCATGGGCGCAAACGCCGATGAAAGAGCTTGCGACGGCGGCTCTGGCCAGCGACACGGCGAGCCTGCGCGACCGCATCGAGACCTCGGGCGACGACGTCGAATTACGCTCCGAAGTGGCGCTGGCGCTCGGCATGGCCCTGCACGAGCTTTTGTCTAACGCCGAGCGACATGGCGCGCTTTCCACCGAAAACGGAAAGGTGTTCCTCGAATGGCGCGTGACGGACAGCGAAGGCCATCATCTGCAGATCGACTGGCGGGAGCGCGGCGGCCCGCCGGTGGCGGGCCCGCAGCGCGCCGGGGTGGGGCAATATTTGATGAAAAGCGTCCTGACCCGGCAATTTGGCGGCGATATCGACATCGCTTTCGAGCCCGAGGGCGTGCGCGCGACGATCACCGCCGAGATCTGACGGCCCTCAGCCCTCGATCGCCTCCTGCGGCGTCACGCGCAGCGCCGTAACGCGATTTCTGATCTTGCGCATCACCTCGAAACGGAAGCCGTGATAGGTGAAGACCTGCCCGGCTTCGGGAATGGCGCCCGCCTCGTGGATGACGAGGCCGGCGATCGTCGTCGCCTCTTCGTCCGGCAGGCTCCAGGCCATGACGCGGTTGAGGTCGCGCACCGGCACGGCGCCGTCGATGAGGACCGAACCGTCCGGCTGCGGACGAACGCCCTGCACGGCGAGATCATGCTCGTCGCGAATATCGCCGACAATTTCTTCCAGAATGTCCTCGAGCGTGACGAGGCCCATCACCTCGCCATATTCGTCGACGACGAGCGCGAAATGCGTCTTGCGCTTGAGGAAGGCCTCGAGCTGATCCTCGAGCGTCGTCGCTTCCGGGACGAACCAGGGCGCGTTCATGACGTCGTCTATGTCGATCTTCGAGGCGTCGCCGCCCGCCGCGTCGAGCGCGCGCAGCAGATCCTTGGAATGGAGCACGCCGACGAAATTATCGGGCCGGTCGCGCCAGAGCGGCATGCGCGTGAAAGGCGACGACAGCACCTCCCGCACGATCTGCACCGGCGGTAGATCGGCGTCGATCGTGCGCATCTTGGTGCGGTGGATCATCACGTCGGCGACGTGCAGCACCTGAAGGTCGAGCACACCGCCGAACATGTCGCGCGCCGAGCGTTCGACTTCGCCCTCCTCATGGAGAATGTCGACCGCCCCTTTAAGCTCCTCATAGGGCGAGATCATCGTGCGCCCATGACCGATCTCCACGCCGGCGAGCTTCAGCACCGAGCGCACGATCCATTCGACCGCGGCGAGCAGCGGCCCGAAGATGGAGACGAAAGGCGTGATGAAGCGCGCGACGCGCAGAGACATCGCGTCGGGATGGTTGATGGCGAGCGTCTTGGGCAGAACTTCCGCAAAAACGAGCAGCAGGACGGTCATGAGGATCGTCGCATAGACCGCCCCGTTCTCGCCCGCGACGACCGTGAGGACGCTGGTCGTGAAGGCCGAGCCGCCAATATTGACGAGCGTGCTGCCGAGCAGCAGCGCCGCGATCATGCGGTTGCGCTGGCGCAACAGCCGGTTGACGGCCCCGGCGCGCTTGTCGCCCTCTTTCTCCAGCGTGTGCATGCGCGCATGCGACGCCGCCGTCAGCGCGGTCTCGGAGCCAGAGAAAAAGGCCGAAAGCAGGACGCATATGATGACGACCAGCACGTCCTTCCAATCGAATGCCGCGCCGTCGCCGGATGGGAGCCCATGCATGTTCGTTACGCCCGCGCGAATTCGTCGTTGAGAAAGCCCAGAACCTCCGCAGGCTCGACGGACTTTGCGATGAAGGCTTCGCCGACGCCCCGCATGAGGATGAAGGTGAGCGCGCCGCCCTCGACTTTCTTGTCCTGATACATCGCGCTGACAATGGCGTGAACGTCCTCGTCCCAGCCTGGAATCTGCCGGATCTCGGTCGGCAGGCCGACGCTCGCGAGATGCCGCGCGACGCGGCGCGCGTCCTCCTGCGCGCACAGGCCCAGACGCGCGGAAAAGCGCGCCGCGCAGGCCATGCCGATCGCGACTCCTTCTCCATGCACGAGACGCTCGCTGTCGTAATGGGTCAGCAGTTCGAAAGCATGGCCGAACGTATGGCCAAGATTGAGAAGCGCGCGATCGCCCTGCTCCGTCTCGTCGCGCGCGACGATCGTCGCCTTGGTCTCGCAGCTTACCGCCACGGCGCAAATCTGCTCGGCGCGGCTATGGAAGACCGCGTCGGCGTCCGCCTCGAGCCATTCGAAGAAGCGCTTGTCGCCGATAAGGCCGTATTTCACGACTTCGGCGTAGCCCGCCCGAAATTCGCGCAAGGAAAGCGTGCGCAGCACGTCCACGTCGGCCAGCACCAGCGACGGCTGGTGAAATGCGCCGATGAGATTCTTGCCATAGGCCGAATTGACGCCCGTCTTGCCGCCGACGGAAGAGTCGACCTGGGAGAGAAGCGTCGTCGGTATCTGCACGAAGCGCGAACCGCGCCGCAGGCTCGCGGCGACATAGCCGGCAAGATCGCCGACGACGCCGCCGCCAAAGGCGACGATGAGATCGCGCCGCTCGATCTTGGCGGCCAGCGCCTCGTCGCAGACGCGTCCGAAAGTCGCGAGCGACTTCGAGCCTTCGCCAGGCTTCACCACAATCGTTGAATAACGAACGCCGGCCTTTTTCAGGCTGTCCTCCAGCGCCGGCAGATGCAGGCGCGCGACATTCTCGTCGGTGACGACGGCGCAGGCCGCGCCGGGCGCGATCCTCTTGATGCGCTCGCCCGCCTCTTCGACGAGATGGGAGCCGATGAGGATGTCGTAGGCGCGCCCCCCGAGAGCGACATGCACGGTTTCGCGATGCGTCGCGCCCTGCTCCGCCTGCGCACGCCCGGGATGAAGATGAGTCATGGCTTTCGTAAAATCCTTTTTCTGCGCCGCGCGGCGCATGGCGTCGATGCGGGGCAATTCGGCGGCGAGCGCGCCGAGCGTCTCCTCGACCATCACATCCTGCGGCTCGTCGCGCGACTCGACCCGTATGTCGGAAAGTTCATAAACGGGGCGGCGCGTCTCCAGGAGCTGTCGCAGCGTCTCTTCGGGATCGTCGGTATGAAGCAGCGGCCGATCGTTCTTGCGCCGCACGCGCTTCATGAGCGTCTTGAGATCGGCGTCGAGCCAAATGGAGACGGCGCGTTCCCCGATCCGTTCGCGCGTGCGCGGGTCCATGAAGGCGCCGCCGCCCGTGGCGAGCACGATCTGCCCGCAATTGAGAAGCCGCATGATCACGCGGCGCTCGCCGTCGCGGAAATAGCGCTCGCCATATTTGGCGAAGATCTCGGGGATGGTCATCCCCGCCGCCGCTGCGACGATCTCCGCGTCGGCGTCGACGAAGGGCAGGCCGAGACGGGCGGCGAGGCGCTGGCCGATGGCGCTTTTCCCCGAACCCATCATGCCGACGAAAACGAGCGCCCGCCCGCCGAGCCCCGCGCGAATGGCGGCGACGCGCTCGTCTGCGCCGGCGGGAACAGGCGCCGGCGGCGCGCCAAGTGGTTGCGGTCGTGTCATGGACGGCAATCTATACTGAGGCGGTCGCGAATTCAGCCCCTCTCCGCGGCGCGGGCGAGAAAGGCGGCCATGAAGGCGGGCAGGCGCGCATCGTCATGAGCGCCCGGCTGCAACATATGCACGTCGCACAGCTCCGGCTCCGCCTCCCGGGCCAGAAAATCGCGAACGCGCGCACGCAGCGCCGCCGCCGTGTCCGGCCAGTCGATCACCTTGATGCAGGCGACGCGCTGTCCGTCGAAAATGACCGTCCATTCCCGGGCGGCCGCCCCTTCCCCGGCGGGAAGGCCGGCTTCTTCGCCAAGTTCTCGGGCCAGACTGCCCGGCAGATCCACGATCCCGCCCGCAATCACGTCACTGGGGTCGGGGGTTCCGCCCGGAAAATATCGCTGGCCCGCGGCCGAATGGGCGGGCCCCATCTCCCCGACGAGAAACGAGCCGTCGCTGGCGCGCACAGCAGGCATGGCGAAGCAATTGAAGACGCTCCGATCGGGCCAGCCGAGATCGCGCCAGCCGAGGAAGCGGGAGAAGCGGGTCTCGAAAGCGTCGAGCGACAGAACGCGCTGTCCGGCCTCCATGCCGATTTCCGCGCGGCAGGCGAGCAGGACGGGTCCGTCGAAAAGCGTGGGATTGCGTTCGACGCGCGCCGCCCAGTTCCGGTCGAGCGTCGCGGCTTCCGCTTCGGCAAAGGCCCAGCGATGGGGAACGAGGCGGCAGTCGAGCCGGTCGACCTCGACGATGCTCGGTTCAACGCTCACTTATAGCAGCCTTCCTTCCGCCACGCGCACGGCCTGTCCGCCAATGGCGACGCGCGCTAGCGCTCCCTTCTCGACCGTCATGCGCAGCGTGATGCGCGACGGCCGTCCCATCGCGTAGCCTTGTTCGATGAACAATTCATGCTCCCCGTCCTCGGGGCGCTCGAAACGCGCCGCCACGGCCGCGAAGGCCGCCGCCGCCGAACCCGTGGCCGGATCTTCGTCTATGCCGAGTCCATGCGCCAGCATTCGGGCGTAGATCGCGCTCTCCGGCGCGACCGTCTCCCGCGTATAAAGATAGACGCCGGCCGCGCGCCCGATGACGGCCGAAAATCGCGACGAGGGGCGCGCCCGGTCCAGCACGGCGCGCGAGACGATTGGCGCATAGACGAAAGCGGGGCCGGCGGCGTGGATGGCGGGGGCATGTTCGCCAAAGCCGATGTCGCCCGGCGCGAGAGAAAGGGCCTCGGCGAGCGTCTCCGGGGACGGCGCGCCCTCCAGCGTCTCGGGCGTCGTCGGCAGCGTCAGCTCGGCATAGGTGACGCCGCTGCGGCTCCTCAACGCCTCGCAGCGTATGACGCCGAGGGCGCATTCGAGCGCGACGGCGACGCCATGTCTGGACAAGAGGTCGCCCGCACGCGTCTCCGCCAGCAAGATGGCGGCGCCGACCGTCGGGTGGCCCGCGAATGGGAGCTCGGCGGCGGGCGTGAAAATCCGCAGGCGCGCGCTGTGCGCGGGATCGCGCGGCTCCAGCAGAAAGACCGTTTCGCTCAAATTGAATTCGCGAGCGATGGCCTGCATTTCCAGGGCGCTCAAGCCGTCGGCGTCCTCCACCGCCGCGAGGGGGTTTCCCGCGAAGGGGCGGTCGGTGAAGACGTCGAGAAGATGGTATGAGAGCGTCGTCACGGCGCTGCGTCAGTCCTGCATTTGCAGGAGCGCGACGCTGTCCCGGAACTCGACGAGTTCGACGATCAGCCCGTGCTCGAAGCGCACGAAATCCGCAAGCTCCACAATGCCGCGCCGGCCCGTTCCGCGATGCCGCCATTCGACGGTGCGGCGAGTGGCGACCGCGCCGTCTTCAATCACCATCTCCGGCGTCGCGCTGCCCACCTGCTCGAAATCGACGGCGATCGAACGGACGATATGCGCCAGCGCCTCTATCCCGCGATGACGCCCCGCATAAGAAATCGCCGACCGCTTTCCGACGAATTCGCAGATGACGTCGGGCGCGCAATATCGCTGGAAGAGCGCGACGTCCGGGCCCTGCTGCGAGAAGCTGCCAATATCCATCATGCGCCGCGCCATCTCGTCCCGGCTCAGGCCCGGAGGGGGCGGGCGCAACAATTCATCGAAACTTCGAGGCGCCTCTTGCGCCGAGCGATAGGTCGCGTGATGATCGAGAAATTCGTGCATCTCCGCGACCCGGCCTTTTCGCCAGCGCAGAAAATGCGCCATGTCCATACAGTGGAGCTGACCCGTCGCGCGCCGTCGCCAATTGCTCGTCCAGCGAAAGGCGGCGCGATCGCCCTCCACGACGACGTCCTTCACCTCGGCGTCGAGCGGCTCATATTCGATATCGGTGCGCCTGATATTGTCGCGAAGCGCTTCCTGGCCGCGCCAGTGCCCCGCGGGAAACTGGCCGACCTTGGCGCAATTATAGTTCAGCTCGACATCCTCGACGAAAAGCTTCAGCAGCGCCCGAATGTCGCCAGACATTCTGATTTTGACGAGCTCATGAACCAATCGACGAATGTCATTTTCGGCGGCCCGACTCGGCCCCCCGCCCAAACCATGCATCCTTGACCGCCCCGCAGCGTGTGTCCCCAGAAGCCCCGTTATAGGGACGGGCCGCCTCCGGAATCGGCACGGAGACACTCTGGCGCTCTTCTGAGCGATATTATCGCCGGTTCATACGCCTCTTGTCGACACGCTTATTCGCGCAGCGCAACGGCCACGCTTTCACTTGTCCTAGAAAGACAAATATTTTCAGACAGATGATCAGTCGCCCATCATCGCTAGCGACAAGGTGTCGCGAAATTCGAGAAATTCGACGATCAGGCCGTCCTCGAATCGAACGAAGTCCTCAAGCTCCGAAACGCCGACGCGCCCGGTGCCGCGATGGCGCCAATGCACCCGGCGCCGGCCCGCTACGCGCTGATCTTCGATCAGCATCTCCGCCACTTCGAAATTGCGCTGCTCGAAGTCGACATTGATGGCGCGGATGATGCCGAGCATCGCTTCCACGCCGATATGGCGGCCGGCATAGGGCAGCCGCGCGCGGTCGCCGACAAATTCGCAGACAATGTTCGGAGAACACCATTCGCGCAGCAGATTGGGATCGTAACCCTGGTCGTGGCCGACGAGACGCTGCGCGCGCGTTTCCATTTCCTCACGGCTGAGTTGCGGCGCGACGGGCGTGAGGAGGCGCTCGAGGCTCGGTATGGCGGCGTAAGGAGACGCGGCCTTGCACTGGGCGTCGAAGAATTCATGCATCTCGACGACGAGCTTGTTGTCCCAGCGCAGGAAATGGGCGGCGTCGATCGGATAGATCTTGCTCGTCGCGTGCCGGCGCCAATTGCCGCGCCAGCGCACGGCCGCCCGGTCGTTATCGACGAGAATGTCGAGGATCTCGTGGTCGAGCGGGAAATAGTTTTCGTCGGTGCGGCGAAAGAGGTCGCGCACCGCGGGAGCGCCGGACCAGACGTCAGGGCCGATGATCCCTTCCCGCCAGGCGTTGCAATTCACGACCACTTTCGGGTCGACATAGGTTTCGAAGAGGTCGTAGCGCCGGCGCATCCGGCATTCGAGCATTTCGGCGATGAGGCGGCGCTTATCCACAGCGGTCAGCCCAACCGTGCGGTCGCCCCCACCCTGCATCGCTCCATCCCCCCATGCGCTTAAAGCGGACGCGCGGCCCCGCCCGGCCCCGCGCCGCCCGAGATTCAAAACTCAGTTGCGTTCCTTGTCCACGAGCTTGTTCTTGCCGATCCAAGGCATCATCGCCCGCAGGCGGGCGCCCACTTCTTCGATCGGATGCGCGGCGTTGCGCGCGCGCGTCGCCTTGAAGGAGGTCTGATTGACCTTGTTCTCCAGCATCCAGTCGCGGGTGAATTTGCCCGATTGAATATCCTCCAGAACGCGCTTCATCTCGGCCTTGGCGGCCGGGGTGATGATGCGCGGACCGGTCACATATTCTCCGTATTCGGCTGTGTTGGAAACCGAATAGTTCATGTTGGCGATGCCGCCCTCATAGATGAGGTCGACGATGAGCTTCACCTCGTGCAGGCACTCGAAATAGGCCATTTCCGGCGCGTAGCCGGCTTCCACCAGCGTCTCGAAGCCGTTGCGGATGAGCTCCACGAGGCCGCCGCAGAGCACGACCTGCTCGCCGAAAAGGTCGGTCTCGCATTCCTCGCGGAAAGTGGTCTCGATGACGCCCGCCCGGCCGCCGCCGATCGCCGAAGCGTAGGAGAGCGCGATGTCCTTGGCGTTGCCAGAGGCGTCCTGATGGACCGCGACGAGACAGGGCACGCCGCCGCCCTTGAGATATTCGCCGCGAACCGTGTGGCCGGGGCCCTTGGGGGCGACCATCATCACGTCGAGATCCTTGCGCGGCTCGATCAGATTGAAGTGGATGTTGAGGCCGTGCGCGAAGAAAAGCGCCGCGCCCTGTTTGAGGTTCGGGGCCAGCTCATTGGCGTAGATCTCGCCCTGCAGCTCGTCGGGCGTCAGCATCATGACGACGTCGGCCCATTTGGCGGCCTCCGGAACGGTCATCACCTTGAGGCCCGCGCCCTCGGCCTTGGCGGCGGAGGCGGAGCCGGAACGCAGGCCGACCGCGACTTCCGGAACGCCGGATTCCTTGAGATTCAGGGCATGCGCGAAACCCTGGCTGCCATAGCCGATAATGGCGACCTTCTTGCCTTTGATCAAATTGATGTCGGCGTCCCGATCGTAGTAAACGCGCATTTCCTGTCGTTCCCTGATTGTCTGGTGTTTTGGCGGATGACGGGACCGCCCGGCGTAACGTCATGAATTTCGCGCGCCCTTTTACGCGGCGCCGTCGCCAAGGTCAAAGGCCGCCTTGGTTTGGCGGCCTTTATTTCCCGCTCGACAGGAAAATCTCAATGTTTTGCGACTACCGGCGCAGGGGGCGCCGGCGCAATTCGCGGGGGCGCCGCCTTTGCGAAAGGCGCCCAGGGCTTCGTCAGATCGGGTCCGGACCGCGTGAAATGGCGGCGACGCCGGTACGCGAGACTTCCACGAGGCCGATGGGACGCATGAGGTCGACGAATTCGTCGATCTTGTCGGGGCGTCCCGTGAGCTCGAAGATGAAGCTCTCCGTGGTGGCGTCGACCACCCTCGCGCGGAAAGCCTCGGCAAGCTGCAGCGCGTCATTGCGATTGTCGCCGCGTCCGCGCACCTTGACCATCGCGAGCTCGCGCTCCAGCGAACGCTTGGCGATTGTGAGATCCGTCACCTGACGCACCGGCACGATGCGTTCGAGCTGATGATGGATCTGCTCGATCGTCTCCGGCGCGCCCGAGGTGACGATGGTGATGCGCGAACGATGCTCCGCATGGGCCACCTCGGCGACTGTCAGGCTCTCGATATTATAGCCGCGCCCCGAGAAGAGGCCGACGACCCGTGCGAGGACGCCCGGCTCGTTGTCGACGAGAACCGAAAGCGTATGCGACTCGACCTTCGAGTCGCGCGTCGAAGCGGAATAGGGAGAGGGCGGCGTAGCGGGAGCGTTCATTAGTGTCCTCGGCAGTCGGCAGATCGGCAGATCGGCAGTCGACGCAGCTTTTTCGACTGCCGACTGCCGAAACCCGACTGCCCTAAACCAGCATCTTGCCCTTTTCGTCGATGATCGCGCCGATGTCGACGCCCGCGTCGTCCGAAAGATCGGCGAGCAGCATGTCGTTATGCGCCTTGCCCGAGGGGATCATCGGGAAGCAGTTTTCGCTCTTCTCGACGAGGCAGTCGAAGATCACCGGGCCGTCATAATCGAGCATTTCCTGGATCGCCGCGTCGAGATCCTTCGGGTCCGAGCAGCGAATGCCCTTGGCGCCGAAGGCCTCCGCGAGCTTCACGAAATCGGGCAGCGCCTCGGAATAGCTGTGCGAATAGCGCCCGCCATGCAGCAATTCCTGCCACTGGCGCACCATGCCCATATATTCGTTGTTGAGGATAAAAATCTTCACCGGCAGGCGATACTGGATCGCCGTCGACATTTCCTGAATATTCATCAGGATCGAGGCTTCGCCCGCAATATCGATGACGAGCGCGCTCGGATGCGCGAGCTGCGCGCCGATCGCCGCCGGCAGGCCGTAGCCCATCGTGCCGAGCCCCCCGGACGTCATCCAGCGATTCGGCTCGTCGAAATGATAATGCTGCGCGGCCCACATCTGGTGCTGACCGACTTCCGTCGTGACGTAGGAGTCGCGATCCTTCGTCAGCGCGTAGAGGCGCTGCACGGCGAATTGCGGCTTGATCGTCGTGTCGGAGTTGCGGAAGGCGAGAGATTTCTTGCCGCGCCATTCCTCGATCTGCGCCCACCAATGGTCGAGCGGCTGCTTGTCGGCGTGCATCGCCTCGGCGCGCCATGTGCGCACCATAGCTTCGAGCACATGCGCGCAGTCGCCGACGATGGCGAGGTCGACCTTGACGTTCTTGTTGATCGAGGAGCGGTCGATGTCGATGTGGATTTTCTTCGAGCCCGGCGAAAAAGCGTCGAGACGGCCGGTGATGCGGTCGTCGAAGCGCGAACCGACGGCGATCATCAGATCGCAATCATGCATCGCGTTGTTCGCTTCATATGTGCCGTGCATGCCGAGCATGCCGAGCCAGTTCTGGCCTGAGCCCGGATAGGCGCCGAGCCCCATCAAGGTGGACGTGATGGGAAAGCCGGTGAGGCCGACAAGCTCGCGCAGCAGCGTCGAGGCCGACGGGCCCGAATTGATGACGCCCCCGCCCGTGTAGAAAATCGGACGCTTGGCGGCGGCCATCATCTTCACGGCTTCACGGATCGATTCCATATCGGCGTCGAGCCTGGGCTGATAGGTTTTGTGCGCCGCGCCCCGCGGCGGCGCGTAGACGCCGCGTGCGAATTGCACGTCTTTGGGAATGTCG
The DNA here is from genome assembly GCF_027571405.1 of Methylocystis parvus OBBP. Taxonomy (GTDB): domain Bacteria; phylum Pseudomonadota; class Alphaproteobacteria; order Rhizobiales; family Beijerinckiaceae; genus Methylocystis; species Methylocystis parva. The sequence continues at coordinate 2,645,014 of NZ_CP092968.1, forward strand.
ATGACGACCGGGCCGGGACGCCCCGAGGTCGCGACATAAAAAGCCTCGTGCAGCACGCGCGGCAGGTCCGCGATGCTCTTCACAAGATAATTGTGCTTCGTGCAGTGGCGGGTGATGCCGACCGTGTCGCATTCCTGAAAGGCGTCGGAGCCGATGAGATGGGTCGGCACCTGGCCGGTGATGCAGACGAGCGGGATCGAATCCATCAGCGCGTCGGTGAGGCCGGTGATGGTGTTGGTCGCGCCGGGACCGGAGGTGACCAGCAGCACGCCCACCTTGCCGGAGGAGCGGGCGTAGCCCTCGGCGGCGTGCGCCGCCCCCTGCTCGTGGCGGACGAGGATGTGCTGCACCTTTTCCTGATGGAAGAGGACGTCATAGATCGGAAGGACCGCGCCGCCGGGATAGCCGAAGAGAATCTCGACGCCCTGATCCTTCAGGGCCTCGACCACCATTTCCGCGCCGGTCATTTCCTTCGACATGGTCAATTCCGTTTCTTCATTCTTGCGGGCAACAAAAAAGGCCCTGTCGGGCCTCGGGTCAAGCGCCATCGGCGGATTGCGGGCTACCCCCGCTCCGTCTCCGGCGCCAAATCTACTACGAGAAGACCGCGCATCGCGCCCCGCTACTTTGTTGACCCCGCAAGGTTAAGGGAGGCGCGGGGGAGAATCAAGGGACGAAGAAAGCAGGACTGAGGCGATCTGACGGATGCTGGGCATGAGCCAATCCCTTGCATGTTTGCCATGGCCCCGCGGAGCGGGTCGGGTGGGGTTTGCATGGGACTGAAGCGCACGGACCCCACCCGGCGGGCCGGTGCGGCCGCCGCCCTCCCCGTGAAGGGGAGGGATGAACTCGCGCCCGACATTGGCTCTCTCATCACGGTCGGCTCACGCTCCCTCCGCCTCCAGCGCCTTCCGCACGGCCGGGTCCGCCGCCATCATGTCATGATGCGCCCGCACATTGGGAAACTCCGTAAGCCCGTCATCGAGAAGTTTCTGCGCCCAGCGCTCCATGGGGAAGACATAGGCGTCGAGATAGCTGCGCTTGTCGCCGAGGAAGTAGCGCCGCCCCGTCAGATGCGCCTCGATCAGCGCGAATTTCTTGTGCGCCAGAACCTTCGCGGCCTCGCGAATGTCCTCGAAAGCCTCCTTCTCCCGCGCCCGCGTGTAGCGGTTCGGCAGAAAGAGCGGGAAAAAGGCGGGATGCAGATCGCCGGTGATGAAGAAACTCCAGCGGTCGGCCTCCGCCTGCTCGCGCTCGCCTCCCGCGACGTCGAGCCCGGCCTGCGGGAAGCGGCGCGCCAGAAAGCGCAGGATCGCGGCGTCTTGCGTCAGGACCCAGCCTTCGCCGTCATCGAGCGCCGGAACCGCCCCGGCCGGATTGACCTTCAGATAATCCTTGTCGCCAAATTCGACTTCCCTGGTCGCGTAAGGCGCGCCGATCCATTCGAGCGCGATATGAGCGGCGAGCGAGCAGGCGCCGGGGTGGTAATAGAGCGTAAGCATGGCAGGGCTCCCTTGGCGGACGCCCCGCAACAATTAGGGGGCGCGCGGAGCCGTTCCGCCGAAAGCGCGGCCTCGCTGGCCGCAGAATACGATCAGCTCATTGTTTCGCCAGAAAAAGATTCGGAAACGAAGCAGAGATTCCGCAGCGCAATATCGCCTGCATCCTGATGTAGATATGATTGAGCTCCGCCAACCCGCTGAGCGATCTTGAGGGAGAATGGCTTGTGAAGACGATGCTGGTCATCGCCTATTTGATGGGCGATCATGTCATCGACACAGAGACTCTGGACGCCGCCAATATGGAGGCGTGCAAAACCACAAAGGAGCTCGCGCTGGCGGCCAATACGCCGATAACGACGCGCTACGGCTCCAACGTGAAAATCTCCGCCGAGTGCAAACAGGTCGCAAGCGCGGCTGAACGGAAAATGTAACGCCCGGCGAAACCGGCCGAGCGGCCGGTTCATGCAAGGCGCCAGCTCCGCCCGGGCGGGCTTTTGCAGCCGGGATTTGTCCCGCCCGGAAAAAGATCCTTCATCGAGAAACGAGCGCGCGGCGCAAAATGAAACTCAGCAGCAGGCTTCGGACGCATCAGTGGAAGGCGAGTTCGCTGTCGCCGGGCGATCATGGTTGGGAATATTGCGACGACCCGATAAAGGCGGCGGATTTGCTGGACGAATGCGAAGCGGCCATTCGGGACGTCGCGGCCTTCGCCGAGAAGTCGGAGACGAGCGGCGACGCCGTCTTTCCGCAAGGCGTCCTCGCGGGCGCGCGCGCCGCGCTTGCGAAGCTGCTCGGACGCCCGATCGAAAGCGACGTTACGGCGGTCTACGTCCGGGAGGACAATAGGAGCCGGGCGCTGCCCCTGGATGTCGACGCCGCGATCGACATTATTCGGGAAGAATTCATCGCCGGTCATACGCACGGAACGCTTTGCGCAACGGACGCCGCCGCGAATGAGGTCGCCGCGCCCCTCCATGCCGAGACCGGGAAGGATTGGATGACTTTCGAGGTTGCGGCCAGAAACTGGCTCGTCGACGTCCGAGACGCGGCTCTGCGTAAAACGCCGCGGACCTAACATCAGGAATGAGAGGCGCCGGTCGGATCGCGCCGGGGCTGCGCCGCCGCCTTCTCCACAGCCGCCGCCATCACTCCCTGCACGGCCCCTTCCAGCACCATCGCCGGATCGGCTGTTTTCGCGGGGTCGAAATGGCCGGAGATCGTCAACATCGCGACGCCATGGGCGAGCGCCCATATCTGCAGCGCCACATGCCGCGCGCCCTGGGCTGGCGCGCCCGCCTGTTGCAGCCAGGCGACCACGGCGCGCCACAGAATTTCCAGCGCATGGTCGGCCGCGCCGCCAGCGCCTGGATCGGCAAGAGTGGCGGCCTGGCCGAACATGGCGGCGTAGAGGCCCGGCTCCTCGCGGGCGAATTTGAGATAAGCGGCGCACATCGCGCCCATGGCGGCCTTGGCCTCGGGCCGGCCCTCGTCCCAGGCCGTCTCTATCCGAGCGCCGAATGTTTCAAAACCCTGCCGCGCGATCTCGGCCAGCAACGCGTCGCGTCCGGAGAAATGCCGGTAGGGGGCGGCCGCGGTGACGCCGGCGCGGCGGGCGGCCTCGGTCAAAGTGAGGGCCGAAGGGCCGCCCTCAGCCAGAATTTCGATTCCCGCGTCGACCAGCGCCTGCTTGAGCGAACCGTGATGATAGCGGCGTTTTACGTGCATCGGGTTCGCTCAGGACGCGCTGCGTTCATTCACACCGCCGGGCGTGAGCTCATCCCTCCCCTTTACGGGGAGGGTGGACCAGCGAAGCTGGGCCGGGTGGGGTATAGCCCCCACCATGGTCGTCGCTGCGCGAACCCCACCCGGCGGTCTTCGACCGCCGACCTCCCCGTAAAGGGGAGGTATTGGGATCAGCCTCGCAAGACAGTCGTTGTCAACCCGCGAGCTTCGCCATCAGCGCGTCGGAAATCTCGAAGTTGGCGTAGACGTTCTGCACGTCGTCATTATCCTCGAGCGCACCCACGAGCTTGACGATTTTCTCGCCCGCCTCATCGTCGACCTTGATCGTGTTCTGCGGCCGCCAGACGAGCGCCGCCTTTTTCGGCTCGCCGAGCTTCTCTTCCAGCGCCTTGGCCACGTCGCGCAGGGTCTCGAGCGATGTGATGATTTCGTGGCTCTCATCGGTCGAGGATACGTCGTCGGCGCCCGCCTCGATCGCGGCCTCCATCATCGCGTCCTCGGACGCGACCTTCTTGTCGAATTCGATGAAGCCGACCCGGTCGAACATGAAGGAAACGGCGCCCGTCTCGGCGAGCGCCCCGCCCGCCTTGGTGAAATAGGACCGCACCTCGCCCGCCGTACGATTGCGATTGTCGGTCAGCGCCTCGATGATGACGGCGACGCCGCCCGGCGCGTAGCCCTCGTAGCGCACCTCGTCGTAATTCTCCGAATCGGCGCCCGCGGCCTTCTTGATCGCGCGGTCTATATTGTCTTTCGGCATGTTCTCGGCCTTGGCGGCGAGAATCGCGGCGCGCAGCCGGGCGTTCATGTTGGGGTCGGGAAGGCCCGCCTTGGCGGCGACGGTGATTTCGCGGGCGAGCTTGGAGAAGAGCTTGGAGCGGATCGCGTCCTGCTTGCCCTTCTTGTGCATAATATTCTTGAACTGACTATGCCCGGCCATCGTCCTTCGCCCTTAAGTCCTCTTGTCAATGCCATTAGCGGCGTCGGGGCCGTCTATACCCTTCGGCGAGGCGGAAATAAAGAAAGGCGCTTTTCATGAGCCGCGAGGAGGAAGGCGCGAGCCGGGAGCCGAACCCGCCGAACCCCGTGCTCAGGGCGGAGCCTCTGCCCGAAGAGCGACCGAAACCCGCCCATGAGGACCCCGAGGCCGCGCAACGCGTCGCCGCGCTGCTGTCCAGCCCCGCCTATCGCGAGGCCGATTCGGACTTCGCGTTCCTCGATTCCGACGACGCGCGCGGCCCGCGGCTCGAGCTCGACTATCTGAAGGCCGAGCTGCTGTTGCGCCGGCACGGGATCACGGGCGGCGTCGTGGTCTTCGGTTCGACGCGCATCGTCGAACCCGCAACGGCGGCGGCGAGATTGGCCGAGGCGCGGGACGCCGCGCGCGTCCGCCCGGACGACGCCGAGGCCGCCCGTCGGCTGCGGATCGCCGAACGCGTCGCGCAGAAGGCGCCTTACTATCAGATCGCGCGCGATCTCGGCCGGATCGTCGGAGAGGCGGGCATGCGGCGCGAGGGCGGGCGTCTCGCCATTGTGACGGGGGGCGGCCCCGGGATCATGGAGGCGGCCAATCGCGGAGCTTTCGACGCCGGCGCGCCCAATGTCGGCCTCAATATCTCGCTGCGGCGCGAACAGTTCCCCAATCCCTACGTCACCCCCGAGCTTTGTTTCCGCTTCCACTATTTCGCGATGCGCAAGCTGCATTTCATGCTGCGCGCGCAGGCGCTGGTCGCCTTTCCGGGCGGTTACGGAACATTGGACGAACTGTTCGAGACGCTGACGCTCGCGCAAACCCGCGTCACCAAGCCCATGCCGATCGTCCTTGTCGGCGAAGCCTATTGGCGGCGGGTTTTCGATCCGGATTTTCTGGTCGAGGAGGGAGTCATCACACCGGAGGACCGGGGCCTGTTCTGGTACGCCGAAACGGCGGACGACATCTGGAACGGGATTTTGCGCTGGCGCGAAAAGGCCGGCGATCCATTGCTTTAATCGCATTATTCCCGGCTGCGTTCGCCGCGCCGCCGACAAACTTCAACGGCCGTCATTGTAACCGCGCATTTGCGCGCCTATCTGTCAGGCGCGCGCGGCGCAGCGCCGCCCGAGTTTCATAGGAGGTTTCTGCATGAGCTGGCTGAAGGCAATCGTTGGCGGCGCCATTGGCGCGGAAGCGCTCACCCTCATCAAGGGCTATGTGGAAAAAGAAGGCGGCCTCGACGCGGTGGTGAAGAAATTCGAGACCGGCGGTTATAAGAAGCAGGTCGAATCCTGGGTTTCCACGGGTCAGAATCAGGCGATCAGCGCCATCGAAGTCGGTCAGGCTCTCGGCATCGAGAAAATCAAGAAGCTGGCCGACGCGGCCGGCATCGATGTGAGCAAGGCTCGCGACCTGTTCGCCGAATATCTGCCGGTCGCGATCGACAAGGCGACGCCCGAGGGCAAGCTGCCGGCCCCCGTAAAGGACGAGTCCAAGAAGGCCTGAGCCTTTTCGCGGTAAGAAAAGGGTTTCGCCGCCGGGCAAACGCTTCCGGCGGCGTTTTCGCGCCCGGGCGTGGCCGTTTCGGCCCCGACTTGCCTCACGAGCGTCGATTCTTTAAGCCCTGTGGCCGGAAACCTCGATAGGATCGCATGATGACGAAGCGCGCGCTGGTGACGGGCGTCACGGGGCAGGACGGCGCCTACCTTTCGCAACTGCTGCTGGAAAAAGGCTATGAGGTCCACGGCGTCATCCGCCGCTCCTCGCATCGCGGGGTGGAGGATCATCGCCTCCGCTGGCTCGGCATTGGCGGCAAGGTGCATCTCCATGACGCGGATCTCGCCGATCTCTCCAGCCTGCTGCGCACGGTCAACGAGGTCAAGCCGGGCGAAATCTACAATCTCGCGGCCCAGTCCTTCGTCGCCTCATCCTGGCGCCAGCCCATTCTGACCGCCAATGTCACGGCCGTCGGCGTCGCCAATATGCTGGAGGCCATGCGGCTCGGCGCGCCGGATGCGCGCTTCTATCAGGCGTCGTCGTCGGAGATGTACGGCCTCATCCAGGAGCCGATGCAGGGCGAGAAGACGCCCTTTTATCCGCGTTCGCCTTACGCCGTCGCCAAGCTCTATGGTCACTGGATCACGGTCAATTACCGCGAAAGTTTCGGAATGCACGCCTCATCGGGCATTCTCTTCAACCATGAGAGCCCCCTGCGCGGGATCGAATTCGTCACCCGCAAGGTCACGCATGGGGTTGCGGCGATCAAGCTCGGCAAGGCGAATGAGCTGCGCCTCGGAAATATCGACGCCAAGCGCGACTGGGGCCACGCCAGGGATTATGTCCGCGCCATGTGGCTGATGCTTCAGCAGGAAAAGGCGGACGACTATGTCGTCGCGACCGGCGTCACCACAACGGTGCGGGACATGTGCCGGATCGCCTTCGACCATGCCGGCCTCGACATGGAGAAATATCTCGTGATCGACCCCGCTTTCTATCGTCCCGCGGAAGTCGACGTGCTGCTCGGCGACTCCAGCAAGGCGCGCAAGGCGCTCGGATGGGAGCCGGAGATCGATCTCGACCATATGATCCGCGAGATGGTCGACGCCGACCTCGCGCGCCTGCGGCGCGAGCCCTGATCTAAACGCGAAAAGGCGCGACGATGGCGGCCTATGAGCGGATCTTCCTGACGGGCGGCGCGGGCTTTGTGGGCTCTCATGTCGCGGCGGCGCTCGCGGCCGCCTATCCGGACGCTCGACGCGCCATCCTGCTGCGGCCCGGGGAAACAGGCGCAAACCCGGCCTTTACGCCCGTCGCCGGCGACCTTCTGGATGAGGTCGCAATCGAGAGGATCGTCGCCGAATTGCGGCCCGATCTCGTCGTGCATCTCGCCGGCCAGGCCTCGATCGGCCAGGCCGCCAAGGCGGCGGAAACGACGTGGCGCGTCAATTTCCACGGCGCCTTTTCGCTCGGCGCCGCCCTCGCCCGCCATGCGCCGCAGGCCGTCGTCCTCTTCTCCTCCACCGCCGCCGCCTATGGCGCGAGTTTTCGCGACGGCGCGCTCACCGAGGAGGCGGCGGTCAGGCCGATGGACGTCTACAGCCGTTCCAAGGTCGCGGCCGAAAGCGCGCTCGGCGACGTGATCGGCGAGGAGGCGCGGCTGATCGTGGCGCGGCCGGTCAATCATTCCGGCCCCGGCCAGAGAAGCCGCAATTTCGTTCTCGCCTCCTTCGCCGCTCAGATCGCCGCGATCGAGGCGGGCGAAGCGGAGCCGCGCATGAAGGTCGGCGACCTTTCCAAGGCGCGCGACTTTCTCGACGTGCGCGACGTGGTCGACGCCTATATGCGGCTGATCGCCCGGGCGCGCGACCTGCCCGAGCGCGTTTCAATCTTCAATATTGGCTCGGGCGAGGCCCGCACGATCGCCTCGCTCCTCGAGGAGATGCGGGCGCTCGCGCGCGTTCCCTTCGAGGTCGAGGTCGATCCGAAATTGCTGCGCCCTTCCGGGACGGACATCGCCAGCGTCGCCTGCGACGCGACGAAGCTGCGCAAGGCGACCGGGTGGAGGCCGCGTTTTTCCGCGAGGGACATGCTCGGCGCGCTGCTCGACGAATGGCGCGCGGCAGTCGCGAGCGGCCAGGCATGAACGACGACGACGCGTCGTCGAAGGATGCCGAACGCATCCGTCTGCTCGAATTCCAGCTCGATCATCTGCGCGCCGAGCTTTTGCATCTGACCCATGAGCGATACCGGCTGATCTATTCCGTCTCGGGCCGGATCTACAATTTTCTGAGGCCTTTCGAGCAGCGCCTTGCAGACGCCGGCGCGGCGGTCGCGGCGCGATTCCGGCCGCTTGCGGCGGAGACCGCGTCCCCCGCCGCGAGCGAGCCGGCCCATCGAGCGGTCTCGCCGCTGCCGGCGAAACGCCTGCTCATCGACGTGACGGGCACGGCGAAGCGCGACGCCGGCACGGGCATACAGCGCGTCGTGAAAGAGGTGGCGCGCGCCTGTCATGCGGGCGGCACCCTTGACCTCCCGGTCCTGGCCGTGCGTTGCGAGCAAGGCGAGCTCTACGCCGCGAACGCCTTCGTCGCCGCGCTCGGCGGGGCGCCAGGCGGTCCGGACGCCAAAGTCGCCATTGAGCCGGGCGACCGTTTCCTGATGCTCTCCGACAGCTGGAACGCCTTTGAAGAGCTGGCGCCGGTCTTCGCCCGCATTCGCGCGGAAGGCGGCGAGATCCTCACCTGCATATTCGATCTCATTCCGGAGCTCTATCCGCACGCCTGCCATGAAGTCACCGTGCCGCGCTATCGCGCCTGGCTGCGCAAGGCGCTGCTCGAAAGCGACGCCTTTCTGGCGATTTCCCGCACCGTGGCGGAGGAGCTTGCCGATTACGTCGCCGCGAGCGGCCTGCCGCATCGGCCGGGGCTGAAGATCGGCTGGTTCCAGTGCGGCGCCGATCTCGCCGTGCCCGCGACGCAAACGCCGCGCGGGAAAATCGCGGCGGCGGTCGCGGGCGGCGCGCCCGTCTTTCTGATGGTCGGGACGATCGAACCGCGCAAGGGCCATCGCGTCGCGCTCGACGCTTTCGACACGCTCTGGGCGGCGGGAAGCGATGCGCGCTTCGTCATCGTCGGGCGGCGCGGCTGGTTCGAAGAGGCGCTCGTCGCCGCGATCCGCGCCCATCCGCAATTCGGGGCGCGGCTCTTCTGGTTCGACGATGTGGAGGATGGGGAGCTTTCCTATCTCTACGACGCCGCGCGGGCGCTGATCCTGCCCTCTTATGCGGAAGGATTCGGGCTTCCCATCGTCGAGGCGGCGATGCGCGCGCGCCCGGCGATTTGCAGCGACCTGCCGGTCTTCCGCGAGGTCGGCCGCGACGGCGCGATCTATTTCCGGGTCAATGACGCCGGGGCGCTCGCCGAAGCGATCCGCTCGTTCCTGCAGGACGAAGCGGCCGTCGACCCGTCCTGCGCGCTCGGCGTCTCATGGGCGCAGGCCGCGCGGCGAATCGTCGAGGTCGTGGCCCGCGAGGATTGGCTGACGCGCCTGCCGTGACCCCCCCCCCCCCCCGCGCGGCGGCAAACCGGCCGCGCAGCCGCTTGTTTCCGGGACGCGCCAAGCATGCTAGAGAAGCGGCAATCGGTCGCGCGGCCTGGGGCGCTGGCATATCCCCGAGGAAGCGCGGCTTTTCGCTTATAACGCGGCCCGGCTAAAGGCGCCGCCGAAGGGGGATCGAACGTTCATGGCGCTCAATATTCCATTCGTCACCGACGAGACGCCCAAGACTTTGCTCAAGATGCTGAATCTGGAGGCGTCGCAGCTCTCGCTTCCCGAATCGCAGGAGCTGATGAAAGGGGCGCTCGGCGCCTATGTCGTGCTCCAGGCGGGCGCGCAATGGTTCAACAAATCGCTGCCTGTCAGCATTTTCTACGGCGTCGCCAGCGCAGCCGTGCTCTACGCCGCGACCTTCTATCTGCTGCGCTTCCTGAAGCAGGAGCAGAAATTCGTCAAAACGCTCTCGGCGATGGCGATCATGGGCGCCGCCGGCGCGCTGGCCTATATCGTCCTGCACATCATTGTCGGAATCGCTCTGCCGCCGCCCCTGCCGACCGATCGCCTCGCCCGCTTCCTGCTCTTTCCGATCATCGTCTGGCTCGCCTTCATGTACGCCTTTCTGCTGCGGCATGTGTCGCTGCGGCCGATTCCGGCCTTCGTGACGTCGGCGCTTTACGTCCTTGCGATCGAAGTGGTGCTCTCGGCCATCAAATTCTAGAAACCGGCCCGCCGATTGACGAAAACTGCAAAGGCGCCCGCCTCCGCGACGGGCGCCTTTTCCTTTTGCGCCGCAATCGCCTTCGCCCGAACACTGCTTTTCCCAGCGCGCATTTGAAAGAAAACGGAAACCATGCCGGCAGATTAAGCGCGCATTAAGTATAATCCCTCATTCTTCCTTCATTCCCGCGCCGCGCCTTCGCGCCCGGCCGGCGCCAGAGCCAAGGAAGAATGCAATGGTTCGCTTCAATTTGCGCGCTCGCGCGACGATCGTCACAGCGCTCTTTGGCGCGCTCTTCGCGCCCGCGACGCAAGCAGCGGACTTCCCCGCCATCGAACCGCCACCGGTCGAGGAAGGCCCGGTCGAATGGGGCTCCAACTGGTATCTGCGCGGCGATTTCGGCATTGCGGAGACTCATCCGACGGACCTCAACGGCGTCGCGCTCGCGAACAGGTTCCCAAACAACTGGTCGATCGGCCTCGGCGGCGGTTACAAGTTCAACAACTGGCTGCGTGGCGACGTCACCGTCGAATATCTGAACCTCTACGCGAAGAGCGGCGTGCGAACCGACATCATCCTGCCCTGCGAGATCGGCCTCTACTTGGACGCCACACAGCCCACCGGCGTCAGCAGCATCCCTTCGGCCTGTTCGCCCTGGATTCGCAACCGCACCGAATCCATGCTCAATATGGCCAACGCCTATCTTGACCTCGGCAATTGGTGGGGCATCACGCCCTATGTCGGCGCCGGCGTCGGCGTCAACGTCCTCTACCAACGCGCCGCCAACAACTGGTACATGTATAATGGCGTGCCCTATGCGGGCGTCACCTATACGGATCCGCGCAACGGCGCGACCTACATGGCCAATTGGGACACGAAATATGAAAGCACGTCCCTGCGGCTGGCCTACGCCTTCATGGGCGGCGTCTCCTACGACATCGACAATCACTGGAAGATCGACGTCGGCTATCGCTGGGCCAATCTCGGCTCGATCAGCGGCATCAATCGCTACAACCAGCCGATCACGACGAATTTGATCCAGCAATCCGTTCGCATGGGCTTCCGCTACATGATCGACTGATCTAGGCGCGCTCGCCCGGCGATGTTAAACAGCGAGCCGGCCGAGCCCTCGGGGCCCGGCCGGTTTTGCTTTTCGCGCCTTGCGCAAGCCCCGGATCGCTTCATGACTTCTCTCGATGTTCTCGGCATTGGCAACGCCATCGTCGACACGATTTCCCGCGCCGAGGACGACGTCCTCGTCGCCGCCGCCCTCGTCAAAGGCTCCATGGCGCTCGTGGACGAGGCGCGCGCCGACGAGCTCTACGAGCTGATGGGGCCGACCACGGTCATCTCCGGCGGCTCGGCCGCCAACACAATGGCGGGCGTCGCCGGACTCGGCGCCAAGGCCGGTTTCGTCGGCAAGGTGAAAGACGACGGGGGCGGACGGGAATTCACGCATGATATTCGCAAGGCCGGCGTCGTCTTCAACACGCCCGCCGCCGATGACGGCGCCGCCACAGCGCGCTGCCTGATCTTCGTCACGCCCGACGGCCAGCGCACGATGAACACGTTTCTCGGCGCCTGCCAGGCGCTGCGGCCCGACGACATAGACGAGGAGCAGGTCGCAGCGTCCAAGGTTCTCTATATGGAAGGCTATCTGTGGGACCCGCCGGGCGCCAAGCAGGCCTTTCTGCGCGCCGCCAAGGTCGCCCACGCCAACGGCCGCAAGGTCGCTCTGACCCTCTCCGACAGCTTCTGCGTCGGCCGCTATCGCGCCGAATTTCTATCGCTGATCCGCGACGGCGTCGTCGACATCCTGTTCGCCAATGAGAGCGAACTGCACGCGCTCTATGAGACCGCCGACTGGGATACGGCCGTCGCGGCGCTGCGCGCGGAGAAGAACCTTCTCGGCGTCGTGACGCGTTCGGAGAAGGGTTGCATCGTCGCGAACGGCGAGGCGCTGATTTCCGCCCCCGCCTTTCCGGTGGAGGCGGTCGTCGACACGACCGGCGCCGGCGACCTCTTCGCCGCGGGCTTCCTGACCGGCTACACCAAGGGTCTGCCGCATGAAAAGAGCGCCGCCCTCGGCGCGCTCGCCGCGGCGGAGATCATCTCGCATGTCGGCGCGCGCCCGCAAAAGGACCTGCTGCAGCTCGCCCGCGACAACGGCATTCTGGCCTGAACGATAAAAATCCATCGGAGGAAACGGCATGCGCAACATCTCGAAGACGCTTTTCGCCGCGATTCTCGCCGTTTCGGCGGGCGTCGCGCTCGCTCCCGCGCCTCTGCGCGCCGAGACGGGCGAGACGACGCTGACGGCAAGCGGCCTGAAATATACCGACGTAAAGACCGGCGCGGGCGAGTCGCCGAAGGTCGGCCAGACGGTCAAGGTCCATTACACCGGCTGGCTCTATGTGAACGGGGCCAAGGGCAAGAAGTTCGACAGTTCCAAGGACCGCGGCGAGCCCTTCGAATTCCCGCTCGGCATGGGCCAGGTGATCAAGGGCTGGGACGAAGGCGTCGAGACCATGAAGGTCGGCGGCAAGCGCACGCTGATCATTCCGCCGGATCTGGGCTATGGCGCGCGCAATATGGGGCCGATCCCGGCGAATTCGACGCTGATCTTCGACGTCGAACTGCTCGGGGTGAAATAATCGCCGAAACTTGTCGTTCGCGAGCGCGCCGTGGGCGGGGAGAGTCCCCGCCCGTCACGTCGTCAATTCCGAACGGGCCTTGCGACGGCCATTGACAGGCGTCGTTTCCGCTTGCTTAGATGTGGATGGCGATGGGGTTCGCCATGTAACCGCCCTTGGGGCTGATGACTCCTGCTTGTGTCTCTGCACGGCGGGAGTCTGCATGATTACCTTTTCCTTTGAAAAAACGACGTTGAGGCTGGCGTCTCGCGCATTTGCAACCGGGCGGGCGGCCTGCCGGCTCCGGGCAGCCTTCGCGCGGAGGGCCGGACAATGACCTCGATCTGGGCGCAAACGGCGCTGGTCTTCGGCCTCGCGCTCGTCGCCAGCTTTCTCGCCAATCGCTATCGCCTCTCGACGGCGCTCGTCGAGATCCTTGTCGGCCTCGTCGCGCAAGCCGCGCTCGGCCTTGTGGGCTACGCCTGGATTTTCGACGTTCAGGCGCCCTGGGTGAAAACCCTTGCGGGAATCGGGGCCATTCTCCTCACTTTCCTCGCGGGCGCCGAACTCGATCCGAACGTCTTCCAACGCAAATGGAAGGAAGCCGCCGCGATCGGCAGCGCCAGCTTCCTCCTTCCTTCCGTCGTCTGCTGGGCGGCGGCTCATTATCTGCTGGGCTGGGAATCTTCCCCGGCGCTGCTCGCCGGCATCGCGCTCGCAGCGACCTCCGTCGCCGTCGTTTACACGGTGATGATGGAATATGGCTTCAACCGCACGGAATATGGCAAGACGATTCTCGCCGCCTGCTTCATCACCGATCTCGGCACGGTGGTGACGCTCGGCCTCGTCTTCGCGCCCTTCACATGGAAAACGCTGCTCTTCGCCGCCGCGCTCGGCGCGGCCTTCGTCTATCTTCCCAAAATCACGCCGCTCGCCTTCGCGCGCTTTGGCGGCCGTCCTTCGGAATTCGAAGCGAAGTTCCTGCTGTTTTCTCTGCTGGGCCTCGGGGCTCTTGCGACCTGGGCGGGGAGCGAGGCGGTTCTGCCCGCTTATCTCATCGGCATGGCGCTCGCCGGAAGCGTCGGGCGCGACGCCGCGCTCATCCGCCGTCTGCGCACCATCACGATTGGCCTGCTCACGCCCTTCTACTTTATCCGCGCGGGCTATTTCGTCTCGCTGCCGGCGGTGCTCGCCGCGCCGCTCGGGGTCATCGTCTTTCTCCTCGCTGAAATTGCGAGCAAGGTCGCAAGCGTCTATCCCGTCGCGCGCAGCTTCGACTCCCCGCACAAAGACGCGGCGTATACGACCCTGCTGATGGCGTCTGGCCTGACCTTCGGCACGATCGCCGCGCTTTTCGGCCTTTCCAACGGCATTATCGACCAGTCGCAATATTCGACGCTCGTCGCCGCGATCATCGGCACGGCGGTGATCCCGACGCTGATCGCCAACAAATATTTCCTGCCGCGCCATCTTCTGCCGAAAGACGAGCAGGAGACGCCGCAGGCCCATGCGAGCGAGGTCGAGAAGGCGCTGGAGACGAGCGACGTGCGTTCCTGACGGGCTCGCGCCCCCCACTGGGAGGCGCGAAGCGGCTTCACACGCTCGCTATTCGACGAAAGGCATCAAGGCTGCTCCATCAGCTCTTCGGCCTCGAGCTCCACGAGCGTCGGCTTCGGCTCCGGCTTTTTCGGCGGCGCCGGCTTTGCGAACCACACCACGATTGCGAGCAGGACGAAGACCCCGGCCCCAAAATAGAAAGCGTCGTCGAGGCCCAGCAACATGGCCTGCTGACGCATCAGCCGCGCCATCTGCGCGCGCGCGACGCTTTCGCTCATGCCGAGATCCTGCAGCTTGCTGGAGAGCTGCCCCATCACGTCGAGAGACGGATAGGACCTCCCGCCGAAATGATCCGCCATGTCGAGCTGATGCACGGGCGTGCGACGAAACTGCACCACGGCCTGCCAGGTGATGCCATAGGCGCCGAAGGCCGTGCGCAGCATTGCGAGCTCCTCCGCCGCGCGGATGAGCTGCTGGCCGGCGAGACCCTGAACCGCGATGGCCGCAGGCGGCGCGAAGAATGTCCCGAGAAAGAAGCCGAAGAACAGCATCGGCGTCGTGATCGCGTCGAAGGACGCGAGCTTGTCATATTGGCCCAGCCAGGCGAGCGTGACGGCGAAGCCGATGAAATTCAGGCTCGCGAAATAGCGCAGATCCATCTGCTTCACGAGCAGATGCACGATGGAGACAAGCGGCGCCGCGAGAATGGCCATTATGAGATAGACGACGCCGGCAAGAGAAGAGGTATAGCCGAGCAGGGTCTGCAATTGCCCGATGAAGACCGACAACGTTCCCTGTATGACCAGAAAGCCGAGGAGCGAGCAGAAGGTCGCGACCGCGTAATTGCGGTGGCGGAAGAGGCGGATGTCCAGCACCGGGTGGCGCTCGCCCAGTTCCCAGATCACGAAAGCGGGGAAAGCGATCAGCACCACGACGAGAACGAAGGTCAGAACAGGCGAGCCGAACCAGTCGAAATCATTGCCCTGATTGAGGATCGTCTGCACGCCGACCAGCGTGACCGAGATCAGGACAAAGCCGACCGTGTCGAATCGCGTGACGCGTCGCTTGAAGGGCCGCCCGTAAAGCAGCGCGGCGACGACCCCGGCGATGGGCAGTCCGAGGATGATGTTTGAATAGAACAGCATCCGCCAATCGACATATTCGGCCCAGAAGCCGCCCATGAATACGCCGAGCGTGAAAGGCGCCATGCTGAGCACCGCCCACCAGGCGACGCCGAAGCTGCGGCGTTTTTCGTCTATTTCGCTCAGCGCCAGCGCCTGGCCGAGCGGCAGGATGACGCCGCCGGCAAGGCCGAGCAGGAACCGCATCGGCACGAAGAACCAGATCGTCTGGCTCCAGGCGCAGGCGAGCGAAAAGAACGCGTAGAATATGAAGGCGGCGACATAGACCCGCCGCTCGCCATAGCGCCCGGAGAGCCAGCGCGCGAAAGGCAGGCCGAGCACGATGCCCATCATATGGTCGGTCGTGCCCCAGGTGCCGAAGCTCGGATTGACGCCCTGCAGACTCCCGGCCGCATAGGGCACGAGCACGGTGTAGCCGGGCACGTTGGAGAGGGCGATGACGTTGGCGAGGGCGAGCGCGGCCTGGAGCAGGAGGAAGCGCCAGCCGGTCAATCGTTCGGTCGCCGCCACGTCCCCCGATTCGCGAAGGCGCCGCTTATTTTCGGAAAACAGCTTTGGCAAGACGGACTCCGGTCGCGTAGTCGCATGCAGGAGTCATCGGCCCTGAGGGCGGTTACAAGGCGAACCCCATCGCCTGATCCGGAGTTTAGCCGAAAGACGCGGGGGCTTGTCAACCAAGGGCGCGACTTTTGGGGAGATGCGGCGATGTGGCCGCAAGGAAGGGCTTTTCGGAAGGGTCCGGACAGGCCATCATCACGCGCAAGGCGATGCGGCGTCGCCCTTGCTTCGGCGAATGGCGCCCTCCCCGCGCCTTTAAAGACACGGACCATCGGCTCTTTATGACCATACCGAATTGGCGGGCCCATCCGGACGAAATCGCGGCGATCGTCGCGGCCCGTCATGGCGATCCGTTCTCCGTGCTCGGCCCGCACGAAACGCCGCAGGGAATCGTGATCCGAGCTTTCGCGCCGGGCGCCGAAACGGTGGTCGCGGAGACGCCCGGGGGCGAGCGGATCGCGTCGCTCCAGCGCGTGCGCGCCGAGGGCTTTTTCGAAGGATTGACGCCGCTCGAAGGCCGTGCGCCCTATCGTCTCGCGGCGACGAATGGCGCGGCGCGATGGCGCTTCGCCGATCCTTACGCCTTCCCGCCCTTTCTCGGCGCGATGGACGATCATCTCCTCGTCGAGGGCGCGCATCAGAAACTCTATGAAAGGCTCGGCGCCCATATCGTGACGCATGAGGGCGTCGAGGGCGTGAATTTCGCGGTCTGGGCGCCCAACGCCCGCCGCGTCTCCGTCGTCGGCGACTTCAATGAATGGGACGGCCGCCGCGCGCAAATGCGCAAGCGCGTCGACAGCGGCGTCTGGGAAATCTTCATTCCCGGCGTCGGCGCTGGCGCGGTATACAAATTCGAGGTGATCGGCCGCCGCGGAAACCTCCTGCCGCTGAAGGCCGACCCGTTGGGCTTCGAAGCGGAATTGCGTCCCAGCACGGCTTCGGTGGTCGCATCGGACGCGCCCTTTAAATGGGGCGACAGCGTTCACATGCGGGAGCGCGTCAAATTCGATCCGCGCCGCGCGCCCATGTCGATTTACGAAGTTCACCTGCCCTCCTGGCGCAAGGCGGAGGGCTGGCGCTTTCTCACCTATGACGAGCTCGCCGACCAGCTCGTGCCTTACGTCGCCGATCTCGGCTTCACCCATATCGAACTTCTGCCCGTCAACGAGCATCCGCTCGACGCTTCATGGGGCTACCAGCCCATCGGCCTCTTCGCTCCGACGCGCAGACATGGCGACGCGCAAGGCTTCAAGCGCTTTATCGACCGCGCCCATCAGGCGGGCCTGGGCGTGATTCTCGACTGGGTTCCGGCGCATTTCCCAACTGACGAACACGGCCTGGCGCGGTTCGACGGCGGCCCGCTCTATGAACATCCCGATCCGCGCCGCGGCTTCCATCCCGACTGGAACACGGCGATCTATGATTACGGCCGGCGCGAGGTTTCGAACTTCCTCATCGCCAGCGCCCTTTATTGGCTCGACCGCTTTCACATTGACGGGCTGCGCGTCGACGCTGTCGCTTCCATGCTCTATCTCGATTATTCGCGCAAGGAAGGCGAATGGGCGCCCAACCCCGACGGCTCCAACGACAATCGCGACGCCGTGCGCTTCCTTCAAAGATTCAACGAACTTGTTTACGGACTCTTCCCCGGCGTCGTGACGATCGCGGAGGAATCGACCTCCTGGGCCGGCGTGACGCGACCGACCCATGCGGGCGGACTCGGCTTCGGCTTCAAATGGAATATGGGCTGGATGAACGACACGCTGCGCTACATGTCGTCCGATCCCGTCTATCGCAAATGGCGCCACAACGAGCTGACTTTCGGCCTTCTCTACGCCTTCGCCGAAAATTTCGTGCTGCCGCTCTCGCATGACGAAGTCGTGCACGGCAAAGGCTCGATCATATCGAAAATGCCCGGCGACGAATGGCGACGCTTCGCCGGCGCGCGCGCCTATTACGGCTTCATGTGGGGGCATCCCGGCAAGAAGCTGCTTTTCATGGGGCAGGAGTTCGGCCAGACAAGCGAATGGAATTACGCGCGGGAACTCGATTGGCGCCTGCTGGATCAGGCTTTCCATCGCGGCCTGCGCGATTTCCTGCGCGACCTCAACCGTCTCTATCGCGACCACGAGGCGCTTTACGCGCGCGATTGCGAAACGGAAGGTTTCGAGTGGATCGTGGTGGACGACGCGGAAAGTTCCGTCTTCGCCTTTTTGCGTTATGGCCCGGACCGCGCCAGGCCTGTCCTCGTCGTCTCCAACTTCACGCCCGTGCCGAGGCCTCATTACCGGCTCGGCCTGCCGCGCGCCGGGCGCTGGCGCGAGCTGCTCAATTCCGACGCCGAAATCTATGGCGGGTCGGGGCAGGGAAATCTCGGCGCGATCCATGCCCGCGCCGAAGGCTTCGCCGGCTTTCCCGCCTGCGTGGAGATTCAAGTCCCGCCGCTCGCCACTTTGTTCTTCGAATTCGAAAACGATGGTCTACAATGACTGCGAATCGCATCTTCTGCGGACAGGATGTGAATAATGGCCGCCTATGACAATGCGCCGCTCGCGCGCTACGCCATGGCCTATGTTCTCGCCGGCGGCAGAGGCTCCCGGCTGATGGAGTTAACCGACCGGCGCGCCAAGCCCGCGGTCTATTTCGGCGGCAAGTCGCGCATCATCGACTTTGCGCTTTCAAATGCGCTGAACTCCGGCATTCGCCGCATCTGCGTCGCGACGCAATACAAGGCGCACAGCCTCATTCGCCACTTGCAGCGCGGCTGGAGCTTCTTTCGCACCGAGCGCAACGAAAGCTTCGACATTCTGCCCGCGAGCCAGCGCGTCTCCGAAGACCATTGGTATCTCGGCACGGCCGACGCGGTCTATCAGAACCTCGACATCGTCGAGAGCTACGACCCCAAATACATCGTGCTCCTCGCCGGCGACCACATTTACAAGATGGATTACGAACACATGCTGCAACAGCATGTGGAGCAAGGCGCCGACGTCACCATCGGCTGTCTGGAAGTCCCGCGGGCGGAAGCCTCCGGCTTCGGCGTGATGCATGTCGATCATGACGACCGCATCATCTCCTTCATCGAGAAGCCCGCCGATCCGCCCGCCATGCCCGGCCATCCCGACCGCGCGCTGGTCAGCATGGGAATCTATGTCTTCGAGGCGAAATTCCTCTACGACCAATTGCGCCGCGACGCCGACGATCCGAATTCCACGCATGATTTCGGCAAGGACCTCATTCCCTTTATCGTGAATCACGGCAAAGCGGTCGCGCATCACTTCTCGCGCTCCTGCGTGCGTTCGGCGAGCGAGCAGCATGCCTATTGGCGCGACGTGGGAACCGTCGACGCCTATTGGGCGGCGAATATCGACCTCACCGATTTCGTGCCGCAGCTTGATCTTTACGATCGCAACTGGCCGATCTGGACCTATGCCGAAATCACGCCGCCCGCCAAATTCGTGCACGATCAGGTCGGCCGGCGCGGACAGGCTTTGTCGTCGCTGGTCTCCGGCGGCTGCATCGTGTCCGGTTCGACGCTCCGGCGTTCGCTGCTCTTTACGGGCGTGCGCGTGAATTCCTACGCGACGGTCGAAAACGCAGTCGTCCTTCCTTACGTGGATGTCGGCCGATCGGCGCGGCTCACCAATGTCGTCGTCGATCGCGGCGTGCGCATTCCGCAGGGCCTCGTCGTCGGGGAAGACCCGGAGCTCGACGCGCAGCGCTTCCGCCGCAGCGAACAGGGCGTCTGCCTCATCACGCAGCCGATGATCGACAGGCTCACTTCATGAGCCTGCGCGTTCTCGCCGTCGCTTCCGAAATGAGCCCGCTTGTGAAGACGGGCGGCCTCGCGGATGTCGTCGGCGCGTTGCCGTCGGCGCTCGCGCATGAGGGCGTCGAAACGCGCACGCTCATTCCCGCCTATCCGGAAGTTCTCGACGCGCTCGGCGATGGCGAGACGGTTCTCTCCTACGACGATCTCTTTGGCGGCCCCGCATGGGTGCATGAAGGCAGCTTCGACGGCGCGATCGTCTATGCGCTCGTCGCGCCGCATCTCTATGCGCGGGAAGGCGGTCCTTACGCCGACGAAAATGGCGTCGACTATCCGGACAACGCCTTCCGCTTCGCGGCGCTCGCCTGGGCGGGCGCCGAAATCGCGCAAGGCGCGATCCCCGGCTTCGCGCCGGACGCGCTGCACGCCCATGATTGGCAGGCGGCGCTCGCGCCCGCTTATCTGCATTACAGCGGCGGGCCTCGCCCGGCGACGATCGTCACGATCCACAACATCGCCTTTCAGGGACAATATGCGAAGGAATTGCTGCGCGCCTTGCGGCTGCCGCCGGAATCATTCGTCATGGACGGCGTGGAATATTACGGCGCGATCGGCTTTCTGAAAGCCGGCCTGCAGCTTTGCGACCGCATCACCACTGTTTCGCCAAGCTATGCGCTGGAAATCGAGACGCCGGAATTCGGCATGGGTCTCGATGGCCTGTTGCGCGCGCGGGCCGATGTCGTGAGCGGCATCCTCAACGGCGTCGATCAGGATGTCTGGAACCCCGCGACGGACAAACGTATCCCCGCGACCTACGACGTAACGAAATTGAAGACGCGCGCGAAAAACCGCGCCGCCTTGCAGAAACGCTTCCAATTGGAGCCCGATGCGGAAGCCTTTCTTCTTGGCGTCGTCAGCCGCCTGTCCTGGCAAAAGGGCCATGACATGCTGCTCGCCAATCTTCCCTCACTCATGACGCGCCATGTGCAGCTCGCTCTTATCGGCGCCGGCGACAAACATCTCGAGGAAGGCTTCCTCGCCGCGCAGGAAGCCTATCCCGGCCGCGTTTCGGTCCGTATCGGCTATAGTGAGGATTTGGCGCATCTCATTCAGGCGGGCGCAGACGCCTTCCTCGCGCCCTCGCGCTTCGAACCCTGCGGCCTCACGCAGCTCTACGCCTTGCGCTACGGCGCCGTGCCGATCGTCTCGCGCGTCGGCGGCCTGAAGGATACGATCATCGACGCGAATGAGATGGCGGCGCAGGCCGGCGTGGCGACGGGCGTGCAATTCTCGCCGCCGACGGCCGAAGCGCTGGCCGGAGCGCTGCGTCAGGCAGAGCATTTTTTCAAGGATAAAGAGACGTGGCGCAAGTTGCAGATCAACGGCATGAAAACCGACGTCTCCTGGCGCCATCCCGCGCAACGCTACGCGGCGCTCTATCGCGAGGCGGTCGCGGCGCGGGGCTGAGGCGACGATCAGCGACGTGGGACGCCTTGTCCCCTTTTTCCCGCAGGCGGGAGGGGGGAAGGCTGGCGCCCGATGCGCATTAGCGACGGCGCCCCCGAACCTCTCGGCGTCACGCTCGACGAGACGGGCGCCAATATCGCCGTCTTCTCCGCGCATGCGGAAGAAATTCATCTCTGCCTTTTCGACGGGGACGGCGTCGAGACAAGACGCCTTCGTCTCCCGGCGCGAAGCGGCGACGTTTTTCATGGCCGCGTCGAAGGGCTGAAGGAAGGCCAGCTTTACGGCCTTCGCGCCTATGGCCCGAACGCGCCGCATGACGGCCAGCGTTTCAACGACGCGAAGCTTCTCATCGATCCTTACGCGCTCGCGCTCGACCGTCCACTGTCCTTGCACGCAAGCATGTTCGCCTATGGCGAGACCGCGACGCAGGACAGCGCGCCTCATCTCGCAAAATGCGTGATGACGCGGCCGCGACCGGCGGCGACGGCTCGGCCGCGCCACGCATGGGGCGAGACCGTCATCTATGAGATGCACGTCAAGGGTTTCACCGCGACGCATCCCGATGTTCCGCGTAATCTGCGCGGGACATTCGCCGGCCTCGCTCATGAAGCCTCGATCGCGCATCTGAAAAATCTGGGCGTCACCACGCTGGAGCTCCTGCCCTGCGCCGCCTGGATCGACGAGCGCCATCTGCCGCCGCTCGGGCTCTCCAATTACTGGGGCTACAATCCCATCGCCATGATGGCGCCCGATCCGCGCCTCGCGCCCGGCGGTTGGAGCGAACTGCGCGAGGCGGTCGCAACGCTTCACGCGGCGGGCCTCGAGATCATCATAGACGTCGTCTTCAACCATACGGGAGAGAGCGACGAATTGGGCCCGACGCTCTCGATGCGCGGGCTCGATAATGCGACCTACTACCGGCTGAGGGATGATCGCGCGCGCTATGTGAATGATGCAGGCTGCGGGAACATTCTCGCATTCGACCGCGCGCCGGTCGTACGGCTCGCCATGGATGCGCTGCGCATATGGGCGATCTATGGCGGCGTCGACGGCTTCCGCTTCGACCTTGCGACGACGCTCGCCCGTTCGCCATCCCGATACGACGCCAACGCGCCTTTCCTCGCCGCGCTGACGCAGGACCCGGTCCTGCGCGAATTGAAGCTCATCGCCGAGCCTTGGGACATCGGCCCCGGCGGCTATCAGCTCGGCCGTTTCCCCGCGCCCTTCGCCGAGTGGAACGACCGCTATCGCGATTGCGCGCGTCGCTTCTGGCGCGGCGACCATGCGGGGGTCTCGGAGCTTGCGACGCGCGTCGCGGGTTCGCAGGATTTTTTCGCGCGCCGCCGCCCCTCGCGTAGCGTGAATTTCGTCGTCGCTCATGACGGCTTCACGCTGCGCGACCTCGTCTCTTATGCACGCAAGCATAATGACGCGAATGGCGAGGAGAATCGCGACGGAACGAACGATAATCTCTCCTGGAGCAACGGCGCCGAGGGCGCATGCGACGATCCGGCGATCGACGCGGCGCGCATGCGCGACCAACGCAATCTTCTTGCGACGCTGCTGCTGTCGCGCGGAACGCCGATGCTCGCCATGGGCGCTGAACTTGGAGCGACGCAAAAGGGCAATAACAACGCCTATGCGCAAGACAATGAGTCGAGCTGGCTCGACTGGTCCAAGGCCGACCGCGTTCTGATCGGGACGACGGCGACGCTTCTCGCGCTGAGAAAAGCGCATCCATCGTTGCGGGACGATCGCTTTCTCGACGGCGCCGCGCATGACGACGCCCTGATCCCGGACGTGCAATGGCTGACGGCGTCCGGCGCGCCGATGTGCGAGGAGGATTGGCGGCGCGCCGACGCCGATGCGTTGGTCGCGGCGCTTTACGCGGAAGGCGACCGCAGCCTGATCGTTTTTCATCGCGGCGCCTCGCCGCTCGACGTGACGCCGCCGCCCGCGCGTGACGGCTATTCATGGCGCAGAGCCTTCGACAGCGCGGAGCCGGGCGAGAGCGAGGACGTCGCCGTCGCTCCGCGCTCGGTCCTGCTCCTTGTCGAAGAAAAGCAGGCGTCCGCTCGCAGCTCCACGCCGACCGACGACGCCCTGCTTGCGCAACTCTCAAAGGCCGCCGGGATCGAGACGCGATGGAGCGACGTCGACGGCCGTATGCATGACGTTCCGCGCGACACGCTTTTGCGGCTTCTCGCGAGTCTCGGGCTTCCCGCGCAACTGCGCGGCGACGCGCGCGACAGCCTTTCGCGTCTTGCGGAAATCCGAGACCGCCGCGCCTTGCCTCAATACGCGATCGCGCGGGAAAACGAAGCGGGCCATCTGCGTCTCGCCGCGACGAGGGGAGACGCGCCGACGCGGCTCTTCCTGACGCATGAAGGCGGACGCGAAGAAGCGATCTCGCTTTCGGCGCTCGCTCCGCTGCGATGGCGCGGAGTCGACGGGCGAGAGAATGATGGCTATCGCGCGCGGTTGCCGCCGCTTCCGGCCGGGCGCTATGCGTTGCGCGGGGAGAGAGACGATACGATTTCCCGTCTCATCGTCGCGCCCGCGCAATGTCATCTTCCGGATGACGGACGCCGCTTCGGATTTTCCGCGCAACTTTATTCGCTCAAACGCGCGGGCGACCAGGGCATGGGCGATTTTTCGACGCTCGCGCTTCTCGCGAGAAAGAGCGGAGAGGCGGGCGCCGCGCTCCTCGCGATCAATCCGTTGCACGCCCTGTTCCCGAACGACCGCTCGCGCGCGAGCCCCTATTACCCTTCCGACCGCCGCTTTCTCGACGCGCTCTATATCGATCTCGCGGATCTTTTCGGGAATGACTTCGACGCGGCGACGGCGCGGGCGCTCTCCGCTCTCGACGCCGTCGATTATCCTGCGACTCACGGGCTCAAACAGCAGGCGCTCGAAACCGCTTTCGGCCGTTTCGACGCTTTGGCGCAGCAAAGGCCGGACGCCGCGCCTGTCGTCGATTTCGCGCAATTTGCCGCCGAGGGCGGCGAGGCGCTGACGCGCTTCGCGCTTTTCGAAGCGATCGGCGAAACGCGCGTGGCTAAGAACTGGCGGGAGTGGCCGCAGCCTTTGCGCGACGCCGACCCGCATGCGCTCGCGACGTTTGCGGATGAACATGCGCCGCGCCTGCGTTTCCATCGCTTCGTGCAATGGGTCGCGGATCGACAATTCGCGCAAGCGGCGCGGGCGGCGCGAGAGAGCGGTCTTGCGCTCGGCATTTGCCGCGATCTCGCCGTCGGCGCGGCGCCGGACGGGGCCGAAAGCTGGAGCAAGGCGGCGCGGCTCATCGACGGTTTCTCGATCGGCGCGCCGCCCGATCCTTTCAGCCGCGACGGTCAGAGCTGGGGGCTCCCGGCGCTCGATCCGCTCTCCATTGAAAATGACGGAGGCGCCGATTTCGCCGACCTCGTCCGCGCCAATATGCGGCACGCCGGGGCGCTGCGCATCGATCACGTCATGGGTCTCGCGCGGCTCTTTCTGGCGCCGGAGGGCGAGAAGGCGCGCGCAGGCGCCTATCTTTCCTATCCGCTCGACGCACAGCTCGCGCAGCTCGCCCTCGAAAGCGCGCGCGCGAAATGCATGGTCGTCGGCGAAGATCTCGGCACCCTGCCCTGGGGATTTCGCGAAAGGCTCGAAGCCTCGAACGTGCTCAGCTATCGCGTCGTCTGGTTCGAGCGCGCGGGCGCGGGGTTCATTCCGCCGCGAGACTATCCCGAAAAGGCGATGGCCTGCGTCTCGACCCATGATCTTCCGACGCTCGAAGGCTGGTGGCGGGGCGCCGATATCGACGAAAAGGAAAGCCTCGCTCTCCTCGCGCCGGAGGCCGCAAACGCCGAACGCGCGGCGCGCAGGAGCGACAAGCGCGCGCTTCTCGACGCGCTACGTTCCGAGGGCCTCGTGGAGGACGTTACGGAAGAGCGCCCATTCGATGACGCGCTCGCCACGGCGCTGCACCGGTTCGCGGCGCGCGCGCCCTCCATTCTCGCAATGGCGCAGCTCGACGATCTCGCCGGCGAGAGCGTCGCCGTCAACCTTCCCGGCACCGACCGGGAGCGGCCGAACTGGCGCAGAAAACTCCGACATTCCACGGAAAGACTTTTCGAAACGCCTCGCGCCGCGGCTATTATCGAGGGCCTCCGCCGCATTCTAGTCTAGATTGCGGCGGCATAGTTTGGCGCATCCATGACACGCCGTATGGCGATCAGAGGTTCTGTGAAGCAGCGCATGCGGCAAGCAAGCGAGGGATTGCGAGAGGACGTCAGGCGCGGCCGCGCCATCGCCGCGCTCGCGACCGCCGCTTTTGCGACGGCGCTCGCGGCGCGCGCGGAGGAAAAGCCGGACGCCGCCGACCTCAACCTGAAGCGCCTCGAACTGCGCGGCGTCGAAGACATTATTGGGGAGTCGAAGGAGCGCGCCAAACAGCTTTCCCAAGAGGTCGCCGCCCATGCGGCCATTCGCGAAAACCTCAACAAGACGCTGATCGAAGCGACGAGCCGGCTCCAGGAGACCGAGGAGCACGCCGCTCAGATCGAAGAACGGATCGCGAAACTTTCCGGCGACGAGAAGAAGATCATCAATTCGCTCGACACCCGCCGCGAAGCGATCGGGCAGGTCCTGATGGCGCTGCAGCGCATGGGCCGGCGCCCGCCGCCCGCGCTGCTGGCGCGCCCGCAGGATATTCTCGACGCGCTGCGGGCCTCGCTCGCCCTTGGCGACGTGCTGCCGCAAATGCGCGCCGAGGCGCAGGCGCTGCAAAGCGATCTGATCGAACTTGTGCATCTGCGCGAGAGCGCGCGCCACGAGCGGGACCGTCTGGCGCAGGAAATGAAGGCGCTCGCCGAACAGCGCGAGAAGCTCTCGAGCCTGATCGCCATGCGGCAGGAGGCGATGACCGCCGCCCAGTCGGCGCTCGAGACCGAGAGCGAACGCGCCGCCAAGCTTGCGCGGCAGGCGACCAGCCTCAAAGAGCTCATCACGCGCATGGAGGCCGAGAGCGAGGCCGCCCGTAAAGCCGCGGAAAGCGCGCGCAAGGCCGACGAGGAGCGCGCCGCGGCCCAGGCGAAGCTCTCCGAAGAACAGCGTCGCAAAGCCCTCGCGGCGCCCTTCAGGGACGCCGCGCGCCTTGCGCCGGCCGTCTCCTTCGCCGATCTCAAGGGCAAATTGAATTTTCCGGTTTCCGGCCCCGTTCTCAAGCGTTTCGGCGCGCCGGACGGCTTCGGCGGCAAGGAGAAGGCCTATTTCCTCGGCGCGCGGGAAAACGGCGTCGTGGTCTCGCCGAGCGATGGATGGGTCGCGTTTTCAGGACCTTACCGCACTTACGGCCAACTCTTGATCATTAACGCCGGCGACGGCTATTATGTGGTCCTGGCCGGCATGAGTCGCGTGAATGTGAACGTCGGGCAATTTGTCCTGGCGGGCGAGCCGGTGGCCAGCATGGGAGACGGAGCCGCTCAGACGGCGGCGACCATCGCGATCGGCGCGAAACAACCCATTTTATATGTCGAGTTCCGCAAGGATGGAACTTCGATCGACTCGAGCCCATGGTGGGCGAAGTCAGACAGTCGGAAGGTCGGCGGATGATTCGCAAAACTGCTCTACTTGCTACCGGTATCGCCATCGGCGCCGGATGCGCGACGCTCGGCCAGCAGGCCCGCGCGCTGATCGGCACGCCGGCGGCGGCAGCAACCGCCGACACCTACAAATTCCTGAGCCTCTTCGGCGACGTGTTCGACAAGGTCCGCGCCGACTATGTCGAGAAGCCCGACGAGCAGAAGCTCGTCGAGAACGCCATCAACGGCATGCTCACTTCGCTCGATCCGCATTCGAGCTATCTGGACGCCAAGGGCTTCAAGGACATGCGGACCCAGACCGAAGGCAAATTCGGCGGTCTGGGCATAGAGGTGACGCAGGAGGACGGCCTCGTGAAGGTCGTCACCCCCATTGACGAGACGCCGGCTTCGCGCGCGGGCATCATGTCGGGCGACCTCATCGGGGCCATCGACGACGAGAGCGTGCAGGGCATGACGCTCAATCAGGCCGTCGACAAGATGCGCGGTCAGATCAACACGCCCGTCAAGCTCACCATCTATCGCGGCAAGGACAAGGACAAGGTCGAAGTCAAGCTGACCCGCGCCGAGATCCACATCAAGTCGGTGCGTTCGCGCAAGCAGGAAGACGACATCGGCTATGTCCGCATCTCCCAGTTCAACGAAGAGACGGCGGACGGCCTGCGCAACGCCATGGCGAAGTTCCAGCAGGAAATTCCCGCCGACAAGTTCAAGGGCTACATCATCGACCTGCGCAACAATCCGGGCGGCCTGCTCGACCAGTCGATCCAGGTGGTCAACGCCTTCATCGACAAGGGCGAGATCGTCTCGACGCGCGGCCGCAACGCCGACGAGACGCAGCGCTACAACGCCCGTCCCGGCGATCTCTCCAAGGGCAAGCCGGTCGTGGTGCTGATCAATGGCGGCTCGGCCTCGGCCTCCGAGATCGTCGCCGGCGCATTGCAGGACCACAAGCGCGCGACCCTGATCGGCACGCGCTCCTTCGGCAAGGGCTCGGTGCAGACCATCATCCCGCTCGGCGGCTCCAGCGGCGCGCTGCGGCTCACCACGGCGCGCTACTACACGCCGTCGGGCCGCTCGATCCAGGCCAAGGGCATCGATCCCGACATGATCATCCTGCAGGACGTGCCGGACGAGCTGAAGGGCAAGGACGACACCAAGGGCGAGGCTTCGCTCAAGGGCCATCTCAAGAATGGCGAGGACGAGAAGAGCGGCTCGCAGGCCTACGTTCCGCCGGATGAGAAGAAGGACAAGCAGCTGGTCGCCGCGGTGGAGCTGCTGCACGGCAAGTCCAAGGCGCAGATCATGGCCGAGCAGACCAAGGAAGTCGCCAAGGACTCGACAAAGGCCCCGACCAAGGCCAATTGATTGAAGGCGAATGGCGAATAGGGAGTAGCGAATGGAAAAATCCACTCGCTATTCGCCATTCGCCATTCGCTTCATAGCTACGGCGCCGCCTGATGTCTGTCCTCGACTACGCCAATCCAACGCGCTTCCTCAATTTCGCGCGGATCGTCCTGCCCTGGCTTGCGAGCCTCACGCTGATCCTTCTCGCCGCCGGGCTTTACGGCGCCTTCACCGCCCCGCCTGACTATCAGCAGGGCGAGACGGTGCGGATCATGTATATCCATGTGCCTTCCGCCTGGCTCGCCATCTTCGCCTATGTCGTGATGACCTCGGCCGCGCTCGGCGTGCTGGTCTGGAAGCATCCGCTCGCCGACGCCGCGCAGAAGACCGCCGCCTCGCTCGGCGCCGCCTTCACTTTCGTCTGCCTCGTCACCGGCTCGCTCTGGGGCAAGCCGATGTGGGGGACCTATTGGGTCTGGGACGCGCGGCTGACCTCCATGCTCGTGCTGTTCCTGCTCTATCTCGGCCTCATCGCCGTACGGCAGACGATGGACGACACGCCGCGCGGCGCGCGCATCGCCTCCATCATGACGCTGGTCGGCGCGATCGACATTCCGATCATCAAATATTCGGTCGACTGGTGGAACACGCTGCATCAGCCGGCCTCGGTCTTCCGCATTGGCGGGCCGACCATTTCCGGCTCCATGCTGTGGCCGCTGCTCGTCATGGCGCTCGCCGCGACGCTGCTGTTCCTGACCCTGCATTTCATGGCGATCCGCAACGAAATCCTGCGCCGCCGCCTCGCCCGCCTCTCTATGCAGGCGCTTCAGGAGGCCGCGCAGGACCAAGACGACGCGTCGTCGCTGGAGGCCGCGCAATGAGCGATCATGCGACTTATGTGGCGATCGCTTATGCAATCGCCTTCCTCACGATTGGCGGCGTCGCGGCGCGCATTCTTCTCGACTATCGTCGATTGAAGGCTGATCTCGCCCGCTTCGGCGCAAAAGGCCAGCGCGAAGACGGAGGGGCGGCGTGAGCGATCCCGCCATGGAGCCGCAGCCCCGCTCGGCCTTGCGCTTCCTTCCGCTCGTCCTGTTCGGGCTTCTGGCCGCGCTGTTTTTGGCCCGGCTCTTTTCGGGCGACGCGTCGCGCATCCCTTCCGCGCTGATCGGCAAGCCGGCGCCGGAATTCAACCTGCCGGCGCTCGCCGGGCTGAAGGACGCGCCCGGCTTTTCGACCGCGGATCTGCGCAAGGGCCATGTCAGCGTCGTGAATATTTTCGCGAGCTGGTGCGCGCCGTGCCGGCAGGAGCATCCGATCCTGATGGCGCTGGCGCAGAACGCGACTCTCAAGAGCAAGGATGTGGCGCTATACGGCCTTTCCTATAAAGACGAAGCGGCCAATGCGCTCGGTTTTCTTCAGGAAGAGGGAAATCCGTTCCAGCGCGTCGGCGTCGATCCCGCGGGACGCGCGGCGATCGATTTCGGCGTCTATGGCGTGCCGGAAACCTTCGTGGTGAAAGGCGACGGGACCATCGCCTACAAATTCATCGGACCGCTGACGCCTTCGGCCGTCGCGACCGACCTGATCCCGCAGATCGAAAAAGCCATGGGCGATTGACGCATTCCCGCCGCGAAAGTCTTCGCGCTTTTGCGGAAAATGCGCGTCAGCCTATCGCCGGTCTCCAATCTTGCCGCCGCTGCGCGGCGGGCGCACGCCCTTCTGGAACTCGACGCCGACCATTGTCTGACGCCGCCAGACAACCTGCGCCACATGGCGCGCATGACCGACCGTCAACACGAATTGATCGGGCAGCGTCCCGTGCGGGCTGTCGATCTTCGCGCCGGTCGTCGAAATGTCGATGACGCGGCAGGGGATCGCCGGCTCCATTCCGCCGGGATCAGCCCAGACGTCCGAGAAGGATTTGAGACGCGGGGCCGCGCGCCTGTCTTCGGCGCCGGGGGCCTGATTGCGGGCGGACCTATCCGTGAAAGGGGCGTACATGGCGGCTCGCGCGGGGACGGGATCGAGAGTGCGCATAATATACCGTTAGAATAATTGACGATTTCTCACCGCCCCCCGGGCTGCGCGCGAGAAATTCGCGCGCTCAGGGCGCTTTTAAAAACAGTCCGACGGTCAGCGCGGAACCGATGACGACGATGAAGATGCGGAGCGCCTTTTCGTCGATGACGTGAATGAGCCGCGCCCCGGCGACGCCGCCAATGGTCGCGCCCGCCGCCGTCATCAGAGCCTGCGGCCAGTGCAGATCGGGCGAGAACAGGAAGATCGCGACCGCCGAAGCGTTCATGACCCCCGCGAGCAGATTCTTCGTCGCGCTGGCGACGCGCACGGCCTGACCGGCCATGGTCAGCGCGGCGACCATGAGAAAACCCACGCCGCCGCCGAAATAGCCGCCATAAGTCGCAATCAGAAACTGCACGAAGCCCGCCCCGCCGGGGGACAGATGGCCATGCGCCTCGCCCGGCTTGCGGAAGAAACTGCCCCAGGCGAAAAGCGCCGTCGCGAAGAGGACCAGCCATGGCACGAGCCGCGCGAAAAAGCCGCGCGGCGTCTCCAGCAGGATCACGGCGCCGATCGCCCCGCCGACAATGCTGATGACGAAAAGCCAGCGCAGGGTGAGGACGCCGATCCCGGTCGCGTGGCGACGGCCGGTCCATCCGGTGGCGAGCTGCGCGGGGAAAAGGGCGACGCAGGAGGTGATGTTGGCGCCGAAAGCGTCCATCCCGGTGAACATCAGCGTCGGCAGGATGAGAAAGGAGCCGCCGCCGGCCAGCGCATTTTGCGCGCCCGCCCAGATCGCGACCAGGAAGAGAAGGAGAAAAGCCATGCGCGCCTATCTCAGGTCGCGGCGGTCATGGCAAGGCTTCTCGCTCAGACCGCCTCGGCCTCGCGCGCAAGGCCGGCGGCGATCAGCCGGACGAGCGTCTCCAATTGCGTATCGAGCGCCTCGGGCGTCGTCGCCTCCAATTTCTCTTCGAGGCCGAGGGCGACGACGCCGTGCACGGCGGAAAACAAGGTGCGGGCGAGGCGCGCCCGGCTCTCGGCGTCCTGCCTGGGAAGCAGTTCCGCGAGCGGCGCTTCGAGACGGCCGAAAAGCCGGTTGCGCGCGTCGGCGTACCAGTCCGGCACCGCCGCGCCGCCGGATAGGCGATGTTCGAACAAAGCCCGCCAGCTCGGCTCCTCGCGACGGGCGAAATCGAGATAGGCGCGCGCCAGCGCGAGAAGGGCGTCCGACGGATCGGCCGCGCCCAGGGCGGCGTCGAGGGCCTGTCCAAGCCGATCGAGCGTCGCGAGATTGACCCTCAGGATCAGTTCGTCGAGATCGTCAAAGGCGGTGTAGATCGCACCCAGGGCGCAGCCGGCCTCCGAAGCGAGATCGCGCGCCTTGAGCCCGGTCAGACCGCGCGTCGCGACCGCCTGTCTGGCGACATCCAGGAGACGTTCGCGCAATTTCAGGCGGCGCTGAGCGCCCGCCTCGGTCCTCGTCTCGGTCAACGCCTCATCCTTTCGACCTTTTCACGCCCCCGCCGCCGCGCGATTCGGCTTTCTAAGCAAGCGGACCGAAACGCCCTAACGCTCAAAATCCAGAGCGCGTCGAGGCGGGGATTTCAGCCCGGCCGTCATTCGGCGAAGACGCATCTTCGCTGAAACCGCGCAGCGGCAGGACTGTTCCCATTCGAAGGAGCTGTAAACCATTATCTCGAACGCCGTTCAATCTACCTCTTGAACGATGTTCAGTGATGCGGTATCAATCCATCTGTGAACTATGTTCACGAGGAGAAGCTCATGTTCAAGACAGTCGTCACCCTATTGAGAGGCCGGGCCTTCGAAGCTGAAGAGCGCCTCGCCGACCGCCACGCTTTGTCTCTGCTCGATCAACAGATGCGCGACGCCGCGCTTTCCGTGGATCGCGCGAAAAAGGCGCTGGCCGTCGCCATCGCTCAAGACAAAGCGGAGGCCCGCAAGCTCGAGGCCGCCCGCGCGCAGATCGCAGAGCTCGAGCCCCGCGCTGTCGCCGCCTTGCAGGCGGGTCGCGAGGACATGGCGCAAAAGGCGGCCGAGAATATCGCCGCGCTCGAAGGCGACGCTCAGGCGGCCGAGAAGGCGCGCGCGCTTTTCGCCGCCGAGATCGCCAAGCTCGAACGCCATGTTCGCAACCAGTCGGCGCGGCTCGCCGAACTGGAAAGGGGCCGCCGCATCGCCCGCGCCTCCGAGGCGGTGCGCATCGCCCGGCGGGGTCGGCTGGAGGAAGCGCCCTGTTATCAATCGACCCTGTCGGAAGCCGAGGCGACGCTGGCGCGGCTGCGCGAGCGGCAATTGGAGGTCTGCGCGGCCGAAACCGCGCTGGACGCGCTCGACGCCGAGCCTCGGGCCGAAAGCCTGAACGAGACGCTCGCCGAGGCCGGCTTCGGCCCGCCAGTGAAGCCCCGCGCCGCCGACGTCCTGGCGCGGCTGAAGGAAAAAGCCGGCGCGCCGCGCTGACCTTCAATCGAACTCGCAATCGAAACTCGAACCGGGAAGGAGACATTCACATGACCGCTCAACCGATCAAGCATTCCTCCGCTTTCGTCGCCTACTCCTATATCTGCTTTGGCCTGTCCGTCGCGATGGTCGGCGGCGGCGTCTTCGTGATGCCGATCGACCATTGGATGAAGGGCTTTCTCGTGATGGGCGTGGCGATGCTCGTGCAGTCCTGCATCATCCTCACCAAGACGATCCGCGATAATGTGGAGGCGGAAAAGCTTCTCAACCGCATCGAAGACGCGCGGACCGAACGCCTGCTGATGGACGTCTCGAAAGCCGCGTAAGCCTTGAACGCCCTATTTGCCCTGCAACGGGCCGGCGTCTTGACCGATCCTTAATCAGCTTTGGTCAATTCTCGCCGGCCTAGCCTTCTGGATCCCTCGCCATGTCGCAGTCGCTTCTGGCCACGCGCCGCTTCGCGCCCCTTTTCTGGCGCCAATTCTTCGCGGCCTTCAACGACAATTTCCTCAAGAACGCGCTCGTCCTTCTGATCCTCGCCCAGATCGGCGGCGAGAAAGGGGCGTCTCTCGTCACGCTTGCCGGCGCGATCTTCATCGCGCCCTTCTTCCTGCTCTCGGGCGTCGCCGGCGAGATGGCCGACAAGTTCGACAAGGCCGTGATCGCGCGCCGCCTGAGCCTCGCCGAAATCGGCGTCGCCGGCCTTTCCGCGACGGGCTTTTATCTCGGCGACGTCAACATCCTCTTCGCCGCCCTGCTCTGCTTCGGCGTGACGGGCGCGCTGTTCGGTCCCGTCAAATACGGCATCCTGCCCGATCATCTCAGCCGCGAAGAATTGCCCGCCGGCAACGCCCTCGTCGAAAGCGCGACCTTCATCGCCATTCTGACCGGCACGATCGCGGGCGGCCTCGCCATGCAGGAGCGCGATTCGTCCTTTGGCATGCACGCCTTCGCCGCCGCCATCATGGCGGTGTCCTTCGCAAGCTACGCCGCCGCCCGCTTCATCCCCTCGACGCAGCGCGCCGCGCCGGATTTGCGGATCGACTGGAACATCTTCCGCTCGACCTTCAAGCTCCTGAAAGCGCTGCGCGCCGCGCCTGAACTGCGCAAGCTCACCACGGTGACGAGCCTCTTCTGGCTCTACGGCTCCATCGCCATGTCGCTGATGCCGCCGCTCGTGACGCATTCCCTGCACGGGACGGAGAGCGTCGTCACGCTGCATCTCGCCATTTTCGCCATCGCCATCGGCGTCGGCTCGGGGCTCGCCGCCTTCCTGCTCAAGGGCCGCATCGTCCTGCTGCCCGCCGCGATCGGCGCGGCCCTTGTCGGCCTCGTCTCGATCGACCTCGGCGTCGCGGAGTTCTTCCGCCAGACGAGCGCCGACGCGGCCGAACTCGATCTTGCGCATTATTTCGACCAGCCCGGCGCGCTGCGCGCCTCGATCGACCTCGCTCTGCTCGCGCTCGCCGGCGGTCTGATGATCGTGCCCTCCTTCGCGGCCATCCAGGCGCAGAGCGAGGCGGATCAGCGCGCCCGCACCGTCGCCGCCGTCAATGTTCACAACGCGGCCTTCATGGCGCTGGGCGGCGCGGGCGTCGCCTTTCTTCAGGCGCAGGGCGTGACGCTGGCGCAACTCTTCATCGGCATGGGCGCGGTCGCGCTGCTCTCCGCAGTCTGGATCCGCTACGCCGTCGTGAAGAACCCGATGCTGGATTTATTGTCGATCATCTTTCGGGCCTTCTACAGGCTCGAAGTGAAGGGAGTCGAAAATTTCGCGAAAGCCGGGCCGAATCCGATCGTCGCGCTCAACCATGTGAGCTTTCTCGACGCGGCGGCGATTCTCTCCGTGCTGCCCAAGGACCCTGTCTTCGCCATCGATCACGGCATTTCGCAGCGCTGGTGGGTGAAGCCCTTTTTGAAATTCACCCGCGCCATTCCGCTCGATCCGTCAAAGCCGCTCGGCACGCGCACGCTGGTCAACGCCGTGAAGGCCGGCGATCCGCTGGTGATCTTCCCCGAAGGGCGCCTCACCGTGACCGGCAGCCTGATGAAGGTTTATGACGGGGCAGGCCTCATCGCGGAGAAATCCGGCGCGCTCGTCGTGCCGGTGAAGATCGACGGCCCGGAAATGACGATGTTCTCGCGCCTCACCCGCGAACAGGCGCGCCGCCGCTGGTTCCCGAAATTCACGCTCACCATTCAGGAACCCGTGCGCCTCACGGTCGGCGAAGAGCTGAAAGGAAAGGCGCGCCGCATGGCCGCCGGCGCCGCGCTCTATCAGATCATGTCGGACCTGATCTTCCGCACGACCAGGACCGACGAGACGGTGTTCGAGGCGGCCGTACGCGCCGCCGACAGGCATGGCTTCTCGCGCGTCGCGCTGGAGGACCCGCTCACCGGCGCGCTCACCTACCGCAAAATCCTCATCGGCGCGCGCGTTCTCGGCGAGAAGATCGCGAAGATCGACGAAGCGGGCGACCGTATCGGCGTCATGCTGCCCAACGCCAACGCCGCGGGCGTGACGTTTCTCGCCGTAAGCTCGGCGGGGCGCGTGCCGGCGATGATCAACTTCACCGCCGGCGCGACCAATATCCTCGCGGGCTGCGAGGGCGCGGGCGTGAAGACGATCCTCACTTCGCGCGCCTTCATCGAGAAGGGCAAGCTCGACAAGCTCGCAGAGGCGCTTCAAGAGAAGCTGCGACTCGTCTATCTCGAAGACATGCGCGCGGGCGTCACGCTCGCCGACAAGCTGCGCGCAACGCTGCGCTTCAAGAAGCCGGTCGTCGCGCGCGACGCCGACGACATGGCGACCGTGCTCTTCACCTCGGGTTCCGAAGGCGCGCCGAAAGGCGTCGCGCTCTCGCACCGCAATCTCCTCGCCAACGCCGCGCAGGCGGCGGCGCGGATCGATTTCGGCCGCAAGGACAAGGTCTTCAACGTCCTGCCGGTGTTCCACTGCTTCGGCCTGACCATCGGCTTCATGCTGCCGCTGATCTCGGGCGTGCCGGTCTATTTCTATCCGTCGCCGCTGCATTACCGCATCGTGCCGGAACTGATCTACGGCACGAACGCGACCATTTTCTTCGGCACCGACACGTTCCTCGCCGGCTATGCGCGCAGCGCCCACGCCTATGATTTCCGTTCGATCCGCTATGTCGTGGCGGGCGCCGAGCCGGTGAAGCAGTCGACGCGCGACGTCTGGTGCGAGAAATTCGGCATACGCATTCTGGAGGGGTACGGCGTCACCGAGACCGCGCCGGTGCTCTCACTCAACACGCCCATGTTCAACAAATTCGGCTCGGTCGGCCGGCTGATGCCGGGCGTCGACTACAATCTCGAAAAAGTGCCGGGCGTCGAGGAAGGCGGCCGTCTGCTGGTGCGCGGGCCCAATGTGATGATGGGCTATCTCAAGGCGGACAAGCCCGGCGTGCTTCAACCGCCGGAAGACGGCTGGTACGATACGGGCGACATCGTCACGATCGACGCGGAAGGCTTCGTCACGATCAAGGGCCGCGCCAAGCGCTTCGCCAAGATCGGCGGCGAGATGGTCTCGCTCGCGGCGATCGAACAACTGGCGGCGGAGCTCTGGCCCAAGGCGCTGTCGGCTTGCGCGACCGAGATCGATCCGCGCAAGGGCGAGCGCATCGTGCTGGTGACGCAGCAGAAGGACGCGACGCGCGCCGACTTCATGACCTACGCCAAATCGAAAGGCGCATCCGACCTCTCGATCCCGGCCGAGGTCCTCTATGTCGAGCACATTCCGCTGCTCGGCTCCGGCAAGCTCGACTTTGCGGGCGTGACGAAGATGGTGCGCGACCGCAACCGTTACATGGCCGGCGGCCCGCGCCTGCCGAACGGCGTGCTCGGCCGGATCGACGGAAGCGCCGCGCTCTCGGCGTGAGCGGGCAAAGGCGTCGATGCGCCCCTCATGTTTCGAGACGCTTGCCGCGCAGGCGTCTCGGCATGAAGGGTTTTGTTTTTGCGCCGCCGTCTATGCGAGGGAACGCGCGTCTCGAAGAGCGAAGCCATCCGCTATTTTATTTAAGCGCCATCCAGATAACGCGCGAAAAGGAACTGGGTGTCGCCGTAGCGGCGGGCGTCTTCCTGCTTCAAAGGCAAGGGAACATCGATCACGACGTCCGCGGCTTCTTCAATGACGATCAGCGCGTCCTTCGCCAGCCATCCGCCCTCGATCAACGCCTTCAACGCGGGCGCGCCCAGATCCTTGCCATAGGGCGGATCGAGAAAGGCCAGCGAAAAAATTTCGCCCGCCGGCGCGGCGCCGAGCCTGGTCGCGTCGCGGCGAAAGACGCGCGTGACGCCGCCCAATCCCAGCGCTTCGACATTGGCGCGCAGCAGCGCGCGCGCCTCCGTTCCGTCATCGACGAAAAGCGCGCGCGCGGCGCCGCGCGAAATCGCCTCCAATCCCAACGCGCCCGTGCCGGCGAAGAGGTCGATGACCGCCGCGCCCGAGACCGGATCGTCGAAACGATGCGCGAGAATGTCGAACACGGATTCGCGCAGCCTGTCGGAAGTCGGCCTCACCGCTTGCGAACGCGGAGCCGAAAGCGCGCGCCCGCGCAGCGCGCCGCCGACGATGCGCATCTCTTACTCCCCGCGCGGCCTGCGCGGCCCCTTCGCCGGGCCCTTGCCCGGCCCGCGACCTTTTGGCGGCCCCTTGGGCGGTCCTTTGCGCGGCGGGCCGCTGCGGGCGCTTCGCGCCGGCCCTTCCCTCGGCGGCCGTCCCTCGCCCGAACGCGCGCGCGTCTGGCGCTCGCCGCCGCCGCGCGCAGAGCCGCCTTCGCCGCGCGGCTTGTCGAAATGACGCGGATGGTCGCCGGCCGCGCGGCCGCTGCGACCCGCATTGCGTTCCTGACCCTCGCGCGGCGGTTTTTCAAAGTTGCGATTGCGTTCCTGACGCTCGCCGCCGCCCCGTCCGCCGCGCGGCGCCTCTTCCTTGTCCCTGTGCGGACGGCGCTCGAAGCGCGTCCTCTCGCCTTCCGGCGGACGGCTGCGCGCATGGTCGCGCGCCGCCCGGACGTCGCCATGCGCGCGATGCGGCTGCGCTTCGGAACGCTCGCGCGGCGGGCGGGTCGGACGTTCGCTGCGCTCCCCCTCGAAACGCGGACGACGATTTTCGCCGCGGCGCCGATCGTCCGGCGCAAAGCCGGCATTGCGCCCGCCGCGCCCGCCGCCGCGCGTGGGGCGCTCGGCGTCGGCCTCGTCGCGTCTCGGCCGGCGGCCGGCGCGCATGGCCTCGAATCGCTTGGCGTTGCGCGAAGGCGTTTCCTCCTCGACAGCGGATTTGCGCGCGGTGAGCGTCACGCGCTCCACGAGCACGGCGCGGCCCTTGCGGTCCGCGGTCGCGCCGCGCATGACGCGCGCGCGCGGCCCTTTCTCGCTCTGTTCGTCGCGCTCCTTGCGCAGGACGGAGACATGCTTGCGCGAACGTCTCTCCACGCGCTGGCGCTGCTCCTGCTCCTCCGCCGGCGTCGCCTCGCGCAAAGGCGAAGAGAAATCGACGCCCGCAAGCTCGGCGAGGCTCTTGCCCAACTGCTCCCGCAGGATTTTGAGCTTCACCTCCTCTACCGAGCCTTCCGCGAGATCGCCGAGCTGGAACGGACCGTAAGAGACGCGGATGAGCCGCGTCACGTCGAGGCCGAGATGCTCCGTCACGCGTTTGACTTCGCGGTTCTTGCCTTCGGTCAGGCTCATCGCGATCCAGGCGTTGGCGCCCTGCACGCGCTCGAGCCGCGCCTCGATCGGGGCGTAGGTCACGTCGTCGACCGTGACGCCCTTTTTCAGTTCGTCGAGCCGCGCCTGATCCGTCTCGCCATGCACGCGCACGCGATAGCGCCGCGTCCAGCCTGTCGCGGGAAGCTCCAGCGTGCGCGCCAGTCCGCCGTCATTGGTGAGAAGCAGCAGCCCTTCCGTATTGATGTCGAGCCGCCCGACGCTCACGAGACGCGGCAGATCGGGATGGCGCTCGTCGAGAAAGGCGAAGACCGTCCGCCGGCCTTCGGGATCGCTCGCCGTCGTCACGAGCCCGGCGGGCTTGTGGAAAAGGAAGAGCCGCGTGCGCTCGCGCGCCTGCATCGGCTCGCCGTCGATCGTGATCTTGTCCGCTTCCGTCACATTGACGGCCGGGCTCGTCAGCGTCTCGCCATTGACGTCGACGCGGCCTTCCGCGATCCATTGCTCGGCGTCGCGGCGGGAACAGACGCCGGCGCGCGCCATGGCCTTGGCGATGCGCTCGCCCTCGAAGGCGCTGGTCTTTTCAACGGGCGTGGGAGCGGGTTTGGATTTGGCGGGCCGGGCTTTTTTCGGCGCGTCGAATTTCGGCCTGGCCGTATTTGGCCTGGCCGTATTCAGCTTGGCGGCCTTCGCGCCGCGCGGCTTGTCGTCGGAGAATTTGCGCGGCGCCTTGCCGGGCGCGGATGTCGAATCGCGGCGGCGCATCGGGCGATCGCCGCCGGGGGCGCCGGAGCGCTTGGTTGGTTTCTTGTCGGCCATGGTCTTTGATAGCAGGCGGGGAGATAGCTTTGAAGCGCGATGCTTGGAGCGACGCGAAATGATGATCGTCCCGGACGCAAGGAGCGAGTCTGCGAGCGCGGACATGAATCTTCGGCCGCGTCAATCCCTCCCCTTTACGGGGAGGGCGGCCCCGCCTAGCGGGGCCGGGCGGGGTCAGCCCCCATTCGTCTCATGGCGGCGCGAACTCCACCCGGCGGCTTTCAGCCGCCGACCTCCCCGTGAAGGGGAGGTATTTGGCGTCCGCAGAGCGGCTCTATGACCGACCCCTTCGCCGCCGCTTTTGACGCCGCCCGCGCCGCCGCGAGCGCGCAGGAAGTCCCGGTCGGCGCCGCAATCATGCGCGCGGGCGAGATCATCGCTTCCGCCGGAAACCGCACGCTGCGCGACAAGGACCCCACCGCGCATGCCGAAATACTGGCGATTCGCGCCGCCTGCGAAAGGATCGGCAGCGAGCGCCTCATCGACTGCGATCTCTATGTGACGCTCGAGCCCTGCGCCATGTGCGCCGGCGCCATCTCCTTCGCGCGCATCAGGCGGCTCTATTTCGCGGCGGCGGACCCCAAGGGCGGGGCGGTGGAGCATGGGCCGCGCTTCTTCTCGCAGCCAACCTGCCATCATGCGCCGGAGATCTATGGCGGCATTCGCGAGAGCGAGGCGGCGCGGATGCTGCGCGATTTCTTTCAGTCGAGACGCTGATTCTCCAGCCGCTCGGCGGCCTGCAGCAATTGTCCGCGCAGCGCCTCGCGGCAGGCGTCGCCGGCCTCGAAAATGCGCGACGTCTTGAAGAGGTCGAGCGCGAGATATTGATGCACGGCGGGCGCGATCAGCACATCCGGCGGATCTTCCTCGATCATGCGCGAACTGATGGAATTCATCAGAATCTGGCTCGCGACGATGATGGTCTGGAAGGGCGAGGGCGCGCGGGTCTCGCTCTCGGGGCCGGAATTGCCCGAAACGTTCACGGCGACGATGATGTCCGCCTTGCCGGCGAGGTGATCGTAAGGCAGCGGATTGACGAGGCCGCCGTCGACGAGATAGCCGACCTCGCTTTTCGGCGGGCGCACCACGCCGGGGATGGCCATTGAGCCGGCGACGGCGGTGCGCAGCGCGCCGCGCGAAAAAACCGCCTCAGCGCGGCGGCGGAAATCCGTCGCGACGACCGTCATCGGAATTTCCAGCTCCTCGAACGTCTCCGGCATGCCCGCCGGCCAGAAGGCGTCGAGAAAGCGCACGCCGTCGAAAAGCAGCGGATGGGCGAGGCGAGTGAGAAGAGGCTGGCGCCGCCGCGCCCGCGCGTAAAGCAGCTTGCGCGCCAAAGCGATGTGATTGCCGAGAATGGCGTCAGTATGGGCGCGCAGCTCCGCGCCCGAAAATCCCGCGGCGTAAGCGGCGCCGATTATGGCGCCGATCGAGGTTCCCGCCATGGCGACGGGGCGCACGCCGATCTCGTCCAGCGCCTGCAAGACGCTGATATGAGCAAGTCCGCGCGCGCCGCCGCCGCCAAGCGCCAATGCGACGGTCTTTCCGCCGAGAACCCCGCCGCGACTCATCTCAGGAAAGGATCGAGCGCCCGGAGCGTCGCCTCGGGAGCCTCCTCCATGGCGTAGAGCCCGCTGTCGATGGCGACGCTCGTGACGTCGTCGCCCCATTCCTTCCAGGCGCCCCGCAGCGCGCCGCCAAGGCTGGGGAAAGTGGTTTCGCCGTAGAGAATGAGCGTCGGAACGAGAAGCTTTTTATCCGCGGCCTTGTCGGCGGCGAGCGCCTCTTTGTCGATTGTCGCGCCGGCCCGGTAATCCTCGCAGAAAGCGTGGATGCGGGTCGGGTCGTTGAAGGCGGCGTGATAGGCGGCGAGAGCTTGCGGGCCGAAGACGTCGAGCGATTTGTCCTTGCTCGAATCCTTCAGCGCGTCGTTGAGAAAATCCGCCGGATCGAGCGCGACGAGTTCTTCCGGCTGCGGAGCGTCCATGCTCAGAAACCGCGCCCGGCCGACGCGCCACAGATCGCTCGCGCCGAAATTATCGTCGACGGGCGCGATGTTGATCAGCGCCAGCCGGGTGAGGCGGCCCGGATGGTCGAGCGCGAGACGAAAGCCGACGCGCGCGCCGCGATCATGGCCGACGAGCGCGAATTGCACATGGCCGAGCGCCTCCATGACCCTGACGACGTCGCCGGCCATTTCGCGCTTGGCGTAAGCCTCGCCCTTTTCGCTCTCGGGCGCCGCGGACCAGCCATAGCCGCGCAGATCCATGACGACGACGGTGAAGCGTTCGGCGAGCTTCGGCGCGACCTTACGCCAGGCGACATGGGTTTGGCCGAAGCCGTGCAGCAATAAGACGGCGGGCCCCGCGCCATGGGACCGCGCAAAAATTTTTCCCGCCGGCGCGTCGATCCAGTGCGAGGCGAAACCGGGGAAGAGATCTGCAGATTCGGACATGAATGCAACCATGTTCAGGGAGAGGGCGCTGCGGCCGAAGCGCCATGGCGCTCGAGAGCCATCATTTTCAGGGAGGTTATATAGTAACGCTCCACGCCGCGGTCACGGTTTTTCTTATTCCATGTCTCAAGCGACTTTGTCACGGAAACCACGAACTTCCTTTGCTTGAAAAGCGCGCCGAAGCGTTAGAAGCTGGCTTAAGTCAAGAAACCCGTTCATCAAAATAGCGACGCTTCAGGGGAGGAGACGAATGAGCAAGATTGTCGACGAAGTCATGTCCGCCAATGCGGCCTATGTCTCGAATTTCGGTTCGAAGGGCGAGCTCGCGCTGCCGCCGGCGCGCGGCTTCGCCATTCTGACCTGCATGGACGCGCGTCTCGATCCGGCGAAATATGCCGGCCTTTCCGAAGGCGACGCGCATGTCATCCGCAACGCCGGCGGCCGCGCCTCGGACGACGCGATCCGCTCGCTCGTCATTTCGCACAAGCTGCTCGGCACCAAGGAGTGGTTCGTCATCCATCACACCAATTGCGGCATGGAGCTGTTCTGCGACGAGGTGATGAGCGAGTTGCTCGACGACAATCTGTCGACCGCGTCGCTCGATATGTCGACGCTGAAATGGTCGAACCCGCAGCATGGCGGCGGCTGCGCGGCGGGTCACTTCATCAAGTGGCACACGATCAAGAATCAGGAAGACAGCGTCGCGCAGGACGTCGCGCGCATCCGTTCGCATCCGCTGGCGCCGAAAAACATCCCGATCTATGGTTACATTTACGACGTGAAGACCGGCAAGCTCGTCGAAGTGCCGAAGGCGACGGAGATCGGCAAGGCGGCCTGATATTCCGCGACATCGTCTGAAAACGCCGTCATTGCGAGGAGCGAAGCGACGAAGCAATCCAGAATCGTGACGAGGCTCTGGATTGCTTCGCTTTGCTCGCAATGACCGCCCGACGGATCTGCGATTACCCCTGCACCGCGCCGCCGCGCGCGCGCCAGCCGCCCGTGCCGGGCGCGTAATGACGCACATCCTTGCGGCCGGCGGCGATCGCCTGGCCCAGCGCCTTGGCCGAGCGGCCGCCCGCCTGACAGATGATCACGCATTGGCCCTTCGGCAGTTGCGACGGATTGAACTGCGAGAGCGGCAGATTCTTCGCGCCCGGCACATGGCCTGCGGCATATTCATGCGGTTCGCGCACATCGATAATCGCGCAAGCGCCTTCCTTCACGACGCGCGCGAAATCATCATGCTCGATCGTCGGCGGCTCCTTGCCGCCGCCGCCCATGAGTTTCGACATCAGACCCGACAGCATCTTCTTCTTCCTTCTTTTCACTCAGGCGGATTTCGCCTGCGGATTCTCGGCGTCGAACTGCGTGAAGGCCGCGAGCGCATGGCTCGCATACATTACGGAAGGTCCGGCGCCCATGTAGATCGCCATGGCGAGCGTCTCCATCACCTCGTCGCGGGACGCG
Organism: Methylocystis parvus OBBP; assembly: GCF_027571405.1. Classification (GTDB taxonomy): domain Bacteria; phylum Pseudomonadota; class Alphaproteobacteria; order Rhizobiales; family Beijerinckiaceae; genus Methylocystis; species Methylocystis parva. The sequence goes on from NZ_CP092968.1 coordinate 2,688,007, forward strand.
CCCCGCTGCGCCGCCGCCTTGGCGTGGAAAGCGATGCAATCGTCGCAGCGCGCGGAGACGCTCACGGCGAGCGCGATCAGCTCTTTCGTCTTCGCGTCGAGCGCGCCGGGAGCGCCCGCCGTCGTCGCCATAGACGAAAAGGCTTTCATGACGTCCGGCGCGCCGATGCGCAGATCGCGCAGATCGGCGGACAGAGCTTTGGCGAGTTCGGGCCAGTCATTTGTCATGGCGTCATCCTTTCTGGCGCATGCGGCGCCTCTGGCCGTTCGTCGTCGCGCAGGACGACATAGATGGCGGGGATCACGAGCAGGGTCAGCGCCGTGGAAGAGGCGAGGCCGAAGACGAGCGAAATTGCGAGACCCTGAAAGATCGGGTCGGTCAGGATGAAAGCCGCGCCAATGATCGCCGCCGCGGCGGTGAGGAAAATCGGCTTGAAGCGCACCGCGCCCGCTTCCACCAGCGCCGCGCGCAGAGGCATGCCCTTCTCGCGCAGATGGCGGATGAAATCGACGAGCAGAATCGAGTTGCGCACCACGATGCCCGCGAGCGCGATGAAGCCGATCATAGACGTCGCCGTGAAAGCGGCGTTGAAGAGGAGATGCCCGATCACGATGCCGACCAGCGTCAAAGGCACGGGCGCGAGAATGACGAGCGGCAGCTTGAAGGAGCCGAACTGTGCGACGACGAGCAGATAGATGCCCAGGAGAGCGACCATGAAGGCCGCGCCCATGTCGCGGAAAGTGACGTAAGTGACTTCCCACTCGCCGTCCCACAGGAAGGTCGGCTGCGCGTCGTCGAGCGGCTGGCCGTGATATTTGACCGTCGGCGCGCCGTCCTTGCCCCAGTCCATTTTCTTGATCTCATCCTCGACGGCGAACATGCCGTAGATCGGCGCCTCGAAGCGGCCGGCGACTTCGGCGCTCACCATCTCGGCGAAGCGGCCGTTATGGCGGAAGATCGGATAGGAGCCGAGCTCGCGCGTCGCCTTCACGACGTCGCCGAGCTCCACATTCGCGCCCTGCCGCACCGTGCCGCCGGCGGGGAGCGGCGTCGAGAGGATGCGTTCGCTCGGCGTCATCTCCGAACGGGGCAAAGCGACGGTGATGTCGATCGGCTTGGCGCCGCCGCCTCTTTGCGAGAAGCCGATCTTCACGCCGCCGACCAACGCCCCGATCGTGTCATAGACCGCACGCTCCTCGACGCCATGATATTCGAGCGCCTCCTGATCGATAGCGAAGCGAAGCCGTTCGGCGCGCTGGCCGAAACTGTCATCCGTATCGACGACGAAGTCGACCGCGTCGAAAGCCTTGCGCAGCCTGGACGCAAGATCGCGCCGCGTCTGCGCATCCGGGCCGTAAACTTCGGCGAGAAGCGTCGAGAGCACGGGCGGCCCCGGCGGCACTTCCACGACCTTGACGGCCGTGCGCGCCGGCATGGGAAGGCCCTTGAGTTTCTCGCGCACCTCGAGCGCGATGGCGTGCGACGCGCGTTTGCGTTCGTCCTTGGGAAGCAGGTTGATCGCAAGATCGCCCATCTCCGGCATGTTGCGCACGTAATAGTGACGCACCAGACCATTGAAGTTGAAGGGCGCGGCCGCGCCCGCATAGGACTGGACGGAAGTCAGCTCCGGAATGTCCTTGAGCCGTTCCGCCGCAGCCGTCAGCACGCGATCCGTTTCTTCGAGCGACGCTCCGCGCGGCAGATCGACGACCACCGCAATTTCCGACTTGTTGTCGAAGGGCAGAAGCTTCACGCGCACGCTCTTCGTATAGAAGAGCCCCAAGGACAGCAGCGTCGCGACGCCCACGGCGGCGAGAAATTTCTTCGACCGGTCGCGTCCCTCGAGCAGAGGCGTGGCGATGCGCGCATAAAAGTCGCCCATGGCGCCGCGTTCATGCGAATGGTCGTGACCAGCGCCGCCCTCCTGTTCGAAACGCTTGCCGGCGATCTTCAGCAAAAGCCAGGGCGTGATCGTCATGGCCACGAAGAAGGAGAAGACCATGGCGAGCGAGGCGTTCGCCGGAATGGGGCTCATATAGGGACCCATGAGGCCCGAAACGAACATCATCGGCAGAAGCGCGGCGATGATCGTCATCGTCGCGACGATGGTCGGATTGCCGACCTCGGCCACCGCCTCGACCGCCGTATCGATCAGGCTTCTCTCGCCGCGCATCCGCCAATGGCGGACGATGTTCTCGACGACGACGATGGCGTCGTCCACGAGAATGCCGATCGAGAAGATGAGCGCGAAAAGGCTGACGCGGTTGATCGTATAGCCCATCAGCCAGGAGGCGAAGAGCGTGAGGAGGATGGTCGTCGGGATGATGACGAAGACGACGACGCCCTCGCGCCAGCCGACCATCACGACGATCAGCGCCACGATGGAGACGGTGGCGAGCGCGAGATGAAAGAGCAGCTCGTTCGCCTTCTCCGTCGCCGTCTCGCCATAGTTGCGGGTGACGTCGATTTCGAGGTCTTCCGGAACGATGCGTCCTTTGACCGATTCCAGCCGCTTCAGCACGTCCTCGGCGACGATGACGGCGTTGGCGCCCTTGCGCTTCGCGATGGCGATGCTGACGGCTGGACGCTTGACCAGCTCCCCGTCTTTCGCCTTCGTCATCGTCCAGCTTCGCTTGTCGGGCTCGGAGGCGCCGACGATGACCTCCGCCACATCCTTCACATAGACGGGGCGGCCGTCGCGCGTCGTGAGAAGTAAAAGCCCGATATCGGGCGCGCCTTGAAGCGTCTGGCCGGCGACGACGGGGATGGATTTGTCGCTTTCCCGAAAGGCGCCCACCTGGAAGGAGCGATTGGCGTTGGTCAGCTTGTCGATGAGCTGGTTGAGCGTCACGCCATATTGCGAGAGCCGCTCGGGATCGGGCTCGACGCGGATCTGATTGGGGCTGCCGCCGACAATGTAGCTCAGGCCGACATTCTCGACCTTGGTCAGCTCGTGCTGCAGCTCCTCGGCCACCTGATAGAGGCCGTTATCGGTCCAGCCGTTCGCGCGCTCCGGTTTGGCGGCGAGCGTGAGCACCACAATCGCGACGTCGTCAATGCCGCGGCCGATGATGAGCGGCTCGGGAATTCCCTTGGGCAATCCCGTAATGTTGGCGCGGATCTTATCGTGTACGCGCAGCACGGCGTTATCCTGCGGCGTGCCGACGAAGAAGCGGGCCGTCACCATCGCCTGATCGTCGCGCGTCTGGGAGTAGACATGCTCGACGCCGTTGACGCCCTTGATGATGTCCTCGAGCGGCCGCGTGATCAGTTCGATCGCATCCTCGGCCTTGTAGCCGTTCGCCTGCACCATGATGTCGACCATGGGCACGGAAATTTGCGGCTCCTCCTCGCGCGGCAAGGCCTGCAACGCGATGAGGCCGACGAGAATGGAGGCGAGGAGCAGCAGCGGCGTCAGCGGCGAATTGATGAACGTCCGCGTGAGGGTTCCAGATATGCCGGCATGGAATTCTTTTTCCTGACTCATGGCGTCTGCACCACGTCGCCGTCATGAAGCCCGGAGAGAATCTCGATCGCGTCGCCATGCGCGTCGCCTGTCTGCACGACGACTTCCGCGCCGCTCGCAAGCTTCACGAAATCGACGCCGGCGCGGCGATAGATCGCGGATTTTGGCGCGAGAATGGCGTTGCGCTTGCCGGTCGTCACATAGACCCGAGCGCGCTCGCCGACGAAATAATCGCCGAGACCCTTCACTTCGACATCGGCGATCACGCGGCCGCCCTGGATTTCGGGATAGACGATGCGCACGCGGCCCTCCCTGCGGGAGGCGCCGTCATCCGTGTTCTGGCCGCGCTGGCCGATCTCGACGCGATCGCCGGCGCGCATGAAGCGCGCGTGACGCTCCGGGAGCTGGAGGCGCAGAATGTAATTGTCTTCCGCGAGCGTCGCGATGGTCTCGCCGGGCATCGCCACGCGGCCGACGGAGACGGGAATCGTCAAGATGCGGCCCGGCCCCGGCGCTTTCACCGAGCCCTCCGCCGCCTGTTGCTCGATGACGCTTTTGTCCGACTGCAAGGCGGAGAGATTGCGTTCGGCGACGTCCAGCGCGGTCTTGGACTGATCGAACATCACTTTCGTCGAAACGCCGCGACGCAGCAGCTCCTGCGCGCGGTCGAAATCCGTCTTCGCCTTGTCGCGCTGGGATTGCAGCCCGCGGATACGCTGATCGACCGACTGCATTTGCAGAAAAAGCTTCTGATCGGCGACGACGGCGAGTTCAGCGCCGGCGCTGACCTCGTCGCCCTCTTTGATCTTGAGCGACGTCACCGTGCCCCCGATGCGCGCGCGGGCGACGAGTTGATGCGCGGGCTCCACGGAAGCGACGACCGCTTTCATGTCGTCGATCGGAGTCATATGCAGGGCGACCTCGCCGCTGAGGGCGAGGGATGGCGACGCGATGGCGGCGAACAGGATGAGTTGTCGGAGGCGGCCCATAAAAACTCCCAAGCGACACGCCGGTTTGTTATATTCAAAATATGTAATTTAGCAAGTACGAATTAAATACCCCGCCGGACATCATGTCGACGCGCGCGGCGGGGCGGAGACGGCGGCTCTGCGACAAGAGCTAGCCCCAGAGATTGCACCAGCCATTTGCGCTCACGGGTCCGGCGACGACGCCGCAACCCGAGGGCGGCGCAAACCAGGAGCAATTGGCGCAACGCTGGCGTCCATTCGGAGAGCCGCGATAGGCCGACGACGCCTTGCTCGATTTCGCCTGCGCCGGAGCGGCCGCAAACACGGCACCGAGGTCCGACAGGACGGCGACGAAAATCTTTATCGCCTGACGGCGCCCGCAGGGGTTCTTGCAATCGGGTCCGCCCATGATTTCCTTCTCCGCAAAATCCCGCCGCAATCCCGCCGCATGGCCCGCGACGCAATGTAAATTCGGTTTACCTAATATAATCGCGGGGCCTTCCCGCGGAATGCGACAAATGGAGCCACCGGCGCCCGGCGCATGCGCTTGACTTCTATATTCGTAAATCCTAATTTAATAGCCATGAATATAAATCCGGCCGAACTCGCGCCAAAGACCGCCGAGGCCGAGAGCTTTTTGAAAGCGCTCGCCAATCGCCACCGGCTGATGGTGCTGTGCGAACTGCACAAGGACGAGCTCTCCGTGACCAAGCTTCAGGAGACGGTCGGCCTTAGCCAGTCGTCTCTCTCCCAGCACCTTGCGCGCCTTCGGGAGGACAAGCTCGTCAAGACGCGCCGCGAGTCGCAGACCATCTATTATTCGCTCGCAAACGAAAACGTCTCGCGGGTCATCGGCCTGCTCTACGAAATGTTTTGCGCGCAGGATTGCGGCGCGCCGGCGCGCAAGAAGCCCGCCAGGGCCGCGCGCGAAAACTCGGGAAGGAGAAGTCTATGAGCATCGATCGCATCGTCATGGCTTTTGCGGGGACCATGATTCTCCTCAGCGTCACGCTCGCGCATCTCGTCTCGCCCTGGTGGATGCTGCTCGCCGGCTTTGTCGGCCTCAATCTCCTGCAAGCGGCCTTTACAGGTTTTTGTCCCTTGGCGATGATGTTGAAACGCATGGGCGTCAAGCCCGGCGCGGCGTTCTGATCGAACTGGCTGCCTTATGGCCTCCGACTGGATCGAAGACATCCCGGCGCTTCGCCGTCTCGACGAGCCCACGAAAGCGCAATTGCGCGACTCGGCCGTTCGCAAGCAGCTTCCGCGCGGCGCCGTCCTCTTCCGTCCCGGCGACCAATGCGTGCTCTTTCCCCTGATCGTCGCGGGAACCGTGCGCGTTCAGCGCGTGACGGAGTCGGGCCGCGAAATCGTCCTCTATCGCGTCTCGACCAACGAGACCTGCATATTGACGACGGCCTCGCTGCTGTCGGACGACGCCTATGCGGCGGAGGGGATCGCGGAGACCGACGTCACGGCGTATATCGTGCCGGCGGAGCGCTTCGCCAGTCTCATGAACGTCTCCGCGGATTTTCGCGCGCTGGTCTTCGACGGCTACAGCCGCCGCATTGCGACCTTGATGTCGCGCATCGAGGAAATCGTCTGCACGCGCATCAATGTGCGCCTCGCCGAGCGCCTTCTCTCTCTGCGCGGAAACGACAACCGCATTTTTGTCACGCAGCAGGCGCTGGCCGCAGATCTCGGCACGGCGCGCGAAGTGGTGGGCCGCACGCTCAAGAGCTTCGAACGGTCAGGCTGGGTGAAATTGTCCCGCGGCGGCGCGGAAATCACCGACGCGGCCGCGTTGCGCGCGCTTTGCGACGCCGAGCGTGACTAAGTCGCTTTTGCAATCTTCCTAATTTAGCTATTACGAATATAACGAGCGTTGCGGTCCGTGCCGCGACTCCGGGAGGAACCAACATGGCTCATATTGTGATTCTCGGCGCCGGCATTGGCGGCGTCGCGGCGGCGATCGAAATTCGCGACGAGCTGAGCAAGAAGCATCATCAGGTGACGGTGATTTCGGACATCCCGAATTTTCAGTTCACCCCGTCCAATCCCTGGCTCGCCGTCAACTGGCGCAAGCCCGAAGAGCTGAAGGTGCCGCTCGCGCCGGTCTTCAAGAAGAAGGGGATCGGCTTCACGGATCTGGGCGCGAAACGCGTTCATCCGCAGGAGAATCGCGTCGAACTCAGCAATGGCGAGAGCGTGTCCTACGACTATCTCGTCATCGCGACGGGGCCGCGTCTCGCCTTCCAGGAAATTCCCGGCCTCGGCCCACATGGCGGCCATACGCAGTCGATCTGCACGCTGCAGCACGCCGAAATCGCGTCGAAAGCCTGGGAAGATTTCTGCAAGGATCCGGGCCCGATCGTCATCGGCGCGGCCCCGGCCGTCTCCTGCTTCGGCCCGGCCTATGAATTCGCCATGATCGTCTCGACCGACCTGCGTCGTCGCGGCATTCGCCACAAAGTGCCGATGACCTTCGTAACGTCCGAGCCCTATATCGGCCATCTCGGCCTTGGCGGCGTCGGCGACACCAAGGGCATGCTCGAATCCGCCTTTCGCGACCGCGACATCAAATGGCTCGTCAACGCCAAGACGACGTCGATCGAAGCGGGCCTCATCAAATGCGACGAACTCAATGAAGACGGTTCATTGAAAAAGTCGCATGAGCTTCCCTTCAAATACGCCATGATGATGCCCGCCTTCACCGGAATCGACGCGCTGATGGGCGTCGAGGGGCTCGTCAATCCGCGCGGCTTCGTCATCATCGACAAGAACCAGCGCAATCCGACCTTCAAGAACATTTTCGGCGTCGGCGTCTGCGTCGCCATTCCGCCGGCGGAGCCGACGCCCGTTGCGACCGGCATGCCGAAGACCGGCTACATGATCGAATCCATGGTGACCGCGACGGCGCACAACATCGCCGCCGTCATCGCGGGCAAGGAGCCCAAGGAGGAAGGGACCTGGAACGCCGTTTGTCTGGCGGATTTCGGCGACAAGGGCGTCGCCTTCGTCGCCCAGCCGCAAATCCCGCCGCGCAACGTCAACTGGTCGAGCCAGGGGCGCTGGGTCCATTGGGCGAAGGTCGCCTATGAGAAATATTTCCTGCGCAAGGTCCGTCTGGGCCAAAGCGAGCCCGTCTATGAGCGTTACATCATGAAACTCATCGGAATCGAGCGCTTGCGCCGCGTCCTTTGACGGGGCAAATTCGGCGCGGCGCCCGGCCGCGCCGGGTCGCCCGGATCGAGAATCATCAAAATGGCGCGCAAAACGCTTCGCCGAGAATTGACTTTGGCTTTCGTCCTCAAGGTCGTGGCGATTTTCTTGTTGTACTTTTCATTCTTCGGCCCGTCACATCGCTTGCACGTCACCCCGGCAGACATGGCGGCGGCTCTCACCCGGAGCCCGCCGTCCCGATAGATCGAGATTTCTGGAGCGCGTTCGCCAAGACGGCTCCAAAGCAGGAAAGCCGCAATGTTCGAACTCGACGTCGTCTCGCTGTCCCGCCTGCAATTCGCCCTCACCGCCCTTTACCATTTCCTCTTCGTGCCGCTGACCCTCGGCCTCGCCTTGCTGCTGGCGATCATGGAGAGCGTCTATGTGATGACGGGCCGCGAGGTCTGGCGCGAGGCGGTGAAATTCTGGGGCGCGCTTTTCGGCATCAATTTCGTGATGGGCGTCGCGACCGGCGTCACGATGGAATTCCAGTTCGGCACGAATTGGGCCTATTACTCCCATTATGTCGGCGACGTCTTCGGGACGCCGCTCGCCATTGAAGGACTGATGGCCTTCTTTCTGGAGGCGACCTTTGTCGGCCTCTTCTTCTTCGGCTGGAAGCGGCTCACAAAGGTTCAGCATCTCGTCGTCACCTGGCTCGTGGCGCTCGGCTCCAATTTCTCCGCGCTGTGGATTTTGGTCGCCAACGCCTGGATGTCCAATCCGGTCGGCGCCGTCTTCAATCCGCAGACCATGCGGATGGAGGTCACGTCCTTCAAGGAAGTGCTGTTCAATCCCGTCGCCCAATCGAAATTCGTTCATACCGTCAGCGCCGGCTATGTGACGGGCTCCATGTTCGTCATGTCGATCGCCGCCTATTACATCCTGCGCAAGCGACATGTCGAAATCGCGCGCCGGTCGCTCACCGTCGCGGCCAGTTTCGGTCTTGCTTCGGCCCTGTCGGTCGTCGTGCTCGGCGACGAGAGCGGCTACACGACGGGCGAAAGCCAGAAGATGAAGATCGCCGCCATCGAAGCGATGTGGGAGACGGAGCCCGCGCCGGCCTCCTTCACGCTCTTCGGCCTGCCGGACCTCAAGAGCGAGACGACGAAATACGCGATCGAGATTCCCTATGTTCTCGGCATCATCGCGACGCGCTCGCTCGACAAGGAAGTCGAGGGCATCAAGCCGCTGGTTCTCCACGCCGAGGAACGCATTCGCAACGGTCTGCCCGGCTATAAATGGATTTCCGAACAGGGCGGACGCCCCAATGTCGTCGTGCCGGCCGCGCTCGAGGGCTCCATGCGCGACCTCGGCTACGCGCTCCTCCTGAAGCGCATCCGGCCGGACATCGAGAACGCGACGCGCGAGGAGATCGTCGAGGCCGCGCATTCGGTCGTTCCGGACGTGCCGGTGCTTTTCTGGTCCTTCCGCATCATGGTGGCGCTCGGTTTCTATTTCATCGCGCTTTTCGGGGTCGCCTTCTACCTTTCCAGCCGGCGCCGCTGCGGCGCGCCCTGGTTCCTGAAAATGACGATGTTCAGCCTGCCGCTGCCCTGGATCGCGGCGGAGCTCGGCTGGATCGTCGCGGAATATGGCCGCCAGCCCTGGATCATCGACGGCGTCATGCCGACCTTCCTCGGCGTTTCGGACGTGCCCGCCTCCAATGTCGCGGCGAGCCTCGCGGCCTTTGTGCTCTTTTACACCGCGCTCGCGGTCGTCGATGTGGCGCTGCTCGTCAAATATATCCGGAAGGGGCCGCATGTCCCCGAAAGCGGGCCGACGCCGCAGCCTCGGGCGGGCGCGCTCCCCGTCGCCGCCGAGTAAGGAGAGACGCGCATGTTCGATTATATGACCCTGCGCCTCATCTGGTGGGCGATCCTCGGCCTGCTGCTCGTCGGTTTCGCGGTCTTCGACGGCTTCGATCTCGGCGTCGCCATGCTGCATCCCTTCGTGGCGAAGAAGGATGTCGAGCGACGCGTGCTGATCAACGCGATCGGCCCGGTCTGGGAAGGCAATCAGGTCTGGTTCATTCTCGGCGGCGGCGCCGTCTTCGCCGCCTGGCCGCCGCTCTACGCCGCCTCCTTCTCCGGCTTCTATCTCGCCATGCTGCTGGTGCTGCTCGGCCTCATTTTGCGGCCGGTGTCGATCACCTTTCGCAGCAAGCGCGAGGAGCCGCGCTGGCGCGCGACATGGGATTGGCTCTTCTTCGTCTCGGGCGCGCTGCCGTCGCTCCTCTTCGGCGTCGCCTTCGGCAATCTCTTCCTCGGCGTGCCCTATCATTACGATCAGTGGCTGCGGCTCATTTATGAAGGCGGGCTCCTCGGCCTTCTGCGGCCCTTCGCGCTGCTCTGCGGCCTCGTCAGCGTCACCATGCTCGTGATGCAGGGCGCTTCGTGGCTCGCCGGAAAGAGCGAGGGCGAAATTTCCGAGCGGGCGCGGCGGGCGGGCGCCGTGGCGGCGCTTCTCCTCGTCATCGAATTCATCGCGGCGGGCCTCTGGATCGCGACGGGGATCGAGGGCTACCGCATCGAAACGGAGATCGCCTATAACGGACCGTCGACGCCTTTCGGCAAGGAAGTGATGATCGGCGCCGGGGAATGGCTGCTCAATTACGCCCGGCAGCCATTCGCGGCGCTCGCGCCGCTCGCCGGCCTCCTCGGCGCGATCGGCGCCTCGATCCTTCTGGCGACGGGCTCGCGCCTCGCAATCCTGGCGTCCAGCGTCTCCATCGCCGGCGTCGTCGCCACGGCGGGCTTCAGCCTCTTTCCCTTCCTGATGCCGTCTTCTTCGCATCCGGGCCAGAGCCTGACGGTCTGGGACGCGTCATCCAGCCAGTCGACGCTCGGCCTCATGCTCGTCGCCGTCATCTTCTTCCTGCCCATCATCCTCGCCTACACCTCATGGGTCTATTGGGTGCTGCGCGGCCCCGTGACCGAGGCGGCGATCGAGCGGGGCGACGATCACTATTACTGACCGCGTGGAGAAAAACGCATGTGGTATTTTTCCTGGATCCTCGGCCTCGGGCTCGCCTGCGCCTTCGGCATCCTCAACGCCATGTGGCTGGAGCTCGACCAGGAAGACGAGAACGGCGCCGAACGGACGAGGCGGGCGGCGCTCAAGAAGAGCGCGCTCAGCGCATTGTTCGGCGCGCCCGAGCCCGCGCGCGACGATCCGCCGCGGGAGCCGTGAGACTTAGTCGCGGAGTCCCGTCCGCCATCGGATAGCATCGGGCGCGCGCTATGCTTCACGGAGAACAGGAAATGGAAGCGAATGTCGGCAAAACCGATAAGATGATCCGGATCGCGGCGGGAGTGCTTCTGCTCAGCCTCGCCTTCGTGGGACCCAAGACGCCATGGGGCTTCATCGGCGTCGTGCCGCTTGTGACCGCCTTCATCAATTTCTGCCCGGCCTACAAGCTCCTTGGCGTGAACACCTGCGGCAAGTAGGAATTCAATAGGCGAGGATCGACGCCGCGGCGGCGGGCGGAGGTCATGAGCGACGAGACGGTCAATTTCCACGCCCACGGCATGCATTGCCAGGGTTGCGAGCATGTCATCGAAACGGGCCTCAAAAGGCTCGCGGGGGTGCGCAGCGTTCGTGCGCACTATCCGACCGAGACCGTCGCCGTAGAGTATGACGCCGCCCTCCTCTCCTTCGACGCCATTTGCGAAAATGTCGAAGCGAACGGCTACAAGGTCGAATTGGGCGAGCGAAAGGCCCGCCCCTTCGCGCAAAGGCTGGCGCTGATCGCGGGCGCCCTCGCGGGTCTCGCCGCGCTTGCTTTTATCGATTCGCATTGGATCAGCGCCGGCGGCGCGCCCGACATTTCGCAACATATGAGCCTCTGGCTCATCTTCGCGCTCGGCCTCGTGACGGGCTTCCATTGCATCGGCATGTGCGGCGCCTTCGTCGTGAGCTATTCAGCGGCTGACGCCAGCGCCGGGCGCGCCTCGCTTCTCTCCCATGTCGCCTTCGGCGCCGGCAAGACGCTTTCCTACACGAGCATCGGCGCCCTCTTCGGCGCGCTCGGCGCCTTCATCGCCTTCACGCCGCTGCTGCGCGGCGCGGCGGGAATCGCGGCCGGGCTGTTTCTGATCGTTTTCGGGCTCAACATGCTGGGGCTCTTCGCCCCGCTGCGCCGCTTCCGCCTCGGCCTTCCCGCTCCGCTCGAACGCTGGGTCTACAAGGAGGCGGACGGACGCCATCGCCCCTTCGTCATCGGCCTGCTCAACGGGTTGATGATCGCCTGCGGCCCCTTGCAGGCGATGTATGTGATGGCGGCGGGGACGGGCAGTCCCGTCGAAGGCGCGAAAATGCTCTTCGCCTTCGGGCTGGGCACGCTCCCGGTCATGCTCGCCTTCGGCGTGATCGCCTCCACGCTTTCCAACGCGCTGACGCATCGCCTGCTGAAGGCGTCGGGCGTCATCGTCGTGGCGCTCGGCGCGGTGATGATCAATCGCGGTCTCATCCTCACGGGATGGGGCTATGATCTCGTCTCGATCGCGGCGCGCCTGCATCAGGAGGATGCGCCCGTCGCGGCGCGAATTCCCGCGCCGTCCGTGCAGAAGATCGAGATGGAGGCGAATGCGAAAGGCTACGCGCCGACGCGCTTCACGCTTGTCAAAGACGTGCCTGTCCAATGGACGATCAACGCCGCCGAAGTGACCGAATGCAACAAGCGCATCATCGTTCCCGCGCTGCATCTGGAATTCGATCTGAAGCCCGGCTTGCAGACCGTTTCATTTACGCCGCGGCAGGCGGGCGTCGTTCCGTGGAGCTGCTGGATGGGCATGATCCGCGGCGAATTCGACGTCGTCGAGCCCGGCGCGGCGCCGAAGGAAGAGGCCTCGCCGGCTCCGGCGAAAGAAGAAGCGGCGCCGCCCGTCGCGGCTGGACCTGCGCGCCCGTCGAGCTACGCCGTCCAAGGCGGCGACACGCTGAAAAGCGTGGCGAAGAAATTCTACGGCGACGCGCGGCGCGCAGGCGACATCGCCGCGGCGAATCCCGGCTTGCGCAAGAAAAACCTGCGCAAGAAAAAGCTGAAGCCCGGACAGCTTCTCATCCTGCCCAAGCCGTGACGATTCGTCTTGGCGAAAAGCTTTCGCGCCTGCGCTAGGCTCGGCGCGTTGAACGAGGAGTCCAGAAGATGCGGAAGGTTTTAATTTCCATCGGCGCCTTTTCGCTTTTCGGCGCCGCGGCGCTCGCCGACGACCATCACGACCACATGCAGATGATGAGCAAGATGGCGAAGGATATGCGCATCGAGGTGGACGCGCCCGGCCCGATGAAGGCCATGATGTTGACCAATATGCGCGGCCACCAGCAGGCGATCGCCGAAATCCTCGCCACGCTCTCCAAGGGCGACGGAGAGGGAGCCGCCAAGATCGCGGAGACGCAGCTCGGCATGGGGTCGCCGGGCTCCGCCGCCTGCAAGCCCATGGCGACATCGGGAGAACTCGGAGACATGCCGAAAATGATGGCCAGCCATATGCCCGAGGAGATGCGCGCGCTCGGCATGACCATGCATGCGCAGGCCACAAAATTCGCCGAGGAAGCGCGCAATATGAAGCAGGGCGGCGATCCGCGCCCGGCGCTTGCCGAGCTCGGCAAAACCGTGCAAGCCTGCAACGCCTGTCACGCGGCCTATCGGCTCGACTGAATCTCGGGGCGGGGCGCCCCTTGCGGGGGTTGTGTTGCGCATCGCCACTTGGAACGTGAACTCCGTCCGGCAGCGGCTCGCGCCGCTGCTGTCGTTTCTGAAGGAGTCGAATCCGGACATTCTCTGCCTGCAGGAATTGAAATGCGAGGAGACCGCCTTTCCGCGCATGGAGGTGGAGGATGCGGGCTACAACGTCGTTCTGCACGGACAGAAGACGTTCAACGGCGTCGCCATCCTCTCCAAATCTCCGATCGAGGAATCGACGGTCGGCCTTCCCGGCTTCGATCACGAAGGGCAGTCACGCTATATCGAAGCCGTGGTGTCAAACGGCGACGCCGGCGTTTTCCGCGTCGCGTCGATCTATTGCCCCAACGGCAATCCGCCCGACACGCCGAAATACGCCTATAAGCTGCGTTTCATGAAGGCGCTGACGGCGCACGCCTTCGCGCTCCTGAAGCTCGAGGAAGCGACCGTGCTCGCGGGCGATTACAACATCATTCCCGAGCCGCGCGACGCGCACGACCCTTCGGCCTGGGTCGCCGACGCGCTGTTTCTTCCCGAGAGCCGCGCCGCTTATCGACGCCTTCTCAATCTCGGTTACGCGGATGCGCTGCGCGCCGCGACCGACGACGCCGGGCTCTATACTTTCTGGGATTATCAGGCGGGCGCCTGGCAGAAGAACAAGGGCATTCGCATCGACCATCTCCTGCTTTCGCCGCAGGCGGCCGACCGGCTCGCCCGCGTCGAGATCGTCAAGGAGATGCGGGCGGGCGATAAGCCTTCCGACCATGTGCCGATCTTTGCGGAGTTGGCGTGATCAGATGAAAGCGCCGACCGCCCGCCAGATCACATAAAGCCCGGTCGCCGCGACCATTCCGGCGAAGACCGTCGCGAGCGCGCCACGCTCGGCGGAAAGCCGCCGCCCCGTCGCGGCGCCGATCAATCCCCCGATCACGCCGCCGCCGAGGATCGTCGCGGCAAGCTTCCAATCGACGAGACCGGAGAAGGCGTAATTCGCGGCCGTCGTCACGCCGAAGGCGGAGACGGAGACGAGCGAGGAGCCGATGGCGTTGACGATGGGCAATTCGGCCGCGAGCATAAGCCCCGGGACGATAAGAAATCCGCCGCCGATTCCAAAAAAGCCCGACAGCGCGCCGGTCGCGAGGCCCGTCGCGGCGAGGCGCGGGAAATTCTCGCGATTGAGACGCACCTGAGGATAGCCGTCGCCGCTGCGGCTCTTGAACATCAAGGCGCCGATGACGAGCATCAGAAGGCCGAACAGGGCGAGCAGCTTCTCGCCGTTGATCGCCTTGCCCAGGGTCGAGCCGCCATAGGCGCCCAGCACGCCGAACAGCGCGAAAACCGAGGCGCAGCGCCATTTGATCGTGCCCGCGCGCGCATGGTTGGCGAGACTGAACAAGGCGTTGGCGGCGACGGCGATCGAACTCGTGCCGATCGCCACATGCGGTTCCGGCACGCCGACGAAATAGACGAGGAGCGGCACCGCGAGCACGGAACCGCCGCCGCCGATCAGCCCCAGCGAGAACCCGACCATGACGCCCGAAAGCGTCCCGGCGGCGAGCTGCGTCATCAGCGGGGTGAGCATGGCGCCTGCACTACATTAGATATTGCTTATTTAGTTAGATCGCATATATGTCGGCGACAAGCAAGCGCAGGGCGAGGAAAAAACATGCCGCAGCCGAACATTCGCGGCTTCTTCGACGAAGCCACCTTCACCGTCACCTATCTGGTCTCCGATCCCGCCACGAAAAAGGCCGCCATCATTGATCCGGTCCTGGATTACGAGCCCGGCGGCGGCGTCGCCGACTCTCGTTCGATCGACGCCGTGCTCGCCGCCGCGGCTAAAGAAGGGCTGGAGGTGGAATGGGTTCTCGAGACCCACGCCCATGCCGATCATCTCTCCGCCGCGCCGGTCGTGAAGGAAGCGACCGGGGCCAAAATCGGCGTCGGCGCACAGATCACGAAGGTGCAGGAAATATTCCGCCCTGCTTTCCTCGCCGACGACATCGCGCCTGAAGGCAAGGATTTCGACGAGCTCTTCGCGGATGGCGACAGCTTCCCGCTTGGCGCGCTCACCGTCGACGTGATTTTCACGCCGGGCCATACGCCGGCCTGCGTCTCCTACAAGATCGGCGACAACGTCTTTGTCGGGGATACGATCTTCATGCCGGATTACGGGACCGCCCGCGCCGATTTCCCGGGCGGAGACGCGCGCGCGCTCTACGCCTCCATCCGGCGGCTCCTTGCTTTGCCGCCGCAGACGCGCCTCTTCATGTGTCATGATTACAAGGCGCCCGGCCGCGACGTCTATCTCTGGGAAACGACGGTCGCCGAAGAGCGGGAGAAGAACGTCCAGATCCGAGACGGGATCGGGGAAGAGGAATTCGTCGCGTCGCGCCGCGCGCGCGACGAGGCGCTCGCCGCCCCGCGTCTGCTGCTGCCGTCGATCCAGGTGAATATTCGCGCCGGGCGCTTTCCGGCGCCGGGGCCCGACGGCGTGCGCCGGCTGCTGATCCCGGTGACGTTCAAAGGCGCGGCGGCGCCCTCGAGCTAATTGCGCTCGCGCAGATAATCTTCCAGCAGGGCGACGGCGGCCTTGCGATCCGCCTCGCTCGCGCTGGCCAGCGCCTTGGCGTGGCTATCGATGATCCACTGCTCATTCGCGCCGCCGGCGGCGGCGTCGCGCGCGAGCGTGAGATACATGAGGCCGCGCGCCTTTTGCCCGGCGCCGCCGGCTTCGCCATTGAACATCAGCCGGCCGAGAACGGCCTGCGCCTGCGGATGGCCCTTGCGCGCGGCGAGCTCCAGCCAATTGACGCTCTGGCGCAAATCCCTCTTCACGCCCTGGCCGTCGAGATACATGCGGCCAAGGTGATATTGCGCGTCGGCGTTGCGGAAATAGGTCGCCGCGTAACGGAAGAGCTCGAAGGCGCGGTCGAGATCGGGCTCGATCCGGGCCGTCGTCAGCCCGTCGCGCAGATAGATGCCGACCGCGACGAAGGCGTTCGCCGCCATGGAGCGCTCGCGCGGATCGGGCTCCTCTTCGGCGAAATGGTCGACGATCTTGGAGAAGTAGTCATAGGCCTTGGCCTCGTCGCGCGCGACGCCGTCGCCATCGGCGTACATGCGGCCGAGCTTCCATTGCGCCAGCGGCTCGCCCCCCTCGGCGGCGTAGCGCAGCGCGGCGACCGAGGTCGCCGCGTCGCCCGCGTGATAGCTCTCGAGACCCGCCCGCAGCGCCGCGCGCGGATTCTTGAACATGGGAAGAGGCGTCGTCTCGGGCGCGCGCGCCGCCGGCGCGTCGAGAGCGGGAGCGGGATCGACGAAAGCCGTCACCAGCATGGCGAAGCTCGCCGCGAACAGGCCGGCGGGGAGCGCCGCGCGCCTGATCTTGTGCGACGCGGCGTAGAAAACGTCCTTTTGCGAAGATCCGAACATAATCGATCCGAATTCCCAAGACCCCGCCCCGGCCTAAACCGGCGCCACGCGACACTGAACCGCTCTTGCCGGCATCGAAGAAATGCGGAAAATAGGAGAGCGTTCCCGCGGGGCGAGCGCCGCCTCGGGTGTCTTCCCGCGTCCTCGATGGGCAAGTGACAGGTTGGAACTTATCTCAGCTTTTATGGCTGAAAAGGGGCTTCTGAGCGCCGTTCCAGCTTGCCGGGACTAATCTCCCGGACTGTTGCAACAAGGGCACAACGACTGTTGCAAAAATGCAGCAATCCGCCCGGCCCAAGCTTCTTTGCGACCGCGAAAAGGACCTGAGGCGGCGCCGCAATTCGCCGCAAGCGGCGCGCCGCGCCGATCGGCCGGGACGGACTATCATCGAAAGCGCGTTGTGCTTACATCTTGCGTTCGCCGGGCGCGAATCGCCCGGCGCGCCGCGCATAAAGGAAAGACGCATGGCTTCATCTTCACGCGCTCCCATCCTCCTCGGCCTCGCCGCGATCGCCGCCATGGTCGCCGCGCCAGCCCAAGCCGGAGACGCGAAAAAGGGCGCGGTCATCGCCAAGCGCTGGTGCGCGAGCTGTCACGTCGTCTCGAGCGACCAGACGAGCGCCGTCGCGGACGCGCCCTCCTTTTACGACATCGCCCAGCGCCGCACGGACAAGAAACAGATCGCGAATTTCCTCGTCGATCCGCATCCGCCCATGCCGGACATGCATCTCTCGCGCAAGGAGATCGACGACATCACGACTTATATCCGCAGCCTCGACCCGCGCCCGCAGCCGCAGGAGCCCGACGGGAAGGATGACGTGCAGCCGAAGAGGGGGTGAGCCGGAGCGTCGCGACGGGCGGGCCGGCTTTTCCGCACCGCCGGCGCTGGACCCTCGCCCCGCCTCGCGCTAAAGCGCGCCATGGTCTACGCGGTCAAGGAAGCCTTCAAGACGCTGCAGGGCGAGGGGCGGCATATGGGCCGCGCCGCCGTCTTCTGCCGTTTTGCGGGCTGCAATCTCTGGAGTGGGCGCGAGGCTGACCGCGCAGCCGCGCAATGCCGGTTCTGCGACACGGATTTCGTCGGCGCGGACGGCGAAGGCGGCGGCAAATTCGCGAGCGCCGAGGCGCTGGCGGCCCATCTCGCAACGCTATGGGGGCCGGATCGCGAGAATCGCTTCGCCGTGCTCACCGGCGGCGAGCCGATGCTTCAGATCGACGCGGCGCTGGTCGACGCCCTTCATGCGCAGGGTTTCGAGATTGCGGTCGAGACTAATGGGACGCTGCCGGCGACGCCGGGTCTCGACTGGATTTGCGTCTCGCCCAAAGCTGGCGCGCCGCTCGTTCAGACGCAAGGCGACGAATTGAAGCTCGTTTTCCCGCAGGAGGGGGCCGACCCGGTCCTATATGAGGGATTCGACTTCTCCCATTTCCTGCTCCAGCCCATGGACGGGCCGGAAATTCTGCGCAATACGAAGGCCGCGATCGACTACTGCCTCGCCCATCCGCGCTGGCGGCTGTCGGTTCAGACGCACAAGATGATCGGGGTGAGGTAGACCGGGTCCCGGTCGAGCGAAATCCATGGCGTTGGCTTAGTGTGTTGCTTCGACCAACGTGCAGACCCCCTCCCTAACCCTCCCCCTTTCAGGGGGAGGGAACTGGCGCTTTGCTCCCTCCCCCTGAAAGGGGGAGGGTCGGGGTGGGGGTCCAAACCTAGCGATTTGCTTGAGGGTCCGCCGTCCGCGATATGTCGCAGGCGGCGGGAAAGGATTAAAGGAAGTGGCGACGTTCGAGGTTTACCGCGAGTTCTATTTCGAGGCGGCGCACGCCCTTTACGATCCCGAGGCCAAGGATGGCGGCAAATACCGCAATCTGCACGGGCACTCCTTCCGCGTGCGCGTCACCTTGCGCGGCGAGCGCCAGCCCGAGGAGCAATGGGTGATCGACCTCGGCAAGCTCGGCCGCCGGCTCGCCGAGCTGCGCGAGAAACTCGACCATTCCTTCCTCAACGACCTCGACGGACTCGGCAAGCCGACGCTCGAAAATCTCTGTCTTTATATCTGGCGCGATCTCGCGCCCTCTTCGCCCGGCTTGTGCGAGGTGGGAATCTTTCGTGACAGCTGCTTCGAGGGCTGCGTCTATCGCGGCGACTGACGCTCGCGCCACGCGGCGTAAACCCCGCGCCCGCCTATCGCCTCATTCGAAAATTCGTGCGGCATCGTCGCTATTGCGCAAATGGGCCGCGGTCACTACCCTTGCGCCTGTCATTTAAGCAAGAAGACCGCCGAGCAGCTGCGCAAAAGACGCCCGCGCCCTAAAGAGCGGTCTCGAGGGGACATCTGAGGACATGGCCAATAACAAGGTTATCAGCGCCGATGAGGCGATTGCGCTCATTCGCGACAACGACGTCGTCACCACGACGGGCTTCGTCCAGAGCTGCATCCCCGAGGCGCTGCACGCCGCGCTGGAGAAGCGCTTCGTCGAGTCACAGCATCCGCGCGACCTCACCCTCATTATGACCGCCGGCGCCGGCGACTCCAAGGGCCTCGGCACGGGCCGTTTCCATCACGAAGGTCTGCTCAAGCGCGTCATCGCCGCCAATTTCGGCCGCATGCCCAAGGTCGCCCAGGCCGCGCAGGAAAACAAGATTCTGGGCTACAACCTGCCCCAAGGCGTCATCTCGCAGCTCTACCGCGCCTGCGCCTCGGGCCAGCCGGGGCTCTTCTCGAAAGTCGGCCTCTATACTTATGTCGATCCGCGCTTCGGCGGCGGCAAGGTGAACGAGGTTACAACCGAAGACATCGTCAAATATCACAATATTCAGGGCGAAGAGTGGCTCTTCTATATCGCCACCAAGATCGACGTCGCCTTCATCCGCGGCACCTCGGCGGACCCTTCCGGCAATATCTCGATGGAGAAGGAGGCGCTGGTCCTCGACAATCTCGCCCAAGCCATGGCCGCCCACAATAATGGCGGCCTCGTCATCGCGCAGGTCGAGCGCATCGTCGAGCAGGGCTCGATCAAACCCAAGGACGTGCATGTTCCCGGCATTCTGGTATCGGCCGTCGTGGTCGCGGACCAGCCCGAGCTGCACCGCATGAATTACGGCGTGATGTACAACGCCGCGCTTGCGGGCGAAGTCCGCGTGCCGGTCGAGAAGTTCGCCAAAATGCCGCTCGACGAGCGCAAGGTCATCGCCCGTCGCGCCGCTTTCGAATTGCCGCCGAACGGCGTCGTGAATCTCGGCGTCGGCGCGCCGGAGGGCATCGCCGCCGTCGCCAATGAAGAAAAGCTCACGCCGTACATCACGCTCACGACGGAAGCCGGCGCGATTGGCGGCGTGCTCGCCTCGGGGTCGAGCTTCGGCGCCGCGACCAACGCCGACAGCATCATTCAGCAGAACCAGCAATTCGACTTCTATGACGGCGGCGGTCTCGACATGACCTGCCTCGGCATGGCCGAATGCGACTTGCAGGGCAATGTCAACACCTCGAAATTCGGCGGACGCCTCAACGGCTGCGGCGGCTTCATCAATATCAGCCAGAACGCGCGCCTCGTCGTCTTCGCCGGCACCTTCACCAATGGCGGCCTGCGCGTCGAGATCGCGGACGGCAAAGTCAATATCGTGCAGGAGGGACGGAACAAGAAGTTCCTCAACTCCGTCGAGCAGACGACCTTCTCCGGCAAATTCGCCCAGAAGCGCAAGCAGCCCGTCTATTACGTGACCGAACGCTGCGTCTTCCAGCTCAAGGAGAACGGGCTGGAGCTCGTCGAGGTCGCGCCGGGGATCGACATCGACAAGCACATTCTGCCCTTCATGGACTTCAAGCCGATCATCAATGAGCCGGTCCTGATGGATAAGCGCATTTTCATCGACGAGCCGATGGGGCTGATGAACGACCTGCTGAATCTCAATCTGGATCAGCGCATCAGCTACGACGCGGGACGCAACATCCTCTTTCTCAATCTCGAGGGCTGGAACGCGCGCACCAAGAAGGACATTGACGAGATGAGCAAGGCGCTCGTCGCCGCCTGCGAAAAGGTCGGCAAGCGCGTGAACTCAGTCGTCAATCACGATGGCGCGCATATCAATGAAGCGCTTTATGACGATTACGCCGAGATGATCGAATATCTGAGCCAGCGCTATTATCTGACGACGACGCGCTATGCGACCTCGGCCTTCGCCCGCATGAAGATGAAGGAAGCCATGGCCAAGCGCGGCCTGCAGCCCCACGTCTTCGAACGCCGCGAGGCCGCCGAGACTTTCCTCGAGGTCGTGGCGTCGGAAGAGGAAAAGACGCCGGCGTAAGGCGCAGTCGCTGACGGGATCGAATGGCCGCCTTCGGGCGGCCGTTTTGTTTTCAGCGTCGCAAAGACGAAAAACACAAATGAAGACGCTGACTGGCCTTGATCTCGCTACGCGCCGGAAATGGGACGCGGGGCCAGTCACAGAGCCCGGCGTCAAAACCAAAAGGCCCCGTCGCCTGATGCGATCGGGGCCGATGCTTCTCCTCACGAGAAGCGCTCTGGGATGGTCCAGTTTGGGAGGGTCGCCCGCTGCTTGGCCTTCGCGGCGAGCTGCCCTGGTCATAAGAGGCTCTATGGAGGGTTCGGAATTGTCAGGCAGCGCTGAGCCCGACCTCCCGATCTGACCGGAACGAAACGCCGGTCAAACGATCTGACCCGGTGGCGTCATGCTCCTCTCGCAACTTCGTTGCTTCGGCTCCGCCGGCGCAGGGGTTCTTCGCCGACATATCCCTTATCGCACTCGCATCGAGGTCCCGCCCGAGCGAACCCGCCTCTTATTGGCCAGAGACGGTCGCGATGTTTCAAAAGGTTGCGCCCGTTTTTCG
This sequence comes from Methylocystis parvus OBBP, assembly GCF_027571405.1. Taxonomy (GTDB): domain Bacteria; phylum Pseudomonadota; class Alphaproteobacteria; order Rhizobiales; family Beijerinckiaceae; genus Methylocystis; species Methylocystis parva. The sequence continues at coordinate 2,709,634 of NZ_CP092968.1, forward strand.
ATTCCGTCAAGCGGCAAGTTCGAGCTCTTTTTCGGGATCGGCGCCGCAGCCGCGCGCAGGCGATTTGCCGCTTGCATCACAAACAATCAACGCATATAGATATCTTTATATCTAGCTTGAGAGGCCGGATGACTGCTCCCATTTCCCTGAGGCTCGACCCGGCGCTCGCGGCGCTCAACGCCGCTGGCGAGGAAACGCGCCTGCGTCTCCTGGCGCTTCTGGCGCAGTCGGAACTCACGGTCAGCGAAGTCGTCGCGATCCTGGGCCAATCGCAACCCCGCGTCTCGCGGCATCTGAAACTTCTCGTCGAGGCCGGCCTCGTCGAGCGCCGCCGAGAAGGCGCCTGGGCCTTTTTCCGGCTCACGCCGGCGGGCCCCGCCAGCGCGCTCGCGCGCGACATCGCCGCCTGGCTCGACGCCGACGATCCCATACTCGCCGAGGACGACGCCCGACTCGCCGAAGTGCGGCATGCGCGCGCCGAGAACGCCGCGCGCTATTTCGCCGCCCATGCCGCCGAGTGGGACGACATCCGTTCGCTGCACGTCCCCGAGGCGCTCGTCGAAGAAGCCATGCGCAACGCCGTGGGCGAGAAACCCGTGCGCACTTTGCTCGATCTCGGCGCCGGCGCCGGCCGCATGCTGGAGCTTTTCGCGCCGCTGGCCGACCGCGCCATCGGCGTCGATCTTTCGACAGCCATGCTCGCCGTGGCGCGCGGCCGGATGGAGGAGACCGGCCTGCGCAATGTGCAACTGCGGCAGGGCGACATTTACGCTCTGCCAATCGAGCGCAACTCCGTCGATCTCGCCATCATGCATCAGGTGCTGCACTATCTCGACGATCCCGCCCGGGCGCTGCGCGAGGCGGCCCGCGTCCTGGCGCCGGGCGGCCGCCTTCTCGTCGTCGACTTCGCGCCGCATCACGAAGAAGCGCTGCGCGACAAGCATGCGCATCGGCGCCTCGGTTTTTCGGAGAAAGAGATCGCCGGCCTTCTGGCGCAAGCGGGTCTCGAAACCCTCTTTCACCGCGAACTCGCGCCCGAGGCCAAGGAGGGCGCGAAGCTCACCGTCTCGCTGTGGCTCGCGCGAGATCCGCGCATCATCGCCGACCCGATTCCCGCTTCTTCCCTGGAGACCGCCTGATGTTCAACGCGCTCCACCCTTCCGCTTCGTCGAAGCGGTTCAACATCTCCTACGAATTCTTTCCGCCGAAGACGCCGGAAATGGAGACGCAGCTCTGGGAGTCGGTGAAGCGTCTCGAACGTCTTCAGCCGCATTTCGTCTCCGTGACTTATGGCGCGGGCGGCTCGACGCGCGAGCGCACTCACGCCATCGTCGCGCGCATGGCCCGCGAAACGCGGATGAAGCCGGCGGCGCATCTCACCTGCGTTTCGTCGTCGCGCGATGAGATCGACGATATTCTGCGCGGCTATTGGGACGCCGGCGTTCGCCACATTGTCGCGCTGCGCGGCGATCCGCCGACCGGCGTCGGCACGAAATTCGAGGCCAATCCGGAAGGCTACGCCCATTCCTCCGATCTCGTGCGCGGCATTCGCCGCCTGCATGATTTCGAGATTTCCGTCTCCACCTATCCCGAGGGCCATCCCGAAAGCGGGTCGATCGAGCGGGATCTCGATGCGCTGGAAGCGAAGATCGACGCGGGCGCGACGCGCGCCATCACGCAGTTCTTCTTCGACAACGATATCTATTTCAGGTTTCTCGACAAGGCGCGCGGGAGGGGGATCACGATTCCGATCGTGCCGGGCATCATGCCGATCCGCAATTTCAGGCAGGTCGCGAATTTCGCGACCAAGGCCGGCGCGAGCGTGCCGCGCTGGGTCGCCGAGCGCTTCGAGGGACTCGACGACGACGCCGAAACCCGCGCCCTCGTCGCCGCGACGACTGTCGTCGAGCAGGTGATGGGCCTCGCCCGCGCCGGCGTCGAGGATTTCCATTTCTACACCAATAATCGCGCCGATATGGTCTTCGCCATTTGCCACCTCCTCGGCGTTCGTCCCGTCCGCGAGAAAGTAAACGCATGACCTTCGACAAGAATCACGGTCCGAACATCTTGAAGGCGCTCGAAGAAGCGGCGTCTTCGCGCATCCTCATTCTCGATGGCGCCATGGGCACGATGATCCAGCGCCACAAATTCGAGGAAAGCGATTTCCGCGGCGCGCGCTTTGCGGATCACCCCAAGGATCTCAAAGGCAATAATGACCTTCTGATCCTCACGCAGCCTGAAGCGATCAAGGCGATCCACACGCAATATCTCGAAGCCGGCGCCGATATCATCGAGACCAACACTTTCAGCGGCACGACGATCGCGCAGGCCGATTACGGCCTCGAATCCATCGTCTTCGAGCTGAATCGCGAAGGCGCGAAGCTCGCGCGCGAAGCGGCGGACGAAATCGCGGCGAAGACGGGCGTGCGCCGCTTCGTCGCCGGCTCCATGGGACCCACGAACCGCACCGCCTCCATCTCGCCGGACGTGTCGAATCCGGGCTTTCGCGCCGTCACTTTCGACGAGCTGCGCACGGCCTATAAGGAGCAGGCGCTCGGCCTCATCGCGGGCGGCGCCGACATCATGCTGGTCGAGACGATCTTCGACACGCTGAACGCCAAGGCCGCGATCTATGCGCTTGAAGACGCTTTCGAGGAAGTGGGCGCGCGTTTCCCGATCATGATCTCGGGCACGATCACCGATCTCTCCGGCCGCACGCTTTCCGGCCAGACCTCCATCGCCTTCTGGAATTCGCTGGCGCACGCCAAGCCTTTTTCCATCGGGTTCAATTGCGCCCTCGGGGCGCGCGAGATGCGTCAGCATATCGCGGAAATCGGCCGCGTGGCGGATACGCGCGTCTGCGCCTTCCCCAATGCCGGCCTGCCCAACGAATTCGGCCTCTATGACGAAAGCCCGGAATATATGGCGGAGCTCGTCGGCGAATTCGCTTCCACCGGCCTCGTCAACATCCTCGGCGGCTGCTGCGGCACGACGCCCGACCATATCGGCGCCATCGCGCAGAAGGTGAAGGGCGTCAAGCCCCGCATCGTGCCGAAGATCGAGCCGATGCTGCGCCTTTCCGGGCTCGAGCCCTTCGCGCTCACCAAGGACATTCCCTTCGTGAATGTCGGCGAGCGCACCAATGTCACGGGCTCGGCGAAGTTCCGCAAGCTCATCACCAATGGCGATTATGCCGCGGCGCTCGATGTTGCGCGCGATCAGGTCGCCAATGGCGCGCAGGTGATCGACGTCAATATGGACGAAGGCCTGCTGGATTCGAAGCAGGCGATGATCGATTTTCTCAATCTCCTCGCCGCCGAGCCTGACATCGCCCGCGTGCCGGTGATGGTCGACTCCTCGAAATTCGAGGTCATCGAAGCCGGCCTGAAATGCCTTCAGGGCAAGGGCGTCGTCAACTCCATCTCGATGAAGGAAGGCGAGGAGAAATTCATCTCCGACGCGCGGAAGGTGCGCCGCTACGGCGCCGCCGTCGTCGTCATGGCGTTCGACGAAACGGGTCAGGCCGACACGCTCCAGCGCAAGGTCGAGATCTGCGCGCGCGCCTATGGGATCCTCACGGAGGCCGTCGGCTTTCCGCCCCAGGACATCATCTTTGATCCCAACATCTTCGCCGTGGCGACGGGCATCGAAGAGCATGAGAATTACGGCGTCGACTTCATCGAAGCCGCGCGCCTCATCAAGCGCGATCTGCCTTACGCCCATATTTCGGGCGGCGTCTCCAATCTCTCCTTCTCGTTCCGCGGCAACGAGCCCGTACGCGAGGCGATGCATTCCGTCTTCCTCTACCACGCCATTCAGGCGGGTATGGATATGGGCATCGTCAATGCCGGGCAGCTCGCGGTCTATGAGAAGATCGACCCCGAATTGCGCGAGCTTTGCGAAGACGTGGTGCTGAATCGCCGCAAGGATTCGACTGAGCGGCTCGTGGAAGCGGCGGAGAAGTTCAAGGGCGCCGGCGCGAAATCCGCCGAGAAGGACGCCGCCTGGCGCGAGCAGGGCGTCGAGAAGCGGCTCGAATATGCGCTCGTCAATGGCGTCACCGAATATATCGAGGCCGATGTCGAGGAAGCGCGCCAGAAGGCCGCGCGGCCGCTCGACGTGATCGAAGGCCCGCTGATGGCGGGCATGAATGTCGTCGGCGACCTCTTCGGACAGGGCAAGATGTTCCTGCCGCAGGTCGTCAAATCGGCGCGCGTGATGAAGCAGGCCGTCGCCTATCTCATGCCCTTCATGGAGAACGAAAAGAATGCGCGCTCTTCCGCCGGCAAGATTCTGCTCGCGACGGTGAAGGGCGACGTGCACGACATCGGCAAGAACATTGTCGGCGTCGTGCTGGGCTGCAACAATTTCGAGATCATCGACCTCGGCGTCATGACGCCTTGCGCGAAGATTCTCGAAGTCGCGAAATCCGAGAAGGTCGATCTCATCGGCCTGTCCGGCCTCATTACGCCTTCTCTCGATGAAATGTGCTTCGTCGCTTCCGAACTTGAGCGCGAAGGCCTCGACATGCCGCTCCTCATCGGCGGCGCGACGACGAGCCGCGTGCATACGGCGGTCAAGATCAATCCGAACTACCGCCGCGGCCAAGCGGTCTATGTGACCGATGCGAGCCGGGCGGTCGGCGTGGCGCAGGCCCTCGTCTCACAGAAAACGCGCGGCGATTACATCGCCGAGACCCGCGCCGAATATGAGCGCGTCGCCGATGCGCATGCGCGCGCGCAGGCCGACAAGCAACGCGTGTCGCTCGAGGCGGCGCGCAAGAACCATTACAAGATCGACTGGGCGGCCTATGCGCCGGCAAAGCCGAGCTTCACCGGCGCGCGCGCTTTCACCAGCTACGACGTCGCGGAGCTCGTTCCCTATATCGACTGGACGCCCTTCTTCCAGACCTGGGAGTTCAAGGGCCGCTATCCCGCTCTGCTCGACGATGCCGAGCGCGGCGCGGCGGCGCGTCAGCTCTTCGAGGATGCGCAGGCCATGCTGAAGCGGATCGTGGAGGAGCGCTGGTTCACGCCCAAGGCCGTCATCGGCTTCTGGCCGGCGAACAGCGTGGGCGACGACATCGCGCTCTATACGGGCGAGTCGCGCAATGAGCGGCTGGCGACTTTCTTCACCCTGCGCCAGCAGCTCGGCAAGCGCGACGGCAGGGCGAATATCGCGCTCGCCGATTTCGTCGCGCCGAGGGAGAGCGGCAAGGCCGATTATGTCGGCGCCTTCGTCGTCACGGCCGGCGCGGAGGAGGAGAAGATTTCCGCCCGCTACGCGCGCGCCAATGACGATTACGGTTCGATCATGGTGAAGGCGCTCGCCGACCGCATCGCGGAGGCTTTCGCCGAGCGCATGCATGAGCGCGTGCGCCGCGAATTCTGGGGCTATGCGACGGACGAGGCCTTCTCGCCGAACGAGTTGATCGCCGAGCCTTACGCCGGCATCCGCCCCGCGCCCGGCTATCCCGCGCAGCCCGACCACACCGAGAAGGCGACTTTGTTCGATCTGCTCGGCGTCGAGAGGCGCACGGGCGTGAAGCTCACCGAGAGCTTCGCGATGACGCCGGCGGCCTCCGTCAGCGGCCTCTATATCGGCCATCCACAGGCGCATTATTTCGGCGTCGCCAAGGTGGAGCGCGATCAGGTCGAGGATTACGCGGCGCGTAAGGGCATGCCGGTTGCGGAAGTCGAGCGCTGGCTCGCGCCGATTCTGAATTACGAGCCGATGGCGGTGGAAACGGCGGCGTGACTCCCCTCTCCCCGCGCGCGGGGAGAGGGTCAGGGTGAGGGGCAAGGCCGTCGTCCCCCTCTTTTCGACGAGCAACGCCGCGAAGCGCTTTTTCAGCGCCGCGCTATAGACGCCTTGGCGCCCACTGGATAGTTTTGCGTCAACACGCTTGATCTTTGAACCCCTTGCCCCTCACCCTGCCCTCTCCCCGCGAGCGGGGAGAGGGGGATAACACGCAGGGCGCGCGAAATGTCTTCGGCTTCGTCCCGTCACAGCCCCGTTACTTACGTTGTTTGGGCGCTCGTCTCCGCCCTCGCGCTTTTCGCGCTCTACACGCTCGCGACCGCGCGCGGCGAGCCGGTCAACGCCATGTGGCTGGTGACGGCCGCCATCGGCGTCTACGCCATCGGCTATCGCTTCTATTCGCGCTTCATCGCCGACAAAGTGCTCGGCCTCGACGCGGCGCGGCGCACGCCCGCGCATCGGCGCAATGACGGGCTCGATTATGTGCCGACCGATAAATGGGTGCTTTTCGGCCATCATTTCGCGGCCATCGCCGGCGCCGGACCGCTCGTCGGCCCCGTCCTCGCGGCGCAGATGGGCTATCTGCCGGGGACGCTCTGGCTGCTGACGGGTGTGATCTTCGCCGGCGCCGTGCAGGACTTTCTCGTCCTCTTCATCTCGACGCGCCGCGACGGGCGCTCGCTCGGCGATCTCATCAAGACGGAGATGGGCCATGTCCCCGGCGTCATCGCCATGGCGGGCATTCTCTCCATCATGATCATCCTGCTCGCGGTGCTGGCGCTCGTCGTCGTGAAGGCTTTGGCCGACAGTCCGTGGGGCGCCTTCACCGTCTTCGCGACGCTGCCCATCGCCGTCTTCATGGGCGTCTATGGCCGCTACATCCGGCCGGGCCGCATCGGCGAGATGTCGATCATCGGCTTCGTGCTCTTGCTCGCCAGCATCGCCTTCGGCCGCACCGTCGCCGAGAGCGCGACGCTCGCGCCGCTCTTCGCCTATAAGGGCGAGACGCTCGCCTTCATGCTCATCGCCTATGGCTTCATCGCCTCGGTGCTGCCCGTATGGCTGCTGCTCGCGCCGCGCGACTATCTCTCCACCTTCCTGAAAATCGGCACGATCCTGTCGCTCGCGCTCGGCATCTTCATCGTCTGGCCCGATCTCAAAATGCCCGCCGTGAGCCGCTTCATCGACGGCACGGGGCCGGTCTTCGCGGGGAGCGTCTTCCCCTTCCTTTTCATCACCATCGCTTGCGGCGCCGTGTCGGGCTTTCATGCGCTCGTCTCTTCCGGCACCACGCCGAAGATGATCGCGGACGAAACCCAGACGCGCTTCATCGGCTACGGCGCCATGCTGATGGAAAGTTTTGTGGCCATCATGGCGCTCATCGCCGCGACCTGCCTCGAGCCCGGCGTCTATTTCGCGATGAACAGCGCGCCGGCGATCATCGGCGCGACGCCCGAGGCGGCGGCTTCGGCCATCTCGTCATGGGGTTTCGCGGTGACGCCCGAGACGCTTTCGGGCGTCGCGCATGACGTCGGCGAGAAGACGATTCTCTCCCGCACCGGCGGCGCGCCGACTCTCGCCGTCGGCATGGCGCATATTCTCTCCAAGGTCATCGGCGGCGCGACCGCCATGTCCTTCTGGTATCATTTCGCGATCCTGTTCGAGGCGCTGTTCATCCTCACCACGATCGACGCCGGCACGCGCGTCGCACGCTTCATGATTCAGGATCTCATCGGCACATTCGTCCCCGCCTTCCGGCGGACGCAGGCTTGGGGTCCGAACCTCGCCGCCACCGCCATCGCCGTCACGGGCTGGGGCTATTTTCTCTATCAGGGCGTGATCGATCCGCTCGGCGGCATCAACACGCTCTGGCCGCTCTTCGGCATCGCGAACCAATGCTCGCGGCGATGGCGCTGACGCTCTGCACCGTCGTTCTCTTCCGCATGAAGCGCGAGCGCTACGCCTTCGTCGCGATCATTCCGACGGCATGGCTTTACATCTGCACCATGACGGCGGGGCTGGAGAAGATTTTCCACGACGACCCCAAGATCGGCTTCCTCGCGCACGCGAAGAAATTCGCGGCGGCGCTCGACAAGGGACAATTGCTCGCGCCGGCGAAAACGGTCGAGGAGATGCATCGCGTCATTTTCAACGACTATGTCGACGCAGGTCTATGTTCGATTTACATCGTGCTGGTGCTTTCGATCCTCGGCTTCGCGTTGAAATCCATCCGCGACGCGCGCGCCGCCGACGCTGTCACCACGCGGGAGAGCGAAGATGAATTGCTGCCTGCCGGGGCTTGATCTCGCGAAACTCGCAACGAAGCTGCGCGACGGCGCGCGACTGATGGTGGGACAGGGCGATTACGACGCCTATGTCGCGCATAGGCGGGCGACGCATGACGGACAAGAGATCATGACGCGCGAGGAGTTCTTTCGCGCGCGCGAGAATGCGCGCTTCGGCGCCGGCGGAGAACGGGCGTTCCGATGTTGTTGATGGGTCAGTGTCAGCGTCTCCCTGAAATTGGACGGGCTGAAAAATAGCAATTCCGATCAGGAAACCTCTCTCCGCTTCACGCATGGTCGCCATCGTTCGAGGAGGAGGAAATGAACGATTCCGGCGCCTATGCGGAGCGGTTCGCCAAGGTTCTCGATTTCATCGAGACTCATCTTGACGAGGCGCTGACCGTCGAACGGCTAAGCCGGGAGGCGAACTTTTCAAAGTTCCACTTTCACAGGCAGTTCTCCGCTTATGTTGGCGCGAGCGTGTCCCGCTACGTCCAACTGCTGCGCCTGAAAAGGGCGTCCCGTCGACTCGTGTTCGATCCAGGGGCGCGGGTCATCGACATTGCCCTCGAGGCCGGCTTCGAGACGCCTGAATCGTTCTCCCGCGCGTTCAAACGGGAATATGGACGCACGCCTTCTCACTTCCGAACAGCTCCCGCCTGGAAGCCATGGCGCGAGAGCTTTCAATTTCTGTCTTCGGAGAGGAGAAGAATCATGGACGTGAAGATCGTTGATTTTGAGGAAGTCAAAGTGGCGGCCCTGGAGCATCGCGGGCCGCCGGAATCGCTGAACGACACTGCGCGAAGGTTCATCGAATGGCGCAAGGAGAGCAAATTGTCGCCAAAGGACAGGCGCCGCACGTTCGGCGTCGCCTTCGACAATCCCGACGCGGTCGCGCCTCAAGCCTTTCGCTTCGATATTTGCGGCGAGGTGAATGCGCCCGTTCCCGCCAATCCTCAAGGCGTCGTGAACAAGATCATTCCCGGCGGCCGTTGCGCGGTGGCGCGCCATCTTGGCTCACATGACCGGATTGGCGAGTGCGCCTATTACCTCTACCGCGACTGGTTGCCCGGCAGCGGCGAGGAACTGCGGGATTTTCCGTTGTTTTTCCACTATCTGAATCTTCTGCCGGAGACGCCCGAACACGCGCTCGTGACAGACGTCTATCTGCCGCTCAAATAGATGTGCGCGCGACCGCTGGACCTGACGCTGCAGAAAAAAGGCCGCCGTGGCGGCGGCCGGTGGTAGGATCGGGCTGATGAGCCACAAAGCTGGCGCAACCAAACGGCTCAGGTGCAGGCGATGAGGATTGGCGGCGATCTCCAGGCGCTCGCGGCGCTGCTCGACTGGTATGTCGAGAGCGGCGTCGATCTCGCGCTCGACGAGGCGCCGCATGATCGCTACGCGGAAAGTCTCAAGCCCGTAGAGGCGCCTGTCGCGGCGGCGGCACCCACTCCCCGCGCGCCGCCGGGGCGTGAGCCGGCGCCGCGTCCGCGCCCCGCGCCCGCTATCGCCGCGCCGGACGACGCCGCGCGCGCGGCGGAAGAGGCGGCGGCGAACGCCCGGACGCTCGACGAACTCGCCGCCGCGCTCGCCGATTTTCCGTACGCCCCTTTTCGCGAGATGGCGCGGCATTTTCTACTCTTCGCCGGAACGCCGGGCGCGCCCCTCATGGTTCTCGATGGCGCGCCGGGCGTCGCGGAGGAATCAACGGGCGAAGCCTTTTGCGGCGAACAGGCGCGGCTTCTCGACAATATGCTGAAGGCGATCGGGCGCGGGCGCGACAACGCCTATCTCGCTTATGTTTCGCCATGGCGCCCGCCCGGCGTGATGGCGATGACGCCCCAGCAATTGGCGATCTTCGCCCCCTTCGCGCGCCGTCATGTGGAGCTGGCGCGTCCGGAGGTTGTGCTGCTTTTCGGCGAGGCGCCGGCGCGGGCGATGATCGCAGCGAGCGAGCCGCTCGGCAAGCTGCGGGGCAGGCCGTTCGATATCGAATGCGGCGCGCATAGGGCGCGCGCTTATGTGTTCAGCAGTCTCGATTCCATGCTGAAGCAGGCGGCGCTGAAGCCTGCGGCCTGGCGCGATTTGCGGGCGGCGGCCAGTTCCCTCTCCCCGCTTGCGGGGAGAGGGTTAGGGTGAGGGGCAAGGCGACATTCGCGGACGCCGTCGCGGGGCGCCAGCGCCCCCAGCATTGCCGATGCGGCTCGCCCCTCACCCCAGCCCTCTCCCCGCAAGCGGGGCGAGGGGGCGGATCGCGGCTTTCATTTAGAAGGCGGGAACGCTTTACTCCGCCGCCGCGCCTTCCTTCACGCCGCCATAGCGGCGCGCAATGTAGTCGTCGACGATCTTCGTAAACTCTTCCGCGATGCCCTCGCCGCGCAGCGTCATCGCCTTTTTGCCGTCGATAAAGACCGGCGCCGCCGGGGTTTCGCCCGTGCCGGGCAGCGAAATGCCGATATCGGCATGCTTCGACTCGCCGGGGCCGTTCACGATGCAGCCCATCACCGCGACATTGAGCGTCTCGACGCCGGGATATTGCGCGCGCCAGACGGGCATGCGCTCGCGGATATGCGCCTGAATGTCGCGGGCGAGCTCCTGAAACACGGTAGAGGTGGTGCGGCCGCAGCCGGGGCAGGCGGCGACGAGCGGCACGAAGGTGCGGAAGCCCATGGTCTGCAGGATTTCCTGAGCGACGCGCACTTCGAGCGAACGATCCCCGCCGGGCTCGGGGGTGAGCGAGACGCGGATCGTGTCGCCGACGCCGTCCTGCAACAGCACGCCGAGCGCCGCAGCCGAGGCGACGACGCCCTTGGTGCCCATGCCCGCCTCGGTGAGGCCGAGATGCAGCGCGTAATCGCCGCGCTGCGCGAGCATGCGATAGACGGCGATGAGGTCCTGCACCGCCGAAACCTTGGCAGAAATGACGATGCGGTCCCTGGCGAGGCCGATGTCTTCCGCGCGGGCGGCGGAGATCAGCGCCGACCGGGCCAGCGCCTCGCGCGTCACGGCGCGCGCGTCGATCGGGCGGTCGGAGGCCGCGTTGATGTCCATGAGATGCGTCAGGAGCTCCTGATCGAGCGAGCCCCAATTGGCGCCGATGCGCACGGCCTTGTCGTGCTTGGCCGCAAGCTCCACGATCGCGGCGAACTGCTTGTCCTTCTTGTCCTTGAAGCCGACATTGCCCGGATTGATGCGGTATTTGGCGAGCGCCTCGGCGCAGGCCGGATGATCGGCGAGCAGCTTGTGGCCGATATAATGGAAGTCGCCGACGAGGGGGACATTGATCCCCTTCCTGTCGAGCTTCTCGCGAATATGCGGGACGGCCGCCGCCGCCTCGTCACGGTCGACCGTGATGCGGACGAGCTCCGAGCCCGCCTGCGCCAACGCCGTCACCTGCGCGACGGTCGAATCCACGTCGGCCGTATCGGTGTTGGTCATGGACTGCACGACGATCGGCGCGCCACCGCCCACCACGACCGACCCCGCGCCTTCGCCGATGCGCACGGCGCACGTTTTCTTGCGCGGCGCCGGTTCGGCGGAAACGGGATCGGGCAGGCGGGTTTCGACGGCGTCGGTCATGGCTCTCGTCGCGGCTCCGTTGGACTTCGCCCTCAAGTCGCGCGGAATTGGGCGTGGGTCAAGGTCAGGGAGGGTCCGGGAGGGGCAACTTCATTTGCGCGTCGTCACGCCAATCCCGCACGCGCCGCTTTTTTCGGACGGGACGCCTCGGGCGAATGTCATGCGAGGTTTCATCAAGTGGCAATTTCAGTTGCGGGTTCGGTTGTTTCATTGGGCTCTTCCTCCTTAGAAGCGCCGCAGCTTACACGCGACCGCGCGACCGGGGAGCGACGCCCCCGCTTTGATGTAATGACATTAGCGTTACGCCATGATACCCTGCGATATGCAATCAAGATCCAACACAGCCAAGCGCGATACGCTCAATCTGCGGGTTAAGCCGGGCGATCGCGAACTGATCGATCGTGCGGCCACGCTTGTCGGGAAGAGCCGGACGGATTTCCTGCTGGACGCCGGCCGGCGCGCGGCGCAGGACGCCTTGCTGGATCGCAGGTTGTGGCGCGTCGATTCGGCGGCTTTTGACGCTTTCGTCGCGCTGCTGGACGCCCCGCCGCAACCCAATGAGCGGCTTCGCCGCACCATGAAGACGCGGGCTCCCTGGGAGTGACGCTCGCGCCGCCGCGCCCGATATTGGAGACCGACGATCTGTCCGTTTTCGACTGCGGCTCCGTTGCGATGGACGAATGGCTGAAGAAACGCGCACGTCCAAATCAGGCGAGCGGGGCTTCTCGCACATATGTCGTCTGCAACGATGAGACGATCGTCGCTTATTTCGCACTCGCTTCCGGCGCCGTCGATTTGGCGGAGGCGACCAACCGGCTGAAGCGCAACATGCCCGACCCCGTGCCCGTGCCGGTCGCCGTCCTCGGGCGGCTCGCAATCGACCGAAGCTGGCAGAAGCAGGGTCTCGGGCGAGCGCTCGCGAAGGACGCTTTCCAGCGCGTGCTCGCAGCGTCCAACGCGATCGGCATCCGGGGGATGCTCGTCCACGCAATATCCGCCGAGGCCGCGGCTTTTTATCAAGCAACGGGATTTACGCCGTCGCCACTAGATCCCATGACGCTCATGGCGACGCTTATCGATCTACGCGCGGCCCTGGACTAACCCATCTTCCGCCGCGGATCGTACCCATGCCGATCCCGCAGTTCCCGCATCTTCGCGTCGAAATCGGCGTCGGGGTCCTCGGGCAGCATGATTTTCAGCGACACATAGAGGTCCCCGGCGGGTTTGGACTCCGTCGCCGGAAGGCCCTTCCCGCGCAGGCGCAGCGTGCGGCCGCCATTGGAGCCCGCCGGCACGGCGAGCTCCACCTTGCCGTCGAGCGTCGGCGTCTGCACCTTCGCGCCGAGCGCCGCCTCATAGACCGCGATGGGCAGATCAACCCGCAGGTCGCGCCCGTCGACCTTGAAATAGGGATGCGGCGCAACCTTCACGCTCACCAGGGCGTCGCCCGATTCGCCGCCGCGCAGGCCGGGCTGGCCCTGGCCGCGCAGACGGATCTGCTGGCCGTCCTCGACGCCTGCGGGGATCTTCACCTCCAGCGTGCGTCCCGAGGGCAGGATCACGCGGGCCGAGCCGCCTTTGGCCACGGTCTCGAGCGGCACGGTCGCGGTCGCGACGACGTCGTCGCCGCGCGTCGGGGCCGCCTGGCCGCGACGGCGTCCGCCGAAGAGGTCGGCGAAGAGGTCGCTGGGGTCGAAGCCGCCGGCTCCTCCCTGGCCGCCGCCGAAATTGAATTCGTAATGCTGCTCGCCGCCGGGCGCGCCGCCGGCCGTGCGCCAGCCTCGCGTGAAGCCGCCGGGTCCCGCCCCAAAGCCTTCGAAGCCGCGCGGTTTCCCGTCGGGGCCGATCTCGCCGCGGTCGAACTGTGCCTTCTTCTTCTCGTCGCCGACGATTTCATAGGCCGTGTTGATCTCCGCGAAGCGCTCCTTGGCTTTCGCGTCGTCCTTGTTGCGGTCGGGATGATATTTTTTCGCAAGCGAACGATAGGCCTTCTTGATGTCGGCCGCGCTCGCTGACTTGGAAACGCCGAGAACGTCGTAGGGGTCGCGCATTGTCGTTCAATAGCCCATAGGAGCGCCCGCCCGAAAGCGGCGCGGGCGCAAATGTCTGAGCTAATATGTGGGAGAAGCGTCGGCCCAACGCAAGCGGCGCCGGGGCCTCCGTTAGAGTTTGGTCGGGGCTTTTTCGAAATCCGCCAAAGCCTTGCCGTCAGGATCGAGCTTGGCGAGCGCTTCGTTGACGGCGTCGAGGGGCGGCGGCTCGCCGCCCGACATATTCTCTTCCGTCGCCCGCTGGAGCGCCCGAGCGTCGAGCTCCCAACGCTTCAGGATTTCGATCTTCATCAATTTGGCGAGAGCCTTGGATTGAACCACCTCCTCGGGCTCGTCGAATATGGCGGTCGGCGAGATCAGCGCTTTTTCGATTTCGGCGTCGCCGAGAACTTGCACTTTCATGAGATCACTCGGGTTTGAGCTTATTCCCCCGAACGCGCAAGCCCGGGCCATGTTCCGGGCGCCGCATCAGAAGACGGCGTCCCAGAGCAGCCTCGCATTGAGCGCGACGATCATCGCCGCGATGGCGGCGGCGAGGATGGTCGTGCGGCGCGGCGCGACAAGCGCGCCCATGACGCTGCGGCGCGCCGTGAAGAGCACCAGCGGAACGACCGCGAAGGGCAGCGTCACGCTCAAAACGACCTGGCTCAGCACCAGGAGGCGCGCCGTCGCGTTCTCGCCCGCATAGAGCGTGACGGCGATCGCCGGGGCGATGGCGAGCGCGCGCGTGACGAGCCGTCTCATCGCCGGCGAAACGCGCAGATTCACGAAGCCCTCCATCACGATCTGGCCGGCGAGAGTCGCGGTGACGGTCGAGTTCAGCCCGCAGGCGATGAGCGCGAGGGCGAAGAGCGTCGCCGCGACAGGCGCGCCGAGAAGCGGCGCGATGAGCCGATGCGCCTCGCTGAGTTCCGCCACCTCCGTGTGGCCGCTCGCATGAAAGACGGCCGCCGCCAGAACCAGGATCGCGCCATTGACCAGCAATGCGAAAAGCAGGGCGAGCGACGAGTCGATCACGGCGAAGCGGATGGCTTCGCGCCGTTCCGCCGCCGAGGCGCCGACGGCGCGCGTCTGCACGATGAAGGAGTGAAGGAAGAGATTATGCGGCATGACCGTCGCGCCCAGTATGCCGAGCCCGAGATAGAGCATTTCGGGATCGGAGAGGATTTGGGGCGTCGGCGCGAGCCCGCGGGCGATCGCCCCCGGATCCGGCCGCGCCAATGCGAGCTCCGCGGCGAAGGCGAGACCGATGAGGAGTAGCGTCGCGGCGACGAAGAGCTCGAGCTTGCGAAAGCCGAGCCGCTCGAAAGCGAGAATGAGAAACGTATCCAGGGCCGTGACGGCGACGCCGACGGCGAGCGGCAGGCCGAAGAGAAGTTCGAGCCCCACCGCCGTGCCGATGACTTCGGCGAGATCGGTCGCGAAAATCCCCGCTTCCGCGAGGAGCCAAAGGCCGACGGCGACCGGTCGGGGCGTATGGGCGCGGCAGACCTGGGCGAGATCGAGCTGCGCGGCGACGCCGAGCCGCGCGGAAAGGGATTGCAGCACGATCGCCATGAGACTCGACAGCACCGCGACAAAGAGCAGCGCCGTTCCGAATTTGGATCCGCCGGCGAGCGCGGTGGCCCAATTGCCGGGGTCCATATAGCCGGTTGCGACGAGATAGCCCGGTCCGAGAAAGACGACGAAGCGCCGCAGGAGCCGGCCGTCGCCGGGCACGGCGACCGACCGGCGCAGCTCGCGGCCTGGAGCGAACGAAGCAGGAGTGGAAAAGGACAAACATGCCTCCGGCCGGTCGCGCCCGGCCTGGAGGCGCGCGTTCAGGACGTCGCCTTGCGCAACAACGCCGCGAGCGCTTCGGGGAAGATCAGCTCGTCGGACGCTTCGATCGCCTCGGCGGACCACCAGCGCCAGCCGAGCGTATGGACCTTCTCCTCGGGCGTAAGACTTTCCGGCGAGGGCGCAAACTCTTCCGTTCTGATGAGGAAATAGCGCTCGACCGCCTGCTGCCAATCGTCGCCGAGCTCCATGGGAAATTCCCGCGTGGCGACGACAGGGCCGGGATCGCCGTCGAGGATGAGCCCCGTCTCCTCGCGCAGCTCGCGCTTCACCGCCGCTTCGAAGCTTTCGTCCTCTCTCAAGGCGCCGCCGGGCGTCGCCCAGAAATGCTGACGCCCGAGCGCCAGGAAATGCGGCGAGAGTCCGCCGGCATATTGCATGAGCAGCGCTTCGTTCTTTTGGTTCACGATCAGCGCGCGGGCCGCTTCTCGGCGGGGCAGCGTCAGCCCGTCCCAGGGCGCGGCGATTTCCGGCCGGCCCTCGGGCTGCGCCCAGTTCACGAGCGACCAGCGCCCGTCCTCGAAGGCGACCCAATTCGGCGTGGCGTTGAGCACGGGATGCTCGCGCTTCTCGCTCAGCGCCCTGCCCGTCGCCAGGCGCCAGGCGATGTCGAGGACGCCGGCATGGGCGACGACCAGCACCGTCAGGCCGGCGCTTTCCCTCGCAATGTCGGTCAGGACAGTGCGGACGCGGCGGGAGAACTCCTCCAGCGTCTCGCCCTCGGGCGCCGCGAAATTGGGCGTGCGCGCAAGGTAATGCGGATAATCGCCGGCATATTTGACCTGCACCTCGGCGTGGGTATGGCCCTGCCAGGCGCCGTCGTCCTTTTCCCGCAGCCGCTGGGTCGCGAGCACGGAAAGGCCGCGCGCCTCGGCGATCGGCGCGGCGGTGTTCATCGCCCGGCGCAGATCGCTCGAATAGACGCGGTCGAAATGCGCGTCCTTCAATTCGCGCGCAAGCGCTTCCGCCTGGGCGCGGCCGCGCGCGTTCAGCGCAATGTCGAACTGGCCCTGAAAGCGCCTCTCAATGTTCCAATTCGTCTCGCCATGGCGGGCGAGACAGAGAATGGTGCGGGTCATTTCTCGTCCACGGCGGCGTCAGTCGGCCGGCCGATAGGCGCGCGGGCCTTGCGCAAAAAATCGCCCCCAGCGCCGATACGCGGGGCTCTTTTGCCTGATTTTCACGCAAATGTCAGGCTTCTTTTGGCGCCGACGCCTGCGAGAGCCTCAATGCCTCAGGGCGAAGGTGAACTCCCCCGCGCGAATGCGTTCGGGCAGGGATTGGGCGAAGCTCGCGACGCTTTCCTCGCCATAGGTCGCGACCAGTTCGCGCAGCGCCGCCGACAGCGCCGCCTGAGCGAAGGAATCGCTTTCGATCCCGGCGAGGATCGCTTCGGCGAAGGCTTCGGTCACATAGGCGAGCGCGGCGCGGTGTTGCTCGGCGCCGGTCTCGTCGAAAGAGGCAAAAGTCAGCTGCGTCATGGAAAGCACTTTAGACAAGCCGGCCCCGCCGCGCGACACGCGTCTTTCCAAAAGGTTAATTCAGAATTGAAAAGATTCTTTAGGGGCTGCCGAAGCGGTACGTCACGTCGCGGGAGATTTTCGCGGCTTCCTCCAGATAGCGGGCGGTCGCGGCTTTGGCGTTTTCGGTGCAGGCCCGATAGGTCAGCTCATAGCCGCGGAAGCCGCGATTGAAGGCGGCGACATATTTGTCCCGACGCGGACCGCTCGGCGCTTCCGCGTCGAGCAGGGCGGACATTTTGCCGCGCCAATCCTCCGCGTCCTTCTCGCCGCAGATCTCCCGCAGATAAGCGAGCGCGCCGATGATTTCCGAAAGACGGACGAGCTGGGCCTCATAGGGCGGCGCAGGCGTTTCGGACCCTGCGGCCCCCTTCGCATCGGCTTTGGCCGCTTCCGCCGGGGCGTTCGCGCGCTCGCGTTTCTTCTTGGCCTCGGGCTTCTTCTTTTCCGCGCGAGGGACGTCGCGCGCCGGACGCGGCGCGCGCGCCGGGCGGTCCGGGCCGAAGAGGTCGAGAATTCCCTGCGCCGCGACGGGCGACGCCAGCGAGAGGGCGCATGCGAGCGCGACGGCCCCGGCCGTCCGGAGCCTCATGGATGGAGCCTCATGGATAAAGCCGTTCCTTGCGCCAATCGGCGCCCGGCGCATCACGGAAAAAGCGCAGGCGATCATGCAGGCGGAACGGACGATCCTGCCAGAACTCCATGGCGACGGGCATGATGCGGAAGCCGCGCCAATAGGGCGGACGCGGAATTCCGCCGATCGCAAATTTCGCCGCATAGGTCGCGACCGCCTTTTCCAGCGCGAAGCGGCTCTCGAGCGGACGCGACTGCTGGCTCGCCCAGGCGCCGATGCGCGAATCGCGCGGGCGGCTGTTGTAATATTCATCCGACTCCGTCTCGCTCACCGGCTCGACGGGGCCGCGCAGCCGGACCTGGCGGCGAAGCGATTTCCAGTGGAAAAGACCGGCCGCCTTGGCGTTTTCGCCAAGCTGACGGCCCTTCGCGCTCTCCGCATTGGTGTAGAAAACGAAGCCCTGCGGACTCCATTCCTTCATCAGCACCATGCGCGCATCGGGCAGCCCTTCGGCGTCGGCCGTCGCGACGACCATCGCTTCCGGATCATTGATCTCTTTTGCGCGCGCCTCCTCGAACCATTGACCGAAAAGGGCAAAAGGCTCCGCGGCCTCGACGAAGTCACCCGAAGTTAACGCGTTCACGCGAATATCCTCTCCCGTGCCCATCGAGGGCGTAGCGCGTTGGAAGGTGGCGCTTTGCTGTTCTTGCGTAATAGACATATCGCCGCTGGCTTCTCCGCTCAATTCCCGCCGGCCGCCATCCTTGCGCCGATTGTCGCCCTCTGTACGCTCTCGAGCTGCTCCGTCGCCATTCCCGTTTCCGCGTCTTCCTCTTCCGCCATGTGGCAGGGCGGCGCGCCGGAAGACGTCACCGGCTCCATCGCCAAACCTCCTCTCAAACTTTCGCGCCGTCTCGACCCGGAAGATCTGCGGCGCGCCGTGGCGGCGATGAGCACGGCGCTCGATCCGCAGGGAAGCGGCGCCAGCGTCAATTGGGACAATCCGCAATCGGGCGCCAAGGGCTCTTTCACGCCGGTCGGACAGGCCTATCCTCTCGACGGAAAAATCTGCCGCTCCTTCCTCGCCGACGTTTCGGCGAGCGAGAACGTCGAGCGGCTGCAAGGCGCCGCCTGCCGCGAAAAGACGGCGGAATGGGCCCTGACCGAACTTCGGCCCTTCAAAAAAAGCTGAGCGCGCGGCGCCGCGCAAATGGCCGCGCTTGCGTTCAGATTTTGAAAAAGCTTGATGTTCGGAGCGTTCTACGCGTCGAAGGCGGACGAATACTGTCTTCCGGCGTCGCCAACGCCAAAGCTTGCGACGACGTTCGGCCAATGGAATAGTAAAGCAGCGTTCATTTGCTGGGGCTGGGCCATGACGTCAATTTACATCATCAATCCCGCTGGCGATTTTCCAACTTATTTCGGAGGCGAAGTTCTCGGCGCGTCGGCTTATCCCGGCGGCGTGATGATGGCCGATCTCGCAAGCGCGACCGTCGCCGCCTTCGCGCCCTCGGATTATAGGATCCGCCTCTGCGACGAAACGATGGAGCCGGTCGATTTCAACGACGATTCCGACTTCATTCTCGTCACCGGCAAAGTCAGCCAGCGCCTGCGCATGACCGCCATCGCCGACGAGTTCCGCCGGCGCGGCAAGACCGTCGTGATCGGCGGCCCCTACGCCAGCCTCTCGCCCGCGCGGCTGCGCGACCATTGCGACACGCTCGTCTGCGGCGAGATCGAGGAGATCGCGGAGGGCTTCTTCGCCGATCTGACCGGGCGCCGCCTCAAGGACGCCTATTTCGGCGACAAGCCGTCGCTCGCGCATTCGCCGTTTCCGCGCTGGGATCTCTACAATAACGACCGCGCCATGCTCGGCGCCGTGCAGACCTCGCGCGGCTGTCCCTTCGAATGCGAATTTTGCGACGTCATCCAATATCTCGGCCGTAAGCAGCGCCATAAACCCATCGGCAATGTGATCGCCGAGATCGACGCGCTGTGGAGATTCGGCTATCGCACCACCTTCCTCGCCGACGATAATTTCACCGCCTATCGCGCCCACTGCAAGGAGCTGCTCGCCGCGATCGCCGAATGGCGGCAGGGCAAGCCGATGGAGTTCGTCACGCAAATCTCGATCGACGCGACGCGCGACGACGAATTGCTGGACATGTGCGTCGCGGCGGGCCTCACGCAGGTCTTTGTCGGCATCGAGACGCCCAATATCGAAAGCCTGCGCGAGACGGGCAAACGGCAGAATCTCAAGATCAGCCTCGTCGACGAGATCCAGAAGCTCGTCGACCGCGGCATGTCGGTGATGGGCGGCATGATCGTCGGCTTCGATCACGACGGACCGGGCGTCTTCGCGCAGCAATATGATTTCGCCATGGCGACGCCGATCCCGATCTACAGCCTCGGCGCGCTCATGGCCTCCGAGGCGACGCCGCTCTTTGACCGCATCCAGCGCGAAGGGCGGCTCCTGACCGGCGGCGTCGAGACGCAGGCCGTGCCGTGGAGCTCCAATATCCAATGCACGACGATGAGCATGGAGGAGCTTCATAACGGCATGCAGAATCTCTGCAATGCGCTCTATGCGCCGGCGGCCTTCCAGGAGCGCATGCTGCATCTGATCGACACGTTCGGCCGCCATCGCAACGGCCCGGCGCCGCGGCCCATGGATCCTGGCGCCCTGCGCGAAGTGGAGAAGCAGGCCGTGCAGGCCGCCATGACGCGCATCACCAGATACGGGACGGCGGAAGGCCGCATGTGGAACAAGGTCTGGGGCGCCGCCGTGCGCAAGCCGGAGACCATGACCATCGTCGCGCGCATCCTCTTCCAATATGCGCAGGCCCGCTACATGTTCGACCGCGGCAGCTATTGGGAGCCCAAGCTCTCCTTCCCGCCCGTGGCGCCGCCGGCCGCGGCGGCGAGAACCGAAGCGGTCGTCACCGCGTAGATCGCCGCCGGGAAAACGCTCGGGCCGCCTTCCGGCGGTCCGCTTCGCCGCAAGCCTCACGCCGGCTTGCGGTTGATGAGCCACAGGGCGGCGACGAAGAAGCCCTTCGAGACGGGCAGAAAAAACAGCGCCGAAACGATCGTCACGAAGATCAGGATACCGGCTTCCCGCCAATAGGGCATGAGCTCGCCGCGCTCCAGGAAGATGAGCAGCGGCACGACGATATGGGCGACGAGGCCGATGGTGAGCCAGGCCGGCCCGTCATCTGCGTCCAGCCCTTCGAAACTTTCGCCGCAATGCGGGCAGGCGTCCGCACGCGTCAGATAATTCTTGAACAAGCGCCCCTCGCCGCAGGCGGGGCATTTCATGCGCGCGCCGCGCCACAATATCTTCGCCGTCGTCGCCGCATCGCTCATGGATTCGTCCTCGCTCGTGATCGTAAGGCTTTGTTCATGACCGCGCGGCGCGAATCAAGCGGTTCCGATTCGGACGCTTTTTGTCCCCGTCTCGTGCCGCGCTTCCCAATTCGGGACGGGCCGACGCGCGAAGGCGCGCGCAAACCGGTAACGCTGTTCAACGTTTTCGGGACTTCCCCGCCCGCAAATATACGCCGTCGAACCGCACATTCATGCCGCCGCATCGATTGTCGTCGCGCGCGAGCAGGAAAGGGGGCAGCAGCGTCAGGCTGACATGGCACTCGTCTTCCGCATCGGCGAAAGCGATCCTGTCGCTCATGGGCGCCGCGACGCCCGACATCTGTCCCATATGCGGGCCGCCCGGAACCTCCTTGGGCGAGGGATTGGCCGAGGGCCAATAGGCTACGCCGCTCGCGGCGAGCTTGGCGCCCCTGGCGCGCAGCGTGATCGAATCGTCGCCCATCCGCCACTCGCCGAGCCAATCCTTTTGCGTCACCGTCGCGGCGGGCAGCGCTTCCAGCCGGTTCTCGGGAACATATCCGGCGGAGCCGGCGAAATCCTTTTCATTGCGATAGAGGATGCAGCGATAGCCTTTGAAGGACCTCCCCGTGATGACGAGATCGCCGGGAATGAGATAGCTCTTGCTCCGGCAGGCGGCGTCCTCGCTCGGACATATCGGACAGGGCGCCTTTTGCTTTTCCTTGTCGCAATAATACGCGTCCTCGATGAAAGAGAGCCTGTCGCCGCCCGTCACCCTGGCGAGCCCGTAGGCCACGCCCTCTTCGACAAATATGCCGTTGCGGCAATTGGGCGCTTCCTCAGCGGAAGCGGTGGTTGCGACGGCCGTGAGGAAGAGCGGCGGGATGAATGTCGTCCAGGGTTTCATTTCGATCTCTCCATGCGCTCAAAGACTCTTCGGCGCATCCGTCATTGCGAGCGAAGCGAAACAATCCAGAACCACAATGACGTCCCTTGATTGCTTCGTCGCTTTTCCCGAAGCGGGTATACCCGACTTCGCAAGATGCTCCTCCCGATGACGGACATAATTCGCGGCACCTTGTCAAAACGGGCGAAAGGCAAGAAGCTGCGCGCAAAACAAGAAGCTGCGCGCGCAAAAAAGGACGGGAATGAAAAACGCCGCTCTCGCAACCATCTTGATCCTTCACGCGCCGGCCGCTTTCGCCGAACCCGCATCGAAGGACGAGCGCGCGCTGCTCTGCAAGGCAATCGAAAAAGCGACCGAGGAGGAGGCCGCGGACTCGGCGGTCGACGACAAGGCGTGTCTCGCCAACGGGGCGATCCAATCGACTGCGCTGGCGGACGGCAAGCGCGAGATCAAAGGCAAGATTGGTTTGCCGCCCGCCTTTCACGATGAACTGCGCCGCGACCTATGCGCCGCCGATCACGAAGAAAAGCGTCGTCGCGCTCGGAGCATGCGAATGATCAGGAAGACGCTTCTCGCGGCCGCCTGCCTTCTCCCGCTTTTCGGCTCCGGCGCGAAGGCCGCGCCGAACGGCCTGCCGCCCGGCGTCGAAGCCTGCAATCTTGGCGCATGGTCGAACGACGCGGATCCGAAGGGCCTCAATGTCCGCGCCGAGCCCTCGACCGAGGCCGCGATACTCGGCGTCGCGCCGCCGCCCCACAAATTTCCCGACGACACATATAAATCCGAGTTCAGCGTCATCGGCTATCGCGACGGCTGGTTCCTTGTCGAGAAAATTGAAACGCCGGGAAAAGGCTATGTCGATACGCCCTATCCCCGTTCGGCGCCGCAGCCTTTTCGCGGCCGCGGCTGGGTCAGGGCGACGATGATCGGGGCGGCTTACGCCTATAATGGCCTGCCGCCGGGCCGCCTCTACAGTGCGCCGAACGACAACGCCGCCGCGCATCGCGCCAAAGCCAAGGATGGCGACGACGGCGTGGCGATCGGAGATTCGCCCAAGGCGATTCTCGCCTGTTCGGGCGAATGGGCGCAGGTCGAGACGGCGGCGGGCGAACGCGGCTGGGTGAAGGCGCTCTGCTCCAACCAGGTGACGAACTGCAATTAATCTCCCGGATCGCCTTTCGTCTTGCCGTCGAGCAGGCAGCTCACCGTCACGTCGCCCATCACATTGATCGCCGTGCGGCAGCGATCGAGCAGCCAGTCGACGGTGAGCAGCATGGCGATGTAATCGGTCGGCAGCGCGACGGCTTTGAACACCATGGTCATGGTGACGAGCCCCGCCTCCGGAATGCCCGCCGCGCCGACGGAGGCGATCACCGAAGTGAGAATGACGGTGAATTGCTGGCCGAGCGTGAGATGCATGCCCAGAAGCTGCGCGACGAAAAGCGCCGACATGGCTTCGTAAAGCGCCGTTCCGTCATTGTTGAAATTGGAGCCGACCAGCGCGCCCATGCTCGCTGACTGCTCGCGCAGGCCGACATTTTTGCGCAAGGCTTCATAGGTCACCGGCATGGTCGCGGTGGAGCTGCCCGTGGAAAAGGCCATGACGAGCGCGTCGCGCACGCCCTTCAGGAGATCGAGCGGGCGCACCCAGCTTTGCAGTCGGACCCGCGCGAGATAGTAGCAGGCCTGCAGCGTCAACCCCAGCAGCACGGCGAGCACGAAGCCGCCAAGCGCGATGAAGTCGTGAAAGCCCTTCACGCCGACAATGCTCGCGACAATGCCGAAGACGGCGAGCGGCACGAGGTCGATGATCCAGTGCAGGATCGTGATCAGGCTCGTCAGCGCGACATGGACGAGGTCCTCCACCGTGCACACTTCATGATGGCGCACGCCGCGCAAGGCGACGCCGAAAGCGACCGCGATGAAGATGACGCCCATCACCGTGCCGTCGTCGGAGAAAGGTCCGGCGATGCTTTTCGGCACGGCTTCGAAAAACTGGGTCACGGGATCGACGGCGGCATGCGCCTTCTCGGCCGGCGCCGGGGGCGGGCCGGCCGTCGTCCATGCGCCCGGCTGCACGATATTGGCGACGAAAAGACCGATGAGAATCGCGACGAGCGTATTGGTGAGCAGCAGCGTCGCGAGCCGCGTCGCCTGCCCGCCGCCAAGATGCGCGCGCATCAGCGCCTGCACGATGGCGAGCAGGATGAGCGGCGGCGCGAGCGCGCCGAGAATGCGCAGGACGAGCTTCGCCGGCAAGGCGAGCGCGGCCGCCTGCGAGCCGAGGGCGACGCCGGCGACGAGGCCAAGCGCGACGCCCGTTAGGATGCGAAGGTAAAGCGGGATGGCGCGCCATCGGGCGAGGACGCCCGTTTGCTGTGTTTCGTCCTGCTGCAAGGCGACCTCTTACGGTTGGGCTTGTGGCGACTATCGCCGAAGACCTTGGCGCGTCAAAGCGCGCGGGCGCATTTCCCCGCGACAGTCGAGAAGCTATGATGCCGCGTCTCTCGCAGGGAGCCGTCCATGTCCTCGCCCTTCGACCGGCGCCGCCTCATCGTCACGAGCGTCCTCGCCGTGCTCGTCATTCCGGTCTTTTTTCTCTCCATGCGCGTCTTCACGGCGTGGCGGGCGGGCTATGGCTGGGAGGAAATGGACTGGGACGGCAAGGGCCGCACGACGATCCTGGACTTCCTGAAGGCCGCCGAGATCGGCAAGCGCCCGGCGCTGGTGGGCGAGCGGTCGTGCCTGGAGTATTTCCGATATCAGGACGGGATCGTGGTGAAGACGGTGTGTCCGCCCTAGCGGCGCATAATCGTTTGACGGTCATTGCATCATGACGGCGCTCCAATACCTCCCCTTTACGGGGAGGTCGGCGGCCAAAGGCCGCCGGGTGGGGTTCTCTCCGCCGCCGCGCCGATCGAGGTTTTACCCCTCCCGACCCCGCTTCGCGGGGCCACCCTCCCCGTAAAGGGGAGGGATTAGCTCACGCCCGGCGTTCGCGCGGTCGCCGCCCGCCATTGCCATCTCGCCCCGTCTGCGCTAGCTCGACGCGTCTTTCCCGCGCCCATTAAACAGGGCGCGCGACCGGAGCTTTCCCGCATGAAACTGCCCAATCAGTTCTATCGCCCGCTGGCCATCGGCGCGCCCGCTCCCTATCGCGAGCCGCCGGTCAAGGTCGAGCGCATGATCCATTTCGTGCCGCCGCATGTCGAAAAGATGCGCGCCAAGGTTCCGGACATCGCCAAACAGGTCGACGTTGTGCTCGGCAATCTCGAAGACGCCATTCCCGCCGACGCCAAGGAAGCCGCGCGCAAGGGCTTCATCGAGATGGCCAAGGCGGTCGATTTCGGCTCGACGGGCCTCTGGACCCGCATGAACGCGCTGAACTCCCCCTGGGCGCTCGACGACATGATCGAGATCGTCGGCGCGGTGGGGAACAAGCTCGACGTCGTCATGCTGCCCAAGGTCGAAGGCCCGTGGGACATCGCCTATCTCGACCAGCTTCTCGCACAGCTCGAAGCCCGCAACGGCGTGACGAAGCCCATCATGATCCACGCCATTCTGGAGACGGCCGAGGGCGTCAAGAATGTCGACGCCATCGCCGCCGCCTCGCCCCGCATGCACGGCATTTCGCTCGGACCGGCGGACCTCGCGGCTTCGCGCGCCATGAAGACGACGCGCGTCGGCGGCGGGCATCCGGAATATAAGGTCATCGCCGACGCCGAGCCCGGCGCCGGGCTGCGCGCCACCTTCCAGCAGGATCTCTGGCACTACACCATCGCCAAGATGGTCGACGCCTGCGCCTCGGCGGGCGTCAAGGCCTTTTACGGCCCCTTCGGCGACTTCTCCGACGGCCCGGCCTGCGAAGCGCAGTTCCGCAACGCCTTTCTGCTTGGCTGCGCCGGCGCGTGGTCGCTGCATCCGACGCAGATCGACATCGCCAAGCGCGTTTTCTCGCCCGATCCGGACGAGGTCGCCTTCGCCAGGAAGGTGCTGGAGGCCATGCCCGACGGCACCGGCGCGGTGATGATCGACGGCAAGATGCAGGACGACGCCACCTGGAAACAGTGCAAGGTGGTGGTCGATCTCGCGAAACAGGTCGCCGCCAAGGACGCCGATTTCGCCAGAATTTACGGCTTCTGATCGGCGCAAGCTTGGTTAACGCCCGGTAAAACGCAAGCAATCCTCTCCCGTTCTTTGTGGGAGAGGATAAAATCGCAGAAAAAAAGATTTGAAAAACCAATTGGCTAGCCGCAGCGCCTTTGCTTAGGCTTTTAACTTTTCGGATCTTTGCGCGGTTAACCCTCAGCGGCGACTCTCCTGCGAAAGGAGACGCAGCCGATGAGCATGACGCTATACCTCAAGCATGCGAGCCAGAACGACCTCGCCCGCTATGCGGCCGAGGGCGTCGAGAGCGACGATCTCGGCGTGCTGGCGGAGGCGGGTGTCGCCGACAGGCAGGCCGCGCGCCTCAAGGAGCTGGAGCTTCTTTACGTCGCCGATGAGGGGCGCGCGCCCTTGAGCATCGCCGCGCGCGACATGCTCTTCGACCATCTCGATCTGCTGCGCCGGCGCGGCTCCGGCCTCATGCGCGTTTCGAGCCCCTCCGCCCCCGTGTTCGATCTGCACGGCTCGTGGCGGATGCTGCATTTCCTTTTCACCGGCGACGCCTTTGAAGGCGCGCCGCCGGCCGCGACCCTGCTCGCGGGCGGGCGCGAAGTCGGCGAGGATCTGGGCTTCGGCCCGCCGCGCATGCTCTCGCTCGACGAGACGGCGGCTTTCTCCGGCTTTCTCAATGGGCTCGATCTCGACGCGCTGGCGGCCCGGCTCGACGGCAAGGCCGTCAAGTCGCTCGGCCTTCGTCGCGGCGAGGGAGAAGCCTGCGCCGGCGCGCTGCATGAAGATCTCGCGCGCTATTTCCCCGGTCTTCAGGCTTTCGTCGCGGCGGCTGCGAGCCGGCGACAGGGGATGCTCATCTGGATGCTGTGAGCGAGTAGTGGTTAGTTACAACTTGTCCGCGTTCGTTCGAAGCCGCGCGTGTCCCCTGCCTGCGATGGACGCAGGCGTCTCTGACCGGCTTTGGAAAGTTGCGGATATCGCCGCGCTGGTCGAGGCGGCAGAAGAAGCGACCGCGCCAAAAAAGTGCGGGCCGTTACAAGAAACGAGAAAACTAGTCACCTAGAGGGTCTCTGATTCGCACGTAATCCTCGCTGTTCACCCACAACGATATTTTCGTCACATCAGAAATTTTTAGTTTGTCAAGCTGAAAGGTTGAGAATTGCGTAATCATCACCTATTATTCGTAGCCATCCGCCACGCGTCGGGCGGTGACTTTAGAAGCGCGGGACACAGCCATGGCCATTTCGTCTCTTAGGGACGCACTCCGGTGGTTGTCCGGGGGCGATGAAAAGAAAGAGCCTCTTTTCAAATCAGAGAAGGAGGCTTACGACTTCTGCCGCAAACTTTACAATAAATCAGGGGGTGCGACGGACGACCTTCGTCGCGCCTATGATTTTTACCTAAAAAATTACGATGACGGATGCGACGCAGAAACTCGACCTGAAAGACATCCGCATATCTCCGCTGACTGATGGGTTAATACTTAAAGGATTTAGCTGTGGAGATTATGGCATAGACAGGTTTATTGCAAACAAATCTATGAAATACCAGTCATCGTACCGAGCGCGTTTCTTTTGTGCCCACAGTAAAACAGGATCAACCGTTTTAGGCCTATATTCACTTACGCTGTTGATTGAGCAGACTGACAAGCTTTTGGCAGATGAGAAACGGCATTACCAGAATGAAAAGCATTTCCCAGCGATTTATATACAGTCCTTAGCCGTGCTGAGCAGGTACCAAGGCGGCGGCCTAGGGACGATCTTGCTTATCAATGCGCTGACGAGAGCGCACATGATAGCTCAAAACGTCGCCGTCTTCGGGGTTGCGCTGCGCTCACTAAACGATGACACGACCCGCCTTTATAAGCGATACGGGTTCTGTATCCGCGACGATGGAGCAAATCCTTTGATGGTTTTACCCATCTGGTCACTTGACGACATTTTCAAGAACGCGCGTGCATAAATTTCAAACTGCCCACTACTGTAAACCGCCGCCATTGACAGGCGGCGGGCTAGGCTCTTACAAAGCCCGCCAATCTCGAAAGAGAAGACCGATCATCAGCCCAGCCGCCCTGTGAGACGGCAGGCCAACGCCCGGCAGCGCGATGCGCCCCCGGGCGCGTTTTGCTTTGGAGCGGCGGCTGCGCGAGCGGCCCCGCGGGAGAGAAGACATGTTCGAGAGCCTTTCCGACAAGCTCTCCGCCGTATTCGACCGCCTGACGAAGCGCGGCGCGCTGACCGAGAACGACGTCGACGAAGCGTTGCGTGAAATCCGCCGCGCTTTGCTCGAGGCGGACGTCGCGCTCGACGTTGTGCGCTCCTTCGCCGACAAGGTGCGCGACCGCGCCGTGGGCGCGAACGTCATCAAATCGGTCTCGCCCGGCCAAATGGTCGTCAAGATCGTCAATGACGTGCTGGTCGAGACGCTGGGCGACACGGCCGAGCCGATCAATCTCGCCGCCAAGCCCCCCGTCGCCATCATGATGGTCGGCCTGCAGGGCGCCGGCAAGACGACAACCACCGCCAAGATCGCCAAGCGCCTCAAGGAGCGCCATGACAAGCGCGTGCTGATGGCCTCGCTCGACGTGAAGCGCCCGGCCGCGCAGGAGCAGCTCGCCGTGCTCGGCCGTCAGGTCGAGATCGATACGCTGCCCATCGTCGCGGGCCAGACGCCGCTGCAGATCGCCCGGCGCGCCATGGAGGCCGCGCGGCTCGAAGGCTATGACGTGGTGCTGCTCGACACGGCCGGCCGCACCCATATTGACGAGCCGCTCATGCAGGAGATGGCGGACATCAAGTCCTACGCCAGCCCGCATGAAATCCTGCTCGTCGCCGACGCGCTGACCGGTCAGGACGCGGTCAATCTCGCCAAGAATTTCGACGAGCGCGTCGGCATCACCGGCATCGTCTTGACGCGTATGGACGGCGACGGCCGCGGCGGCGCGGCGCTCTCCATGCGCTATGTCACCGGCAAGCCGATCAAGCTCATCGGCACCGGCGAGAAGATGGACGCCGTCGACGAGTTCTCGCCGCAGCGCATCGCCAACCGCATTCTCGGCATGGGCGACATCGTCGCGCTTGTGGAAAAGGCGGCGGCCGCCATCGACGCGGAGGAGGCCCGCAAGGCCGCCGCGCGCATGGCCAAGGGCAAATTCGATCTGCAGGACCTTTGCGACCAGCTCGCCCAGGTCGAGAAGATCGGCGGCTTCGGCGGCATTATGGGGCTTCTGCCCGGCGTCGCGAAGATGAAGGACCAGATCGAAAAGGCCGGCATCGACGACAAGCTCATCAAGCGCCAGCGCGGCATCATCCTGTCGATGACGCCGCAGGAGCGCCGCAACCCCGACCTGATGAAAGCCTCGCGCAAAAAGCGCATCGCGGCCGGCTCCGGCATGCGGGTCGAGGACGTCAACAAGCTCCTCAAGCAGCATCGGCAGATGGCCGACCTCATGAAATCCTTCGGCGGCGGCAAGCGCGGCGGGATGATGGGCAAGGCCGCGCAGATGATGGGGCTCGGCCCCAAGGGCATGGAGATGCCCTCGCAAGAGGAGCTGCAGAAATTGCAGGAGAAGATGGGCGGCGCCCCTCCCGGCGCCCCCGGAATCCCGGCCGCTCCCCCGGCCGATCTCCTTGCGAAGCCGAGCCTTCCGGGGCTCGGCGGCGGACTGCTGGGCGGGCTCAACCCGTTCGGGAAAAAGAAGTAGCGGCAGTCGGGCTTCGGCAATCGGTTTCCGACTGCCGAAGCCCGACTGCCGATCCAAACGAAAACAGGAAAACCGACATGTCTCTCAAAATCCGTCTCGCCCGCGGCGGCGCCAAGAAGCGCCCCTTCTATCGCGTCGTCGTCGCCGACTCTCGTTCGCCCCGCGACGGGCGCTATATCGAGAAGCTCGGCACTTTCGACCCGCTGAAGGCCAAGGACGCCGCCGACCGCGTCGTGCTCGACCTGGAGAAGGCCAAGGCCTGGATCGCCAAAGGCGCACAGCCGACCGACCGCGTCGCCCGCCTGCTGGACGCCGCCGGCGTCGTGAAGCGCGAGGCGCGCAACAATCCCGAGAAGGCGAAGCCGAAGAAGAAGGCGCAGGAGCGCGCCGCCGCTGCGGCCGAAGCCGCCGCCGCTGCGGACGCGGCTGCGTAAGTCCGGAATGGCGCGGTCTATTCGCTCTCATGCTCAGGAACGTCCGGAGGGCGCGTCTCGCAGCATGAGGGCGACGGCCCGCGCCAGAGATCTCGTCCGCCTTCGAGACGCGAGCTGCGCTCGCTCCTCAGAGTGAGGACATCGATGGCGGTGAAAAACCTCGTCCTTCTCGGCCGTTTCGGCGCGCCGCACGGCGTGCGCGGCGAAATTCGCCTGCAGAGCTTCACCGGCGATCCGCTGGCGATCGCGTCATATGGCCCGCTCACCGACAAGAGCGGAAAGACATCCGTCAAGCTCCTCGCCGTCCGCCCGCAGGGCAAGGACATGCTCGTCGCGCGCGTCGAAGGCGTCTCCGATCGCGGCGGCGCCGAGCGCTTGACCGGCGCTGAGCTCTATATCGCGCGCGACAAGCTGCCCCCTCCCGAGGACGAAGACGAATTCTACCTCGCCGATCTCGTCGGGCTGCGGGCCGAGACGCGGGAAGGCGCGCGGATTGGAACCGTCGTCGCGGTGCGCAATTTCGGCGCGGGCGACATTCTCGAGATTTCCCCGGCGCAGGGCGGCGAGACGCTGATGTTTCCCTTCACCAGATCCGTCGCGCCCGTGGTGAGCGTTTCCGAGGGCGTGGTGATCATTGAGCCGCCGGACGAAACCGAAGTCGAAGAGGAATAGTCACGCTTGGGCGTGGCGCGCCGGCGCCGGCGAGTCTTGCGGCATGGCGCGTCTCCGCCCCTTGTCCGCCCCTCGCCGTGAACCGGCGCGCAAGGGCGGAAGGTTTCACCGAACGCCAAGATCCCGGCGAATGCGAAGCCTCAGCCGGCGATTTCCCAGCGCAGCCATTGCGCGAAAGCGCGGATATCGTCTTCGTCGACGAAGCCGAGGGACATCAGGCGGTTCACGATGATCGCCACGATCAGCGCGAGGAGCGCCGCGGAAAGAAGGTCCGCAGGCGCAGCCGGCCGGGGCCGCATCCGGCGGCGAAAGAATTCGAAGGCGGCGAGCCCGACAAGGAAGCCCGCCAGCGTCTCGAGGCGCGTATGCCCGGCGACCGTGAAGCGACTGACGGCGATGAGGAGAATGACGAGCCACAGGCCGAGCGCGAGAAGGACGGAAAAGAGCGACGGACGCAGCGCCGCCGCAAGATAGCCGACGGCGGCGTAGAAGAAAGTCGACATGGCGGTATGACCGCTGGGGCTGAAATCGAAGCCCGTCAATAACGTGACTTTCGCGGCCAGGATGCATGCGAAGCAGAGGATTGTCGCGAAGACGAAGTCCCGCGCGCATGTCTTTTCGTCGAGCCGCCAAAGGCCGACGAAAACGCCGACGCATCCGGGAATGATGGCGTGGGCGCCGCCAAAGCGGGTGACGCTCCAGAAAAATTCGGTAAGGGCCATCATGGTCTCCGCTGCTCTACCCGGGGAGTCTGCGGCGGAGGCCTGAAGAAAAGGTTGGCTCTCAATCGAACCAGTCGACAGGCAGGGGTCCGGCCGCGCAATATTGCCTATCCGCCCAGGCCCGGAAGGCGATTTTCTCCTCCGGCTGCAGCCGGACGACAATGAGGTCTTCGCCGGCGCTCACGACCGCTATGAAACGGCCCGCGCCCTGCAGAGCGGCGATCGCATTCATCGTCTCGAACAGCGGTGTGGGGTCCGGCCGTTTTTCGGCGCGCATCGTGAAGCTTTCCGTGCGCCCGTCCGCCAGAGTCACGCGTCCGACGAGTTCCTCCTCCCCCTCTCCCCGCGTCTCCGTCACATCCTGAATGGAAAGATCGCCGACCGCGAGCGCCATGAACGCCTCGACATGCTCGGGCGCATATTGGCCGGGAAAATGTTCATTGATGAAACAGATCGCTGCGGCGTTTTCGAAGATCGAAAACCTATGCGCCTCCAGCATGGCGTCCATAGCGTCGGGGTCGAGAAAAGCGAGTTTTGGCGCGACGGCGCCGATATCTTCAAGGCCGTGAAAGGCGTCCGTTTCCCGGGCCAGATTCCAGAATCCAATGATGTCGAAAGAATTTTTCGTCTCCGCCGCCCACGCCGCAAGATCGTCGCCCTCGCACCAGTACTCCACGCTAAGCAGGAAGCGAAAGACGATCAGATCGCGATCCAGCCCGGGCCGGATCCGCAGGCCCGCCGTCTCCAGCCGCGCGAGCATTTCGCGCGCCATTCGCCAGTTCGTTTCATTTCCAAGCAATGCGGCGGGAATGTCCCTGCGATAGGACGCCGTCGCCCGAGCGGCGCCGGGGAAG